>DATCID010000104.1:0-60088 GCA_036507975.1 Ruminiclostridium sp.
ATAAGAAGACCTAAAATCTATGTAAACATATATGGCTAAGATTTATGTGAATGGCGGAGTGAAGAGCCGGATGCCTTAATTGGGCACGTCCGGATCTGTGAGGGGTAAGTACCGCGAGGTGCACCTACTCGACAATAGTTAGGGAAAAAAGTCTGCGTATTTATACGCAGACTTTTCTTTATTATAGTAAAATCTGATTACAGGTGACTTTACATAAGCCTGAATACACCGATTACCTTACCTAATATAGAAACATCGTCCTTTACTATAATGGGCTCCAATCTGCTATTCTCAGGTTGCAATCTAATATGATCCTTTTCCCTAAAAAATGTTTTACAAGTGGCTTCATCACCAATAAGGGCTACAACAATGTCTCCATTATTGGCGGAGGCTTGCTGCTTGACTAATATAAAATCTCTATCCAAAATACCCGCCTCAATCATGCTATCCCCTTGAACTCTAAGCATAAAAGCATCGCCGTTTTGCACAAATTCCACTGGGAGTGGGAAGGTATCTGTGATATTTTCAACAGCTAAAATAGGCTGTCCTGCAGCTACTTTGCCAACAACAGGAACTTCAACCATTTCTCGAGAAGTGTAATAGCCTTCTTTAGAATCGGAATGTACTCCCTTTGTATTTATATTTGAGTTTTTTAAAATCTTGATTGCTCTTGGTTTTGTAGGATCTTTATAAAGCACTCCACTATCTGTGAGCTTTTGTAGATAAGCATGAACAGTAGAAGTGGACTTAAAACCAACAGCAACACATATCTCTCTAACAGATGGTGGATATCCATTTTCATTTACACATTTATAAATATAGTCAAGTATTTCTTGCTGTTTAGTTGAATTTTTCTTTGCCATAGTAACCTCCATGAGCCGCATAGCGGGAACATAATATAATGAGCTAACCTCTGTAAATATGTAGTTTTATTAGTAATATAATACCACAATAAATCTTCTAAATCAAACAAATGTTCGAAAAAATTTAAAACCTATTGACAACGGAACATATGTTCTGTAATATAAGAATATAAAGAACATATGTTTGGGGGATGACTAATATGTCGAAGAATAAATATGTTTTAAAGAAGAAAATAAAGGTTTTTAGGTTTTTATTTATTATTTCTCTTATTACATTTACACTGATCTATACAGCTTCTGTATCTGGTTATAAAACTCCACAGTATCAGTCTATAGCAGTTCATTCTGGAGATACTCTTTGGGCTATAGCAGAGAAGTATGGCAACAACAGCGATATCAGAGAGTATATTCATAATATTAAAAAAATTAATAATTTGGATTCGAGTTTGCTTAATGAAAACACAGCTATTTTAATTCCTATTGAAAATTAATTATATTAAGAGTGTAATATCTGTTGTCAAATAACAATAAATTTCAAACAAAATTTTCGGTTATTTGACAATTATAATGTGCAGTAGTATTATAGTGCTGTACGTAGCAAGCTTTTAAGCATAATTGGCTTTCGTTGGAGGTTTTTAGTTTATGACAGTAAATCACTTAATAATCTTTTTTATAACATGTGTGGTATTATATTTGATAGGGGCATTATCTTCATTACTTTCATACTCATCTCCAAAGATATCAAATCAATTATCAAATACATTTGCTTTAGTTGCTAGTGGTTTATTAAGTATAATAATGTTATACAAATTACTATTTTTAAAGGATATTTCCCTAAATTTTAATACAAACATTCCTTTTCTTTCATTGGATTTCAATATTGATAATCTTTCTGCATTTTTTATTCTGATAATTTCCATAGTTACTATGGTGGTTTCATTGTATTCATATACTTATATGTCTCATTATTTTTATATACGCAATGTTTCTGTATTTGGATTCTTTTACAACCTATTTATACTATCGATGATTCTTTTGACTGCAAGCAGTAATTTGCTTTTGTTTTTGATTTTTTGGGAACTTATGTCGTTGCTTTCATATTTCTTGGTCATTTATGAGCATGAAAAGGAAGACGTCCAAAAGGCTGGCAGAATCTACATTATAATGACCTTTACAGGGACTGCTTTTATCACTGCTGCTTTTGTATTAATGGCATATTGGACAAAAAGTTTTGATTTAGCTACAATTAGTGAATCAGCTATACCAAGTAATTATGCTAATATAATATATGTCTTTTTGCTTCTGGGATTTGGCACAAAAGCTGGAATCATACCTGTGCATGTTTGGTTGCCATATGCTCATCCCGTTGCACCAAGTAATGTCTCGGCACTAATGTCGGGTGTCATGATTAAGATGTCAATTTATGGGCTGCTAAGAATGGTCTTTGATGTTCTGCCAGATAATGCTATGTGGTGGGGAGTTTTGACCTTGGTAATTGGTGCTATTTCTGCTATCTTGGGAATTGCATATTCTGTAGCATCTACTATTAATATTAAGAGACTACTTGCGTATTCAAGTATTGAAAATATGGGTATCATTTTTTGTGGACTTGGTATTACTCTTATTGCTAGAGCAACAGATAATACATTTTTACTTTCCTTGGCACTAACAGCAACACTTTTACATACTTTAAACCATGCTGTTTTTAAGTCTCTATTATTTATGAGTGCTGGAGCAATTCAATATTCTGCACATACAAGAAATATGGAGAAGTTGGGTGGGCTCATCAAGAAGATGCCAATTGCATCTGTTTTTATATTTGTTGGATGTCTAGCTATTTCTGCAGTGCCTCCATTTAATGGTTTTATTAGTGAGTACATCATTTTTCAGACGATAATAAATTGTATAATTTGGTTTGCCCCCTTAGGGCAATTTTCACTTGTTATATTGTTTATGATTGTTGCAGCAATGTTGGCACTAACTGGCGCTTTGGTAGCATATGGTTTTGTGAAGCTATATGGTGTTTCATTTCTAGGTGTGCCAAGAAGTGCAGATGCTGAAAATGCAAAAGAACCGAAAAAACCTATGCTAGTTGCACTTGGTATATCAGCGAGCCTTTGTCTTGTTCTTGGTATTTTTCCCAAGTATATTATTGGGCTTATAGATAATGTAAGTAACGAGTGTGTTAATTTGAAGCTTTTATCGACAAATTGGTCACTTACTAATTTTTTACATTATCCAATAGAGAAAAATAATCTAAATATTTCAGTGAGTTTATTAACAATTATTATTATGATTTTTGTAGGTATTGTTGCATTAATAGTAATGGCTCTCAGAAAACGCACTTCTGTCCAAAGGTATAATACTTGGGACTGTGGATTTACAAAGCTTAATCCCAAAATGCAATATTCGGCAACTGGTTATTCTAAATCGCTACGTATAATATTCCGTGGGTTGTTTAAGCCCAATAGGGATTTGGTTATAACAGAAGGATATGGCCCTTACTATATAAAGAATGGAAATTATACTATAACAACAGAAAAGGTAATTGAAAAATATTTATATAAACCATTTATAAAAATGATAATTAATTTTTCAAGAAAAATAAGATTTAAAATACAAACAGGAAGTATACATGCATACTTAATGTATTTCTTTAGTATTTTGATTTTAATGTTGTTATATTACTCATTTATGGGATAATAGCTGATATCTGTATTTAATGACTATACTCTAACTTTTTTGACATTGATTTTTAATATATATGCAAACACTACTGAAAAGGATGGATTTATGATTGAGTCAGTTTTAAAATTAATTTTTCAAGTTATATTTATATTGCTAATAGCACCAATATTTACAGGAGTAATTAAGAAAATAAAAGCCAAGGTACAGCACAGAATTGGTGCATCAGTATTTCAGCCATATTATGACTTGATGAAGTTATTTAAAAAAGATTTAGTGGTTTCATCTACTGCATCATGGATTTACAATTTGGCTCCTTATATGTATTTTGTTACATCGTTAGTAGCTATGAGCTGCTTGCCTGTGGTTCATCAGCTTACAGGGTTTACGTTTTTTACGGATTTATTGATTATAGTTTATTTATTTGTCACCGGCCGTATTTTTATGGCATTGGCTGGACTAGATACAGGCAGTACCTTTGGAGGAATGGGAAGTAGTAGAGAAATGCTTGTTTCTGCATTAGTGGAGCCTGCGCTGTTCCTTATAATTATTACTGTAAGCGCAAGGGCAGGTGTTGCATCTACAAATGTTTCTTCAATATACGAATTTGCTGTAAATCATACTGAAACTGCTTTTACTCCAATAAATATATTACTGTTTGCTAGCATGCTGATGATTTTGATTGCAGAGACTTCACGAATTCCGGTTGATGACCCTTCAACCCATCTCGAACTTACAATGGTACATGAGGCAATGGTGCTTGAGTATTCGGGGAGGCAGCTTGCATTTATCGAGTTAGGAACATACCTTAAACAGCTTGTTTTTATGACTTTTATGGCAAATATACTGATTCCTATAGGATTTAATATAGAAAATATCTTTTTAAGCTTGGGAATTTATCTTTTAAAAATATTAGTAATTACTATTCTTGTGGCACTTGTGGAATTAAATACTGTTAAACTGCGATTGTATAGTATACCTAATTTTGCGGCAATTGCTTTTATTGTGTCGGTTTTGGGATTTTTAACTTGCTTCATTCTTAAATAGAAATATAAATTTGAGCTATATGCTCGTGGAGGCTTGCCATGTACAACAATGCTTTAAACCTATTATCAATTTTAATACTTATTTCTTCGTTTAATCTTATTGCTAATAAGCGACAAAAAGCATATATATCTACATTTAGGGTGCAATCAATACTCCTTGCACTTGTGTCATTATTGGTATCTGTGAGAAGTATGACTCTAAATAAAAAGTTTGATGCTGTAATTATTATTTTTGTTCTTATTGTCGTGTTCAAAGTGATTATTATTCCTTTTGTTATGAAGAGGACTTCTGAGAAGGTTGAATATAGCATTGAAAAGGACTTCTTTATAAGTATTCCTATTTCGATGATTATTTGCTGTGGGCTTGTTCTTCTAAGCTGGTATGTTATATACAATATTGAAGGCATTACCAATACTAATGCAAAGAATTATTTGATATATTCGCTTTCTATTATAATGATAGGCTTGTTTTTTATGATAAGTCGAAAGAAAGCTATTGGCCAGATAGTTGGATTTTTGGTTATTGAAAATGGAATGTTTATGGCGGCTATGTTGACTACCGAGGGAATGCCTATGATAGTTGAATTGGGACTATTTTTTGACTTACTTACAGCATTCCTAATAATGGGTATATTTGTTTTCAAGATAAATAATACATTTGAATCAATAGATATAAACAAACTAAAGAATTTAAAAGGTTAGCTATTTAAGAAAATTTTGGAGGGCGTATGTTTTTTGCATTGTTGGCTATTCCTGCACTTGCAGGTGGTTTAGTATGGACTAATAAAAATAAAATAGTAATACATTTAACCAATTTATTTGGGTCGCTTTCACTTCTAGTGTTTTCTATAATAGCACTTATTGAAATTAGTAAGACTAAAGTTATTGATAGTACTGGTATATTTAAGGACTTGTTCTATATCGACTCATTAAGTGGATATATTTTGTTTATAACTACTTTGGCATTCTTTTTAGTTTCTTTATATTCGATTAGCTACTTTGGTGAAGAGCTCAGAAGAAAAGTAATTACATTAAAGAAATTAAAGCTTTATTATTGTCTTTCAAATGCTTTTGTTCTGTCAATGATTTTAGCACTAACTACTCAGAATATGGGAGTTTTGTGGATTGCTATAGAGGCAACAACACTGGCATCAGCTTTCTTGGTTGGTTTCTATAATAATAAAAGAGCTATTGAAGCAGCATGGAAATATTTAATTATTTGTTCTGTTGGTATTGCATTTGCACTGCTTGGTATTATACTCCTTTATTATTCATCTACAGTAGCGCTGCCAGGGGCCAAGATTTCAGGCCTTAATTGGAAATTTTTAATTGACAATGCTTCTGCGCTTGATCCAAGTATCTTAAAAATTGCATTTATATTCATTTTAATAGGCTTTGGCACAAAGGTTGGTTTTTCTCCGATGCACACATGGTTGCCAGACGCTCATAGCCAAGCGCCATCACCAGTTAGTGCCCTGCTATCAGGAGTGCTGTTAAATACTGCAATGTACGGTATTATAAGGGTTTTGGCTATTGTAAACAAAAGTTTGGGAAGCAGCAGGTATACTGGTAATTTGCTTATATTACTTGGGATATTATCAATTATAACGGCTGCTATATTTGTTTTAGTTCAACAAGACTATAAAAGAATTTTGGCATATTCTAGCATTGAGCATATGGGAATTATCGCTATAGGCTTGGGCATATGCACTCCAATAAGTATTTTTGCAGCACTTTATCACACTTTTAATCATGCCATGACTAAGTCAATGCTTTTCTTGGCTACTGGTAATGTGTATTTAAAATATCATACAAAGAAAATATCCAGTATACGGGGTTTGATAAAAACTATGCCTGTTACTGGTGTCGCTTTTGTTTTAGGTGTTTTTGCCATAACCGGCATGCCACCCTTTGGCATTTTCATGAGTGAATTCAATACGGTTGTAGCTGCTTTTTTCTCCAAAATGTACATAATCGCTGCATTGCTTTTGCTTTTCTTGGCAATAATTTTTGCTGGGTTTATAAAGCAATTGAGCCAAATGTTCTATGGGAGAAATACTAATTCTGAGATTAAAAAAGGTGAATTAGGTATCATTGGCCCTACAGTTCTTCTTATTTTACTTTGCATAACAATATTCATTGGTATATACATTCCTAGCCCATTTAAGTCATTGTTGGATGCTACTACTAATATAATATTGGGGATAGGAGGGAAGTAACATGGTTTCGGAAGCTATATTTGATGCTATCAATAGATTATTATCCTCGCATATAATTGAAAGCAAATTGCTAAATGAAAATGAGCTATATGCAGAGGTTGCACAATCAACTTTAAAAGATGACTGTATTAAAATTTATAAAAATATCGATTGCGTGCTTATTGATATTTTTGGTAATGACACGTCTGAAATTGATAACAATATTATTGTTTATTATACCTTTGCTGTTAGGTCCTCCAATACGTTAATCACTATTTATGTAAAGCTTGACAAAAGCTGCTCAATGCGGATTGATTCAATAACACGAGAAATCCCGGCTGCAAGCTTGTATGAAAGAGAAATTCAAGATATGTTTGGTGTAGTATTCAATGACATACTAGATAACAGGGAGCTAGTGCACCATGGCAACTTCCCCCTGAATATTCATCCTCTAAAAAAGGACTTTAAAGTAAATACTCGATTGGATTTTGAGAAGCGTGAGCTTGAATTTGCAAGTATTTCAGGCTCAGGAGTATTTGAGGTAGCTGTTGGACCAGTCCATGCAGGAATTATTGAGCCTGGACATTTTAGATTTAGCGTTGCAGGTGAGCCTATTATAAACATTGAGGCAAAGCTATATTATGTGCACCGTGGCTTAGAAAAGCTTTCTGAAAATGAAAACTATATGAAGGTACTTTTGATTTCTGAAAGAATCTCAGGAGATGAGACATTTACAAACTCTTTATCATATAGTCAAGCAATTGAAAAACTTAATGGCATAACATATCTTCCTATAAGAGCACTTTACTCAAGAGTTATATTTTCTGAGCTTGAGAGAATTTGTAGTCATATTGGTGATCTCTCAGGTCTGTGTGTTGACACTGCTTATGTTTTTGCTGCAGGACAGTTTGCAATGATGAGACGTTGGATTCAGCTACTGTGTGAACAGCTTACTGGAAGTAGATTTTTGAGAAATGCCAATAAACCCGGGGGCTTGAGGCGTGATTTTATAAGGAATAATGATAAAATTATTTTGGAATGTCTAAACAAACTAGACAAAGAGTTTAAAGAAACAGTAGCAATAATTAAAAATAATGGCATGTTTATTGATAGAGTTGAGCACACTGGAATTTTAAGCAATTCCATTGCAGTTGATTTAAATGCTGTTGGACCAGGTGGTAGAGCAAGTGGGATAAAAGCCGATGTACGGAAAGATTTCCCATATGCAGCCTATTCAAATCTGAAATTTAATGTTCCTGAGCACAACAATTGTGATGTAAATTGCAGGATGAACGTGAGAATAGAGGAAGTAATAGAGTCTATCAGTATTATTAAGCAAGCACTAGAGAAAATGCCTGAGGAAGGACCTATAGCTGTTGATGTAGGAAATTTGAAGCCATATTCTTATGCTTTTGGTATGACTGAAGCACCAAGAGGTGAGAATATTCATTTTGTAATGACTGGTGAAAACAATACTATTTTGCGATATAAGGTAAGAACACCATCATTTTGTAATTGGCCAGCACTTTGCTATGCTGTTAAGGCAAATACATTGACCGACTTCCCATTAATTAATAAAAGCTTTAACTTATCTTATGCTGGGAACGATTTGTAAATGGAGGAACACAATGCATAATACAATAAAAAAACTATTTCAACATGGTACAGTAACTGTTGACTATCCCAAAAAACCAATAAAGAGTTCATTTATTACAGGTATACCTGAATTTGATTATGATAAATGCACTAGGTGCAAGAGTTGTGTTAATTCTTGTCCAACTGGAGCAATTGTCTTCGTTGATAATGATAAGCAAAAGGAAAAGTCACCTGCAGTAAACGTAGATGAGTGTATCTTTTGCCGATTCTGTGAGGAGGCCTGTCCTAATGGGGCAGTCTGTCTTTCAAATAAATTTGAGCTTGCTCAAAAAAGCAGAGATGCCCTACGAACAACACCAATATGCGTGATAGACGATGATGTGAAGGGTTTAGAATACGAACTTTTAGGCACGCAACTTAAGGAAAAGGTAAGTAAAATATTTGGAAAAAGTTTAAATATAAGAGAAGTAGATGCTGGCTCTTGCAATGGCTGTGATAACGAAATAATGGCATTAAATGGACCTTATAATGATATTGAACGCTTTGGCATTCACTTTGTTGCATCTCCTAGACATGCTGATATGTTGTTGGTTACGGGCTGTGTTACTAGAAACATGGAAGAAGCACTTATAAAAACATATAATGCTGCACCAACTCCAAAACTAGTCGTCGCTGTTGGTGCATGTGCTTGCAGCGGTGGTATATTTAAGAACAGCTATGCGGGTAAAAACGGTGTTGATTCAGTTTTGCCAGTTGATGTGTATATCCCAGGATGTCCTCCTAGGCCACAGGCATTAATTTATGGTATACTAAAGGCAATAGGGAGGATGTAAATATGGGAGAAAAGTGTGAGCTGTATGATAGAGAGTGCATTAATTGCGGAGAATGTGAGATCTGTGATTTAGACCCAACAAAGCATTGTGATGATTGTGGCCGTTGCATTGAAGAAGATAGTGATTATAGAAGTGTGACAATAGAAGATTTTATAGAGGTTAATGAATGATTAGAGAGATTTACTTGGACAATAGTTCTACAACAAAACCATACGACGAAGTAGTTCAATATATATATGAGGTTAGTAAAGATTTTTATGGCAATCCTTCATCGATGCATACAAAAGGAATTGAGGCAGAGAATCTTGTAAAGCATGCTAGAGTGCAGCTTGCTGATGCATTGAAAGTAGATGCAAAAGAGATTTGCTTTACATCTGGGGGTACTGAATCAAATAATTTAGCTATAATTGGTTTTTTGAAGGCAAATCCAAGGGCAGGCAAACATATTATAACAAGTGAAATTGAGCATCCATCTATATCTGAGGTATACAAACAGCTGGCTTGCGTCGGCTACATCGTAGACTATATTCCAGTTGATAGCCAAGGTATAATTAAGTTAGATGCATTAAGAGCTGCTTTAGAGAGTGAAACAGCTCTGATAAGTTTCATTCATACAAATAATGAAACAGGGTCAATACAGCCTATTGAGGAAATTAATAAAATAAGAAAAGCTATATGCCCAGCTGCAGTTCTTCATATAGATGCGGTTCAAGCCTTCGGCAAAACACGCATTTATCCAGCAAGCTGCAACGTAGACCTCTTGTCCATTAGCTCGCATAAAATTCATGGGCCAAAAGGAATGGGCGCACTTTACATTAGAAAGGGCATAAAAATAAAACCAATATTGCTCGGTGGTGGTCAAGAAAAATCACTGCGTTCAGGAACAGAGAATGTACCAGGGATATGTGGATTTGGCTTGGCTACAGAAAAAACATTTGCAGATATTAATGAAAGCTATACTCAAGTGAGTGCTCTAAAAGAACATTTTCTATTGAATATAAAGAAATGCTTTGAGGATGCAATGATCAATTCTCCAGAGCAGGCTTCACCATATATTATTAATGTTTCGTTTCCAAATTTAAAATCAGAGGTTTTGCTTCATCATCTTGAGCAGACGAACATTTTTGTATCCACCGGATCAGCATGTTCGTCACTCAAGAACAAACATAGCCACGTTTTAAAAGCTATGGGTGTAAGCTCAAAATATATTGATGGTGCTATTCGATTTAGTTTATCATCTTCAAATACTATTAGCGATATGGATGAAACTATTAATGCATTAAAAGAAATCATACCTGTAATCAGTATTAAACGTGGAGGAAAACTATGAAAAAAATTATATTAGTCCGTTATGGAGAAATTATACTTAAGGGACTGAATAGACCTGTTTTTGAGGATATGCTTATAGGAAATATAAAGAGTGCTATATACAAATTTGGCAAGGTTAAGGTTATCAAATCTCAAGGTAGGATTTATATTGAGCCTGAAGATGAAAACTATGATTTTGATTTGGTATTACAAAAGGTTACAAAAGTATTTGGTATTATTTCTGTAAGCCCAGTATGGAAGATAGATACTGATTATGATCAGATTAAGTCTTATTCACTGCAATTGGCTACTGAATTAGTAAATCAGTATGGACATAAAACCTTTAAGGTAGAAACTAAAAGAGGTAACAAGAGATTTCCTATGCAGTCACCAGAGATTAGTGCTGATGTTGGAGGCTACATTTTAGAGAACCTTCCAGGTTTAACTGTAGATGTTAAAACTCCTGATTTTATTGTATATATAGAGGTTAGAGAGAACTCCTATGTCTATTCAGAAAGTTTTAAAGCGCATGGAGGAATGCCTTTGGGTTCAAATGGTAAAGCTATGCTTTTATTGTCAGGTGGTATCGATAGCCCTGTAGCAGGTTGGATGATGGGAAAAAGGGGTGTAGAGATAGAGGCAATTCATTTCTATAGTTATCCCTACACAAGCGAGAGAGCAAAACAAAAAGTAATTGATCTTGCACAAATATTAACGGAGTACTGCTGCAAAATACGCTTGCATGTGGTTCCATTCACCGAAATACAATTATCTATAAATGAAAATTGCCATGAGGAACAAGCCACAATTATTATGAGACGTATCATGATGAAAATCTCTGAGCAGATAGCACGTAAGGTAAATGCTATGGCGCTTATAACAGGCGAAAGCATGGGTCAGGTTGCCAGCCAGACTATGCATGGTCTGTATTGTACAGATGCTGCGGTTGATATGCCAGTATTTAGGCCATTAATAGGTATGGACAAGGTAGAAATTATTGATATTGCTAGAAAAATTGAAACCTTTGAAACCTCGATTTTGCCTTATGAGGATTGCTGCACTGTATTTGTTGCAAAGCATCCTCAGACAAAGCCAAAGCTGGAAAAAATCCTGCTATCAGAAGCTGCTGTTGATTTTGATCCATTAATAAATACAGCCATTTTGAACACTGAAGTAATTATAATTAAGCCTTAAAACTAAAAAAAAATTATTGTTATAAGAAAATAATCTCAGTTTGTAATTAAGTAGTACTTAGGCACCCATTTCATTAATGAAATGGGTGCCTAAAAAATATTAGTGAATTTCGTATATATTTGTTGTCCGCAGCCATATTTTGAGCATTTAAATTAAAAATAACATTTCTTACATCTTAATGACTTTTGTTAGAATGGTTTTTGTTAGAATGTTTTTTGTTAGAGTGTTTTTTGCTAGAATGTTTTTTGTCAGAATGTTTTTCTTCAGAATGTTTTTCTTCAAAATGTATTTCATCAGAATGTTTTTTCTCAGAATGCTTTTTGCTTCTATGGTTACAACTCATAAATTATATAACCTCCTTAAACTAATAGGTTGTATAGCATAATATGCTATGTTGACATAAGGAGTTACGAAATAATAATAATATAGTCATAAAGCAATGTGATGAACTCATAACACACACGAAAAAGTGAGTGAGTATGTTATGTATGCTCCTGAATGATGTTGTTAAAAAAAGTAAAATTTATAGCTTTATTTCATTAATATTTGTAAATATGAAATAATATTATTTACTAAATAATATTATAATACAGGGTTACATCTACTTTATTTTATTGCTGGGAAGTTTGAGCTGTTAATTAGGGAGTAAATATGTACAAAAAGTTAAACAATTTTAAGAATAGAAAAAAAACAGTACATTACATAATTATAGCCACTGTGTCATGCCTTTTGCTTTTAAGCGTATTTATGGGCATTTCTGTCCAAAAAAAACTTTCTTACAAGTATTATTATAATGGAATAAATATAGACGGTATTAAGATTTCAGGCTTATCAAAAGTGCAGGCAAAAAAAATACTACAATATGAATTTTCTAAAAAATATTATAGCAAAGTAATTTCACTACTGTACGACAAAAAAATGTGGAAGATTCCTATAGAAAGTATCAATTACCAGTTTGATTTTGATGCGACGCTTAATTATGCTTATAATATTGGACACGAAGGAGGCATAGTAGAACGTCTGAGAACGATTAAAAGTCTAGAAAATTGTCCAATTAACCTTATAGTGGCTGGAAAATATGATGATTCAAGTATTATAGAAAAATTAGAAATTATAAAAAAAGAAATTGATTTTCCAGGTATATCTTCCACTTATAAATATAATTGTGGTAATATAAGCTATACAAAAGATGCCGAGGGTAGAAATTTTGATATTGTCACAAACACAAAGTTGATTAAAGCACAGCTTCTAAACAGAAATTTTGATAATATATTTCTAATTGTTCAAGCAATAAAACCTTCAATTTCGATTGCTGATGTAAAAGATATAAAAGATGTTCTTGCTTCATATACTACTAGATTTAATATGAGCAATTATAATAGGGCACACAATATAGCTTTAGCATGTCAAAAAATTAACAACTATTTACTAAAGCCTGGAGAAGAGTTTTCGATGGATTTAGCGCTTGGACCTAGAACAGCAGAGCTTGGATTTATGCAAGCACCAATAATAATGAAGAGTGGGCTTATACCTGGGACTGGAGGCGGGGTTTGCCAAGTGTCTTCAACATTGTATAATGCAGTTCTACTTTCAATGCTGCAAGTTACTTGTAGAGTAAATCACTCAATAGTTCTGGGATATGTACCACCTGGGCAGGATGCAACTATAGCTGAGGGATATATTGACTTGAAATTTAAGAACAATAGGGATTATACTATTTGTATAGTATCTGAAATCAATGAGGGTAATATTACTGTAAAAATTATAGGCGAGAAAAGAAATGAAGATCCCGTCGTTGTGTTAAGGCCAATTATTCTTGCAGAGTATGAACCTCCTTATCCAGAATATGTTATTAATGAAAGCCTATTAGATTACGAAATAATTATTAAGGTCAACGAAAAAAAAGGTTTAAAAGTGGTATTATATAGAGATATCTACAACAAACAAGGTGCATTAATAAATAGTGAGAAAATCAGCCAAGATATATACAAGCCAGTGCGCGGAGTACTTGCTGTAAATAGAAAAAATTTTGAATCATTTAAAAAAGCTGATAATTAACATACTAATTATTCAAATGCTGAATTATTTAGATATATTCTAAAAAAGCGACTAGGGGTATAACCATGAACGAATTAATTTATAATAAGAAAATTATTTGTCCTGCATGTAACAAAGAAATAGAGGTTACAAAAGCGAAAACAAAAGCCTGCAAAGTTAAATCAAGAGATACTGATATGTGCGTTAATTACGAAAATCTTAATATACTTTTTTATGAGGTATGGGTATGTGAGAATTGTGGATATGCGGCTCTGCAAGATAAGTTTGAAGGGCTGTTTACTAAAGATAGTCAAGCGATAAAAGATAAAATCAGCAATCATTGGATTAAGAGAAGCTTTACAGGTGAGAGAACCATTGAGGATGCTCTTACAGCTTTTAAACTAGCACTTCTCAGCTTGAAAGTTCGAAATGCTAAAAGTAGTGAATTAGCAAAGGTTTGTTTAAGAATAGCATGGTTGTATAGATCCAAAGAAGACCCTAAGGAAATTGAGTTTCTTAATTTTGCATTAACATCCTATAGCGATGCATATCAAAAAGAGAGATTTCCGCTGGACAAGCTTGATGAAAACACTTGTATGTACATAATTGCCGAGTTATTCAGGAGAGTAGGAAAGCTTAATGATGCGATTCTGTGGTTCAGCCGTATAGTTTCATCTGTAGAGGCTAGAGGTAACCCTAAACTAATTGAAATGGCTCGTGATCAGTATCAAGTGGCTAAAGATCAGCTAGCTAATGTAAAGAACACTTAGTTTAGATAAAGAGCATAAATTCTGGAGGAAAATAATGGATACTGGTAAGGTACCAAATGAAGTTTTGAATAAAATTGTTCTTAGTAAAATTAATAAGTTTAGAAAAGAAGTGATTCTTCGTCCAGGTATTGGCGAAGACTGTGCGGCTATAGATTTTGGAAAATATGCCTGCGTACTTTCAACTGATCCTATTACAGGAGCAGCTAATGATGCAGGTCATCTGGCAGTTCACATTTCGTGTAATGACATTGCTTCATGTGGAGTTGAGCCATTAGGTTTAATGGTTACCATATTGTGCCCAGTTGGAACAACTGAGGCTGAGCTGGAAAAAGTAATGGAGCAGATATGTTTTACTGCCGCGCAGCTGAATGTTGAAATTATTGGTGGCCATACTGAGGTTACCTCAGCCGTGAATAGGATAGTGATTTCTACCACCTGTATCGGTAAAGCTTTGAAAAATGAGGTTGTGTCCTCTACTGGGGCAAGGCCTGGCGATAGCATAGTAATCACCAAAAGTGCTGGCTTAGAAGGCACAGCTATAATTGCAAATGATTTTGAGCATAGGCTTTCTGACAAATTGAGCAAAGATGATTTAATCTTGGCTAAAAGCTTTATAAAATCAATAAGTGTTGTAAAAGAGGGTGTTTTGGCAGGTAAATTTGGTGCTACATCTATGCATGATGTTACAGAAGGCGGAATATTAGGCGCAGCTTGGGAAGTCGCCGAGGCTTCATCTGCAGGTATAATTATAAATAAAGATAATATTCCTGTTGAGTCTGTTACCAAATCTATCTGTAAGGCATTAGATTTAGATGTATTACGACTTATATCCAGTGGCTGCATGTTAATAACCTGCCTTGATGGTGAAGGGCTTGTGAGGCTCTTAGAGAGCAATAATATTAAAGCAACTATCATTGGAACTGTTACTGCAAATGGTAATGAAAGACTGCTAATAAGTAAGAATGGGGGAACAGTAAAAGATATTGAACCACCTGGACCTGATGAACTTTATAAGGTAATATGAATGGCTATATATAAAATTGGCATTTTAAATTATTTTATATATTTATTTGACATTTATAGTGCTATTTTATTATAATTTTAGTTGTGTAACTAATGAACAATGTCAAACAATTATATCTGACATTGAGTGGAGGCTAAATAGTGTATAACATAGATACAATAAAGGAAATGGATCCCCAAATAGCAGAGGCTATTGAACTGGAAGTTAATAGACAGAGAGATAAGATAGAGTTAATTGCGTCTGAGAACTTTGTAAGCAATGCTGTTATGGAAGCTCTTGGAACTCCCTTAACAAACAAATATGCAGAAGGCTATCCTGGAAAAAGGTATTATGGTGGTTGTGAGCATGTGGATGTTATTGAACAACTAGCAATTGACAGAGCAAAAGAAATATTTGGTGCGCAGCACGCAAATGTTCAGCCACATTCTGGGGCACAAGCAAATACAGCAGTTTATTTTGCTTTCTTAAATCCAGGGGACACTATTTTAGGTATGAATTTGGCACATGGTGGTCATCTTAGTCATGGTAGCCCAGTAAATATTTCAGGAAAGTATTACAAAGTAGTTCCTTACGGTGTTAGGGAGGATAACTGCTACATAGATTATGATGAGCTTAGAAAGCTTGCAAAAGTAAATTTTCCAAAGATTATCGTTGCTGGTGCAAGTGCATATCCAAGGACATTAGATTTTAAGGCTTTTAGAGAGATCGCAGATGAAGTTGGAGCTCTACTGATGGTAGATATGGCACATATAGCTGGTCTTGTTGCAGCTGGTGTACATCCAAGTCCTGTACCTTATGCCGATATTGTAACTACAACTACTCATAAAACCTTGAGAGGGCCAAGGGGTGGCATGATTCTATGTAAACAGGAGTATGCCAAGAAAATAGACAGTGCTATATTCCCGGGAACACAAGGTGGACCTTTGATGCATGTAATTGCAGCTAAAGCAGTTAGCTTCAAAGAAGCACTTACAGATGACTTCAAAATTTATCAGCAAAATATCGTTAAAAATGCAAAAGCATTATCTATAGCTCTTATGGATAAAGGATTTAAGCTGGTTTCAGATGGAACGGACAATCACTTGATGCTCGTAAATTTAACCAATATGAATATAACTGGAAAAGAAGCTCAGCTAAAGCTTGATGATGTTGGAATCACTTGTAATAAAAATGGAATACCTTTTGATACTCAGAGTCCATTTATAACTAGTGGTATTAGGCTCGGAACTCCTGCTATGACTTCAAGAGGAATGAATGAAGAAGATATGGAAGAAATAGCTGAACTTATTTATCTTACGATTACTGACTTTGAGAGTTCTAAGGATATTATCAGAAATAGGGTAAAAACTCTTTGTGGAAGATATCCATTGTACGCTTAAAATGTAGACATGCTGTAAACTTGTAATTATAAGTTTATTAATTATACAACTAGGAGGGGCAAATAACACAGTACAATGTCTGTTATTTGCTCCTTTTAATATTGGAAATAGAGAGTAAGCGGAAGTTTTATTTACAGCTACTTTTTTACAGGTGGCACAGCTGCTTCTGATACACCAAAATCCGAAAGTGGATTTTTATTTACGGCATCTCTTAGTTGCTGCTGATCTAGGTGCGTGTATATTTCAGTGGTAGCAATGCTTTGATGACCTAATAATTCCTGCAAAGCTCTTATATCAACATTCCCATACTTATACATAAGTGTTGCCGCAGTATGCCTCAGCTTATGAGTTGAATATCTCTGTGGATCAAGTCCAGCTTCTATAATGTACTTTTTGACGATTTTTTGCACTGATTCCTTGCTTATACGTTGCTTTCGCTTGCTTATAAATAAGGCGTTTTTGTCCTTAATACCATTAGTGGGACGAACTTTCAAATAGTCATCAATAGCTTGCATACAAGCATTATTAAGAGGTATGCTGCGCTCTTTGCCACCTTTACCAATAACTGTGAGACTTTCGTTTCTCATATTGCTTAGATTAATTCCCACTAACTCAGATAATCGTATTCCACAATTCAAAAATAGAGTAATTATTGCATAATCACGCACAGAATACTCAGTATTAACTAACTTAACAGAAGAGAGTAGATGCTTGCTTTCTTCAACATTCAAGTATCTAGGCAATCTCTTTAAAATTTTTGGTGATTCTAATTCACTTGTAGGATTAACATCAAGAAGTTTTGCCTTAGTCATAAGGTAATTGAAGAAAGATTTCAAACTGGCAACTTTTCTGGCACGGGCATGAGCTGTATTATCTCGTTTATTACTAACAAAAGACATAAAGGAGTACAAGTCACTCAATGTAACAGTCCGTAAAAGAACAATATCAACATCAGAAATATGTATTTCATCAAATTCGATTTCTTTATTTACAAGATTTCTATGAAGCTTTAGAAAACGTAGAAAGACCCTAAGATCATAGAAATACACTTGAACAGTATTTATAGATTTCCCTTTAATTGTCTGAAGATAATTAAGGAAATCTCTTAAGACTAAAGGCATTTCGTAATCGGAAATATTTTTCATATGTAAAGAACCCCAATACAATTTTATATAGTAACAACAGAAGACTACATTCTTAAAAAACAATTTCTGTTCATTATTAATACTATCATAATACACTAATAGCAATGTATTTAATATATCTATCAAATTTTTATAAATTACAAAAGAACAGTTCTGCAACACTTCTTAAGGGTTTGTTGAGTAGAAAAGGCAAGGGAGGGTGGATTTAATCATCCTCCCCGTCATGGTTTTTACCTTTGGTGGCATAGTCATTAAAGAATCGATTGTTTTTTTAAAAGTCAAACTTTTCAACTGGCTCTGGTCCTCTCATTACATGTCTCTTAATCTGCAGAACCCCATAATGGTCAGCATGGATTCTCCAGTCCACCAGCATTATCTTACCATCTAAAAGCTCAATGCCGGTTATACCTTTGGTGCGGAGGCAGCAGCCTGTATTAAAATATGGAAGCTCTTCATCCTTAGGAAACTTTTGCCTGTGGGTATGTCCACATATGAGCATCATCTCATGCCTTTTAATCCATTTTTTATAGGTTCTTTCAATTTTATGCCTTTTAAAGTGGTTTCTAGCAGGGCTTGAGGGATTTTGAAAACCAACGACATGCATGAATCGCCAAAAATACCTCAATGAAAGCATTGATAAAAACCAAAGCTGATCATTCATTAGATCTCCTTGATGACCGTGAACCGTAAGAATTTCCTGACCAGTACCTTTATTTTTCAGCACCAGAGCCTCATAGGGAATTATCCCCTTAAAGAGATCATGTATATCCTGACTATATTCGTCGTAATAATTGTAAAAGTTTTTTCTGACATAGTCTTTGTTCTTTAAGTAGTTATTATGGTTGCCATAGAGTATTATGAACCTTTTCTCATCAAAGAACCTCTTTAGGATTGAAAATACATCACTATGAGCCAATCTTATATACTTGAATTTGGGATATTCCCATAGATCGTCTCCGTCACCAACCTCCACATATTTATAGCCATTATTGAAATAGTATTCAAGTGCATGTAGGAAAACATTCTGATTTCTGCTGAATTCGTCAGATACACTATCATCTCCTCTGTGAGCATCGCTGAAAAAAATATACCTAGAATTCTCATCAAAGTATTCAACTTTGGCACTTTTGTAAGCTTCCATCAATCTTTTATCTGTAAACATTTTTATCACCTCACAAATAATATTCATAGTTATTATTATTTAGTTACAAAACGAGGTTATTCAGGTAATATATTCCGCTTTCCATATTTTCTCTCTGAAATATTAATATAACAGTGTTTATATATTCTTTTTGAGTTGACAATTAAAGAAAATCTTGATAATATGTAATCACAACTATATCTATAAGATATATCTTAAAGATATACAAAAGTAAAGGAAGTGAATATGAGTGAAAACTTCTAAAAACAAAACTAAGTTTGTTATCCTAGGTCTATTAAGCGAAGAGCCCTTGACTGGTTATGAAATAAAGAAAATTGTGGATACACGGTTTGGATTCTTTTGGAGTGAAAGCTTTGGACAGATTTATCCTGAGCTAAAGAGACTAGAGGGAGAAGGGCTCATAATAGGGAATGAGTTATTAGCCAATGAGAATCAGAGTGGTAAGGCAAGTAAAAAATATAAAATTACTGAGATTGGTAGGGGGGACCTAAGAAAATGGCTAGCTGAACCAGTGGAAAAGATAGCAGTACGTTATGAAATATTACTGAAGATGTATTTTTCTAATAATACTACTCCAGAAGTTATTCTTAATCATATTAGAGAATTTCAAATAATCCATAAAAAGCAGCAGTTTATTTTTGATAGAATTGAAGATGAGCTAAGAGGAAATATAGATTTACATGAAAATCATCAGGCGATACTAACTGTTCTCAGCCTTGGACAAAAGCTTGAGGTGTCCTATGTAGACTGGTCTAACGAAGTAATTAACTTGCTTGAGGGAAAACTAAAAAATAGTTAAGAATACAAGAATATATTGCTTAAATTTTAATTAAAAGAAGTAAAAATAAGTAAACGAATATTTATAAAATAATTAAATGAATTTGGAGGTAAATATTTATGAGAAGACAAAATTTAAGAAAAGCTTCGATACTCATATCCTTTCTTTTGTTTCCAATAACTATATACTATTTTTCGCCGTACTTGATTATTCAAGGAGCCACAGAGGGTATTATAACAGGCAGTTTTATAGTTTTCGGCATTATGATGCTTACGTCATTGTTTTCTGGGAGACTATTCTGCAGTTGGCTTTGTCCTGTAGGAGGGTTACAGGAATGTATGACTCTTATTTCAGACAAGAAAGCTAGGGGTGGGAAACTTAATTGGATAAAATATATGATCTGGGTTCCATGGATTTCCATCATCGCTATTCTCATTTTTGCTGCTGGAGGCTTTAAAAAGGTAGATTTTTTATATCTAACCACAAATGGAATATCTGTTGCAGATCCTACGGCATATTTTATTTATTATGGCGTTTTACTTCTTATAGTCATTATTTCTTTGACTTCGGGAAAACGGGGATTTTGTCATTACAGTTGCTGGATGTCTCCATTTATGATTATTGGAACTAAAATTAAAGACTATCTCAACATTCCATCAGTACGCTTGATAGCAGATCAAAGCAAATGCATCAGTTGCAAACAATGTACAAAAAAGTGTCCCATGAGTTTAGAAGTCGAGCAAATGGTGAAAAAGGGATGTATGAGGAATTCAGAATGTATTTTATGCGGTGAATGCGTAGATGTATGCCCAAAATCAGTAATAAAATATAGTTTAAAAAAGTGAAATATTGTTAGTTGAAAAAAGGGCTTAGTAAAAGCCCTTTTTTCATTGGTTCAAACAGACAAAAAAGAATCTCCAAACTTCAAAGATTCTTTTTAATCACAAGAATAACTTTCTTCTTACACTTCAAGTAATCCTGCTCTAAATTTCGTAATATAATTCATGCAATAATCATCTGTTCCCAGAAGAGCTTCTGTTGCATAAAGGAAAGACATTATCTTCTTATCCAATGGATCCATGATTGCTCCATCCATTCCAGCAGTCATTGCTGCAACTAAAAAGGCTTGGTTCATTATCTTTCTAGCAGGAATTCCAAAGGAAATATTACTGAGACCGCAAGCAATATGAACTTCAGGGAATTCTGTTTTTATAGTACGGATAGTTTCTATTGCCAAAATTCCGTATTGTGAGCCTGTACCTACAGGTCTTACCATTGGATCTATATAAATATCATTAAGTGCAACGCCAACCTTAGTTAGCTTTTCAATTAATCTGGTTGCAATAACAACTCGATCCTTTACTGTCTCAGGCATACCTTTATCATCCATGCAAAGAGCAACGATACTGGCATTAAATTCAACAACCAATGGAAGAACAGCATCAAATCTTTTCTTTTCATCTGTGATTGAATTAATAAGTGGTTTGCCGTTTTTATTTGCCTGCAAGCCTTTAAGAAGTGCTTTTGGATTTGGGGAGTCTATAGAAAACGGAGCATCTATAACCTCTTGAATAGTATTAACTAGCCATTCTACTCTTTCTGGTTCATCCTCAAAAAACATTCCAGCATTAACGTCAATAAATGTGGCACCGGCTTCATACTGCCTTTTTGCTAAGTCTTGAATAGCAGCCACATCATAGCTTTCCATAGCAGGTCTAATGGATTTCAGCGTACTATTAATTTTTTCTCCAATGATAATCATTTTGTATTTCCTCCTATTATTAATATGTTTTTTCATTATAGACTAAATTATACATGATTTCAATACAACATTGTGCTAGAAGGCAAAGTACACTAAAAAGTACAAAAAAGAAGAATATTATACTATTCTTAGAAATGTATAAAGGTGTAGAATCAGAATAGATGACATAGGAGGGCGGTTAATTTTGATAGAATTAGAATCAAACTTGATAAACGGATATTTAGAAGCATATAGGATTGCTTGTGAAAGCTTGAAAGAAGCGGATCCTAAGAGAGTAGCCTTGAATACTGGCGCAATATATGATAGTAATAATAGACTTGCCTTAAAGTATTTAAATTCTCAGTATGCTATAAATTGTACTACAGGTAATGTTTCAAGTTTAGATTCAGACGATCTGGTTACTTCAACAGTAAAAGTTCTTATTCTTCATTATTTAATAAATGCCAATTTTAAGCCATTGACTGGAAAGTTTATTTCCTTTAAAGAAATACCTGGTGGTGGTTCTATTTACTATGAAACTTTTCAAAAAAGGGCAATACAGCCTTTAATTAAAACATTTTGTAAAGATTGTTCCCAAATTTATATAGCCGCTAGCAACTTAGAAGGAACGAAAGGGAGCTTAGGACATGGAAATGTGACCTTAAAGATTTTCCCTTATGTACCTGTAACTTATGTTATATGGCAAGGTGATGATGAGGTTGAAGATTCAGGAACAATACTTTTTGATGAATCAATAACTAGTTACTTACCGACAGAAGATATTGTTTTAGCCGCAAGTTTTGGAACGTATTCGCTTATGGCTCAAAGGAGGAACTTATGAAAATTGCTGTTTCTGGTAAGGGTGGCGTTGGTAAAACTACAATTTCTGCAAATTTGGCAAAATTATTTGTTCATAAGGGTTTCAACGTATACGCAGTTGATGCTGACCCTGATAGTAGTTTAGGACTAGCACTTGGAATAAGTGAGGAAGAACTTTCTAAAGTTAAGCCGGTTATTGAAATGAGAGAGTTTATTGGAGATCAAGTAGGAGATGGTGCTTATTACACCCTCAACCCTATGGTAAACGATATAGCAGATAAATTCAGCGTAAATATTAATGGCATCAAATTTTTGAGGATGGGTGGAATTAAGCAAGGTGGTTCGGACTGCTACTGCAGAGAGAATACTTTTTTAAAAGCAATGGTAAATTCTTTGCTTCTGGACACGAAGGATGTAGTTATACTTGATATGGGAGCAGGGATTGAACATTTAACAAGAGGAACTTCCAAGGGTGTAGATCTTATGCTAATAGTTACTGAGGCTGGCAAATCGAGTGTGCAAACAGCAAAGATAGTTGAAAATCTGGCAAGACAATTAGAAATAACCAATATTAAGTTTATTGCAAATAAAATAAGATCAGAAAAAGAAGAGTTTTTTATTAAAGAACATTTTAATAATGATCAACTCCTTGGGGTAATACACTACGACCAAGGAATAGCCGAGAAATCAATGGGAATAAATTTAGAGCCCACAAAAGTGGACAATAAGGAATTAGAAAAAATGCTTGAAAAAGTATTGAAATTTTAAATATTAATTAATTTTAAAACGGGGGGTAAAAAAATGTCAAATCAAACGCCCAATATACGAACTGTTGATCCTGCTGCCATTGAAATGTTGGAATTAGCATCAACATTAGACATTCAGACAGCTTGGGATAGATATAAAGCTCAGCAACCTCAATGTAAGTTTGGGAATACTGGTGTATGTTGTAGAATTTGTATTCAAGGTCCATGTAGGATAATTCCTTCAAAAAAGGGTATGGAAAAAGGAATTTGCGGTGCAAATGTATATACAGTTGTTGCAAGAAATCTTGTAAGGTATATTGCTGGTGGAGCATCAGCACATTCAGATCACGGCAGAGAAATTGCATATGCACTTTTACACACTGCAGAAGGTCATGCGCCAGATTATAAAATAACCGACAAAGTTAAACTTAATAAAGTAGCAAAAAGAGTTGGAATAGAAACTGAAGGAAGAGAAGTTAATGATATTGCCAGAGACGTTGCTATAAAAGCTCTTGAAGATTTCGGAAAATATAATTCAGAGCCTTGCACTTGGCTTTCAACAACCATTAATGAAGAGAGAAAAGAAAAGTTTAAGCAGACTTGTATTGCTCCCACAGCTATTGATAGATCAGTAGCCCAGCTTTTACACCAGACACACATGGGAACAGATGCTGACCCTGTAAACATTATATTCGGGGGACTTAAAGCAGCTTTAGCAGATTATACAGGAATGAGTCTAGCAACAGACCTTACTGATATATTATTCGGAACACCTAAACCTGTAATCACGGAAGCAAACTTAGGAGTTCTAGATGCAGAAAAGGTTAATATTGCAGTACACGGGCATAATCCTTTGCTTAGCCAGATGGTTGTTTATGCAGCTAGAGAACTTGAAAATGAAGCAAAAGCCATTGGAGCAAAAGGAATTAACCTTGTGGGAATATGCTGTACAGGTAATGAAGTTTTAATGAGAGAAGGCGTGCCCACAGCAACAAACTTTGGGTCCCAAGAACTTGCAATAATGACTGGGGTTCTTGATACAATGATTATGGATGTTCAGTGTATTGCTCCAGGAGTAAAGGATATATGTAATTGTTTTCATACGCAGTTAGTTAGTACTTCACATATAGCCAAAGTTCCAGGGTCATATCATATAGATTTTAATGAAGCTACAGCAATGGACGATGCCAAAAAGATTGTTAGACTTGCAATTGAACAGTACAAAAAAAGAAAACCTGAATTAGTAAGAATTCCAAACTTTAAAAAGCAGGTTGTTGGAGGCTTCAGTTTTGAGGCAATACTTGATTTATTTGCGAAGATAAACCCAGATACTCCAATAAAAGTTTTGACAGATGCAATTCTTGCAGGTGAGATTAAAGGAGTTTGTGCTTTTGCAGGTTGTAATAATCAGAAAACTATACACGATGATCCAACAATCACAATAGCAAAGGAATTAGCCAAAAACGATATATTACTAGTTTCTACAGGTTGTGCTGCTGGTGCTTTTGCAAAAGCTGGACTACTTTCTTCAGAAGGAGTAGAAGCTTATGCAGGACCTGGGCTTAAGAAATTTATAAAACGCCTAGAGGAGAATTCAGGACTTAATGCTGGATTACCTTTGGTATTTCATATGGGCTCTTGTGTTGATAACAGCAGAATAGCTAATCTTTGGACCGCAATGGCTGAAGAACTCAAAGTATCAATTCCACAGTTACCATTTGTTGCAAGTGCTCCAGAAGCAATGTCAGAAAAAGCAATCTCTATAGGTTCTTGGGTAATTGCTATGGGAATACCTTGCCATGTTGGAGTATTACCTCCAATTGAGGGAAGCGAACTGGTATATGGTGTTGCTACACAGATTGCAAGAGATGTGTTTGGTGGATATTTTATATTTGAAACAGATGCGATGAAGGCAGCAGGAAAACTTCTTGAAAGAATTGAAAAAAGAGCTTGGAAACTAAAAATACACAAACAGACAGCAGAAAAATATAACAGTGAGTTTTCCGGCGTTTATGAAGGTTAAGGGGGGTAAGGAATAATGGCTAATCATTTATACAAGCAGGCTTTTGATGGTGCAGTAATAGCTACAAGTTATGCTGAAATACTTTTAAATCAGGCTATAAGGGAATTTGGTGAAGATACTCCTGTTTCTTATCCGGATACGGCTTACAAACTTCCCGTTATAACTGCATTAAGCGGTGAAGATGTAAAAACCTTAAAAGATTTGGTTCCAATTTTAAATAGAATTAGAACAACAAATATAAAAGAAGACATTACCTTTGAAGGCGCTAAATTAAGCGGTGAAGCAGCTTTATATGCAGCAGAAATTATAGAAGCTCTACGCTACTTAAATGGCAAGAATCCACATGTTGCTCCTTGGACAGGATTCTTAACAGATCCTGTATTAAGAAAGTTCGGAATACAGCTTGTTGATTTCACAATACCTGGTGTTGCAGTAATCATAGGAAAAGCAAAAGATAGCAAGGCTGCAGCTCAGCTTGTAAAGGAATTACAGAGCAAAGGGATTATGCTGATGCTTTGTAATGAGATTATTGAGCAATTATTAGAAGAAAATGTAAAATTGGGAATCGATTATATAGCTTTTGCTCTTGGAAACTTCACACAAGTTATTCATGCAGTTAATTTTGCATTAAGAGGAGGTCTTGCTTTCGGTGGTATAGCCCCTGGCAACAAGACCGCTCAGTTAGAATATCAAAGAAATCGTGTGAGGGCATTTGTACTAGCTTTAGGAGAGCAGGATGAGGTAAGAATAGTTGCAGAATTTGGAGCAATATTTCTTGGTTTCCCCGTAATTACAGATCAACCCTTAGTTGAAGAAGTACCTGATTGGTACGTTTATCAACCTGATTACGCGAAAATTGTTGCAGATTCCCTTGAACTAAGAGGAATTAAAATAAAGATTCTTGATATTCCTGTACCAATTACCATAGGACCTGCTTTTGAAGGTGAAACTATCAGAAAAGCAGATGCTTATGTAGAATTTGGTGGAGGCAGAACAACTGCCTTTGAATTAGTTAAAATGGTTGGTCCTGATGAAATTGAGGATGGTAAGATTACAGTAATAGGACCTGATGTTGACGATGTTGAAGAAGGGGCAAAGCTTCCTCTTGGATTTTATATAAAAATCTATGGGCGTAAAATGCAGGATGATTTTGAAGGTGTCCTAGAGAGAAGAATACATTACTTCGTAAATTATGGCGAAGGTTTATGGCATGTTGCTCAGAGAGATCTTGCTTGGGTAAGAATAAGTAAAGATGCTAAAGAAAAAGGCTTTAAAATGAGACATTTTGGGGAAATACTAATTGCGAAGTTTAAATCCGAGTTCCCTGCAATTGTTGACCGAGTTGAAGTAAATATTTATACTGACAAAGCTTTAGTTGATGAAAAAATTATAGAAGCAAGAGCTGCATATCATAAAAGAGATGAGCGCTTAAGAGGCTTAACAGATGAATCTGTTGAAGAGTTCTTCTCCTGCACTCTTTGCCAATCCTTTGCACCAAACCATGTGTGTGTGATAACACCTCAACGTGTTGGTCTATGTGGAGCGGTAAGCTGGCTCGATGCTAAAGCATCTTTTGAAATAACACCTACAGGTCCTAATCAGCCAATTAAGAAAGAAGGAACTATTGATGAAAAGAAAGGTATTTGGAGGAGTGTAAATGATTTTGTTTATGCAAGTTCAAACAAAAATCTTGAAGAGGTAGCTCTTTACACATTAATGGAACTCCCAATGACTTCTTGTGGTTGCTTTGAAGCAATCATGGCTATGGTTCCTGAAGCTAACGGATTAATGATAACAACTAGAGAACATACAGGAATGACTCCAAGCGGAATGACTTTCTCAACCCTAGCAGGTGCAGTAGGTGGAGGAGTTCAATCTCCAGGATTCATGGGAATCGGAAAGAAGTATATAGTTAGCAAAAAGTTTATTATTGCTGATGGTGGATTAGGAAGAATAGTTTGGATGCCAAAGCAGTTGAAGGATTATTTGAGAGAAGACTTTGTTAAAAGAAGTATTGAAGAAGGTCTGGGAGCAGACTTCATTGATAAGATAGCAGACGAGACAATTGGAACAGATTCAGATCAAATGATGGCTTTCCTTGAAGAAAAGGGACATCCAGCACTTACTATGGACCCATTGTTCTAAAGAAAAATCCTCGAAAATAAAACATTAAAAAGGAGCAAATATAAAATGGCACTTACAGGATTGGGTATTTTTAAACTACTACCTAAAACAAATTGTAAAGAATGTGGTCAACCCACATGTTTAGCCTTCTCTATGGCGTTAGCTTCCTCAAAAACAACATTGGACAAATGTCCACATGTTTCAGAAGCTGCAAAAGAGGCACTTGGAGGAGAATCTGCACCACCTATTAAGCTTATAAAGGTTGGTAAAGGTGGTTTTGAGAGACTATTAGGAGATGAAGTAGTTCTTTTTAGACATGATAAAGCCTTCTATAATCCTACCTGCATAGCAGTAGAAATCTCTGATAAGCTTTCAGGATCGGAACTAGAAGCAAAAGTTAAGAAGGTAAATGAACTTGTTTTTGAGAGAGTTGGTCAAACAGTATCAATTGATATGATTGCAGTAAAAAATGATTCAGGTAATCCAGAGGCTTTCGCAAATGCTGTTAAAGTAGTAGCTGATAAAACCTGTTTTGCAACTGTATTAATCAGCGAAGATGTAGTAGCAATTGAAAAGGCTCTTGAAATTATCGGTGGATCAAATCCTCTGATTTGTGGAGCAACTGAGAATAATTATGAGAAAATGATAGAGCTAGCTAAAAAATTCAACTGCCCATTAGTTGTAAAAGGAAATGGACTTGAAGACACGGCAGCGCTTGTTGAGAAGGTTTCCGCTTCTTATAAAGAATTAGTTATCGACTTAGGAACTAGGCAGCTTTCACAAAAATTGGCGGAAATTACACAGACAAGAAGACTTTCAATTAAGAAGAAGTTTAGGCCTTTTGGTTATCCTGTTATTTCCTTTACAGCTTCTGAAAACCCAAGAGATGAAGTAATAGAAGCGAGTACCTTAGTTGCAAAATATGCAAGTGTTATAGTATTAAAGGCAGATGAGAAATCGCAAATTTTACCACTTATGGCTTTAAGAATGAACCTTTATACAGATCCACAGAAACCGAGTCAGGTTGAACCAAAGGTTTATGAAATAGGTGCAGTAACTAAGGATTCTCCAGTTTATGTTACTACAAATTTCTCATTAACTTATTACACTGTTGAGGGTGAAATATCTGGATCCAAAATACCTTCTTACATTATAGCTTGCCCAACGGATGGAACTTCAGTATTGACAGCCTGGGCAGCAGGTAAATTTAATGGAGAGAAAATATCTGAATTCCTGAAAGTTTGTGGGATTGAAGAAACAGTTAATCATAGAAATATTGTTATTCCAGGCTATGTTGCAGTTATAAAAGGAGTCTTGGAAGAGAAATCAGGCTGGAAAGTAACCGTGGGACCTGCTGAAGCAGCTGGGCTACCTGCTTTTGCCAAGAGTCATTTTGCATAAATTATATACATTATAGAGGCGGTAATACTTTGGAAAAGTGCAATGTCACAATTATGCCTGAAAATAAAATAGTAACTGTTACTAAGGGATCTAGTCTACTTCTTGCATCTAAAAACGCAGGGATATATATAGATAGCCCTTGCGGTGGACAAGGCACTTGTGGCAAATGTGCTGTTAAAATAATTAGCGGCGATGTAATTATAAATAGTGATAATCACTTCCCTCAGGAGTTGAAAGATAAAGGTTATGTTCCTGGCTGCCAAGTGAAAATCGACAGAGATATGATTGTTGAAGTACCAGCGTTTTCAAGGTTAACAAAGCATAAAGTTATGCTTTCTAGTAAGCGTACGAAATTCAGTAAAGATAATGATTATTTCGCTAAAGCTAAAATGAATCCTGTTTGCAAAAAAGTGCTTGTTAAAATGAAGGCTCCTGACTTATTGGATAATGTAAACGATGCGGATAGACTCAGAGCTGCTTTAGCGAAGCAATATGCAATAAAAGAGGTAAAGATATCTCTTGGTGTATTGAGGAACCTTCCTAATTTATTAAGAAAAGGAAATTGGGAAGTTACAGTCACGTTGGTTGAAGCGTATGGAAATTGTGAAATTATTTCAATGGAGCCTGGAATATCGAAAAAGCCCTGTTACGGTTTAGCCGTTGATATTGGGACAACAACAGTTGTTGTTAACTTACTTGATACCGCTAATGGCAAAATAATAGATAAAGCTGGTACCTATAATAAACAGGCGGTTTACGGATCAGACGTTATTTCAAGGATTATTTATACTGATGAAAATTCAAGAGGACTGGAAATACTACAAAATGCAATAATAGAATCAATTAATGAGCTTATAGATGAGATTCTAGTAAGAAATGATTTACATGGAGATAATATATCAGCAATGGTTTGTGCAGGTAATACAGTTATGAGTCACATGTTTATGAAGATACCTGCTACTTTTCTGAGACTAGAACCATATATTCCAGCAGTAACCAAATTTCCTGTTTTAAAAGCTAAAGATTTATGCTTAAATATAAATGAAGAAGCATTGATTATAACAATACCTTCGATAGCTAGCTATGTTGGAGGAGATATAACCTCTGGAGTTTTAGCAACAATGCTTTCAAAATCCGAAAAAATAACGCTCTTTATTGATATTGGAACTAATGGAGAGTTGGTTTTAGGTAATAGCGATTGGCTTGTAACTTGTTCCTGCTCAGCGGGACCCGCATTTGAAGGCTCTGGTATAAGCTGTGGAATGAGAGCTATGGATGGTGCTATCGATTTAATAGAAATTGACAGGCTTTCACTTGAGGTTAAATGTAGGACAATCGGAGAAATAGCTCCTAAGGGAATTTGTGGATCAGGTTTAATTTATTCCCTTTCAGAAATGAAGGCTGTGGGTATAATTGATAGAGCTGGGAAAATAGTAGAGAACCTTTCAACTTCAAGAATTAGACTAGGAAGTGAAGGGATGGAATACATTTTAGCTTATGCTGATGAAAGTAGCTGTAATAAAGATATTGTTATTACGCAAGGGGATATTAAAAATCTTCTTAGAGCAAAAGCTGCAATTTTTGCAGGTATAAGAACTATGCTCCAACAGGTGCAATTAGATATTCATGATATAGAAAGAGTTTACATTGCAGGTGGTTTTGGAAACTTTATAAACATTGTAGATGCAATCAATATTGGACTGTTGCCGGATCTACCTCTTGAAAGATATGAATATGTTGGAAACAGCTCAGTCCAAGGTGCAATGATTGTTTTATTATGTAAAGACGCAATAATTGAGTGCCACGAGCTGGCGGATAGAATGGCATACCTAGAATTATCAGTTGGGAATTTATTTATGGAGGAATTTGTTTCAGCAACATTTATTCCACATACTGATCTAGACTTGTTTCCAACTTTAGAGTCAACTTAGGAGGAATGGTTATGGCTATACAAATTGCAGTGGCGGGTAAAGGTGGTACAGGAAAGACTTCATTTTGTGCACTACTCATAAGGTATCTTATAGAAAACAATAAGACTCCCGTATTAGCGGTAGATGCAGATGCAAATTCAAATCTCAATGAAGCTCTAGGGCTTAAAATTGAGAATGATACTGTATCTGAACTTATAGCAAAAACAAAGGACTTACATGGTATACCTGAGGGTATGACCCAGGAGACTTATATAGAATATAAACTTAATGCATCTCTTGCTGAAGGGAAAAATGTCGATTTATTGGTTATGGGTGGTCCCGACGGACCTGGATGTTTTTGCTTCCCAAACAATATTTTAAGAAAATACTTGGATACCCTTTCAAAAGGCTACAAATACATTGTTTTGGATAATGAAGCAGGTTTAGAGCACATTAGCAGGCGTACAACTGAGGATGTTGATATCCTTTTTGTAATTAGTGATAGTTCAGCAAGGTCAATTCGTTCAGCTGGAAGAGTAAATGAGCTTGTTAAGCAGATAAAAACAAGGATTAATAAAATATATTTGATTGTTACAAAAGCTACAGAAGAAGATATTGTGAGTTTGAAGGAAGAGATTGAAAAGACAGGATTAGAATTAGTGGGAATAGTTCCGTTTGATCCTCTAATCACAGAGTATGATATAAAAAGCAAACCACTTTTTGAATTACCGATTGAATCTACTGCTTTACAAGCGGTAAACAATATATTAAGCAAATTAAAAATATGATGTAGGGGGAGAATATATGCCGATTCAAGTTTTAAAGGATAGAAACTCAAGTAAGGTAGCCGTAGTTACACTGGGTGCAACAAAAGAGCAAGGTGGAACAAGATCAAAAACCATCACTGTTGGTGGTACTTCATGCTTACCATTTTTACATTTTGAGGGTGAAACCCCAAATAGACCTGTAATAGCTATGGAAGTGGTTGATAGAGTTCCTACTGAATGGAATGAGGAGTTAAAAAAATCAATAGGAACTAGCATAAATAGTCCAGTAGAATGGGCAAAGAAGTGTGTTGATGAATGGGGAGCAGATTTTATATTTTTGAAGCTCCAAAGTGCAGATCCAGAGATGGGAAACAGATCCATCGAGGAATGTGTAGAAACTGTTAGAGAAGTTCTAAAAGCTGTAGAGGTGCCATTAGCAGTAGTAGGCTGTGGAATTGATGAAGTTGATAATAAATTAATGGCTGCTGTAGCAGAAAATTTTGCTGGAGAAAATCTTTTATTAGGATTAGCTGCTTCTGCAAACTACAATACAATAGTGGCTGCATGTATGGTACACAAACATACTGTTATTGCTCAATCTCCACTAGATATTAACATTTGTAAACAATTAAATATATTAATAACTGAAATGGGTTTGCCTCTTAACAAGATTATTATTGACCCGAGTATAGGTGGTTTGGGATATGGAATTGAATATGCCTATTCAATTCAAGAAAGAGAAAGAATTGGCGCATTACAAGGAGATAAAATGCTAGCACTTCCGATTTTAGGTATAATTGGATTTGAAGCTTGGAAAGCGAAGGAAGCAAATGTAAGTGAAACTGAATTCCCAGGATGGGGAGATCAGGCTGAAAGAGGAATACTATGGGAAGCTATGACAGCATCTGCCTTACTTCAAGCAGGAATTGATATTCTTGTAATGAGGCATCCTGAAGCAGTTAAATTAGTTAAAAAGAATATTGATGAGTTGATGGTAGTTAATAACATATAAAAAATATAAAGGAGATATAACATGGAGATTATTGGAGAAAGAATTAACGGAATGTTTAAAGACATAAGAGAGGCAATAATAGCTCAGGACAAGAAACCAATTCAAGATTGGGCAATAAAACAAACTGAAAATGGTGCTACTTGGCTTGATATTAATACAGGAGCAAGTGCTGTAGATCAGATGGCTACAATGTTATGGCTAATTAATACAGTACAGGAAGTAGTAGACACACCACTTTCAATTGATTCAACAAACTATGATATTATTGAAGAAGGTCTGAAGCTTTGTAAAAGACCAGCATTAATAAATTCCTGTCATGCAGACAGATATAAGATTGAAAGAGTATTTCCAATGGCAGTTAAGTATAACGCAAAAGTAATTGGTCTTGCTATGAGCGAAGAGTCAGGGATACCGAAAAATGCTGAGAATAGAGTTTTACTTGCAGCAGAATTAGTTGCAGCTGCTGATGAATTTGGTCTTCCACTTGAAGATTTGTATATAGATCCACTTATACTTCCAATTAATGTAGCGCAAGATCATGCTATTGAAGCGATGGAGACATTAAGACAAATTAAATTCCTTTCAGACCCAGCGCCAAAGACAGTTGTTGGTTTATCAAATGTTTCTCAGAGATGTGCAAATAGAAAGTTAATAAATAGAACAATGATTACTATGCTTATGGCATGTGGACTTGATGCTGCAATAGCCGATGCAAATGATGATGAACTTATGGATGCAGCAGCAACTGCTAGGGTAATAATGAACAAGGAAATATATTGTGATTCCTATGCGGATTTATTTAAAGCAAATAAGTACAAATAATGGAGAAACTATTCAGGAGTCCGGAAGAAATATCAGAAAGATTTGTAGAACTTGGATGCGAAAAAACTAATTATCACATAGTAAAACTTTTTGTTCTCAGTATTCTTGCTGGAGCATTTATTGGATTTGCAGCAGAAGGTTCCAATGCTGCAATTTATTCAATTGCTTCCGTAGGCTTAGGGAAAGCTCTTGCAGGAGCACTGTTTGCAACTGGGCTAATGTTGGTAATAATTGCAGGTGGGGAATTATTTACAGGGAACTGTTTGATAATTATTTCGTGTTCTGAAAGAAAAAATGGTTTCCTGAAAATGCTTAGGAACTGGTTAATTGTTTATTCTGGTAACTTTATTGGTTCTATGATAATAGTACTTTTGATTTTTTTATCGGGTCAATTAGATTTCTCAAAAGGTATGCTAGGAGCATTCACAATAAAGATTGCTGTTTATAAAGTTCATCTGTCGTTTGTAAACGCATTTACAATGGGAATTCTCTGCAATTGGTTAGTTTGTCTTGCGGTTTGGGTTGCTTCGGCAGCAAAAGACATAACTGGCAAGCTAATTGCAATATTTTTTCCTATATGGCTGTTTATAACGTCAGGTTTTGAGCATTCTATTGCAAATATGTATTATATTCCTATTGGTATTTTAGCTAAGTCAAATAAGCTTTGGGTAGAGGCTGCTGCAACAATGGGAGTAACATCTGAGAAATTAGCAGACCTAAATTGGGGTTCGTTTGTATTAAAGAATCTTATTCCCGTTACTTTGGGCAACATAGTTGGAGGAAGTCTTTTCGTGGGCTTTGCTTATTGGTTAGCATATTTATATAAAAAGAAATGATGCAGAGCACCGTCCCTCTGCATCATCATGGGAGATAGGAACAATGGATTTAATTTCACTTCGAAAAGCGCTTGAACTACAAAATTATATTTTCGATGAAAATTTTATTGTAACTTTATATATTGCATTGAAACTTGAAAAGCCTCTACTTGTAGAGGGGGCTGCTGGAGTAGGAAAAACTGAAGTGGCAAAGGTTCTTGCGGCTTCATTTAATACTGAACTTATAAGGCTGCAGTGCTATGAAGGGCTGGACGAATCTAAAGCTCTTTATGAATGGAATTATCAAAAACAACTTCTGAATATTCAGTTAAATACACAAACACATATGAAATCAGAAACTAAAGATATAAAATCATGCGATAGTGCTAATGATTTAAAATTAGAGAATTTATTTTCAGAAGAGTATCTTTTGGAGAGACCTCTATTAAAATCAATAAGAAGTGAAAATAAAACAGTTTTACTAATAGATGAAGTTGATAAGACAGATGAGGAGTTTGAAGCCTTCCTTCTTGAAATGCTTTCTGATTTCCAAGTTTCAATACCTGAGTTGGGGACAATTAAGGCTAAGAATAAACCAATTGTAATACTTACAAGTAATAACACCAGACAGTTGTCAGATGCATTAAAAAGAAGGTGTGCCTACCTCTATATTGATTATCCCGATGTTGAAAAAGAGATTAGAATTCTAAAGGCAAAGCTACCTGAAGTTGAGAAAAAGTTTGCTGAAGAGATTTCGACTTTTGTGGCCAGCATAAGACAAAATCCCAAAATATATAAAAAACCTTCCATTGCTGAAACTCTGGATTGGGCCTCGGCACTACTTGCGGTGGGGAAGAAAAAGCTTGATGAAGATGGTGTAGATAAGACATTGGGATTCCTACTAAAGCTAAAAGAAGATATACTTGAATTTCAAAAGGGTGGCGGTTTTAATAGATTCATTGACGATAAACTTTCTTGAATTTATAGAAGTTTTGAAATTAGCAGGAGTTAGGGTAAGCATTTCAGAAATTCTTGATGCATATAAAGCGATGACCTATATTGATATTATGAATAAAGAGGTGTTTAAAGCTGCTATTTCCACCTGTATAGCTAAGAGTGAAGAGGAAAAAGCCATATTTAGTGAAGCTTTTAACAGATTCTTTATTTCTAGTGATCTCAAAACACAGGAAGTAGAAGAATTAATACAAAAGCAGGAGACTAAAAAGCAGGAGATTTTAAAAGAGATTTCTGATTTAAAATTTAAAGGCGAACAAGTTGAAGTAGTTGACGAGCTAAAGGAAGTATATTCAAATCTAGATCAAAACGATAAAAAAAGCATTGTAGCTTTTCTCGACAAAACTTCCTCAGGAAAAAATGTAAAAAATCAGTTTTTGCCTATTGTCGAGCAAATAATTCATTCAAAACTAAAGAGCCTTAAACAAAATTCTGTTACAGAAAATACTATACAACGAGGTGCTTTCTCAAATGTACCCTCAGAGGCAGGCTATATTGCAGAGCAGGTTGTTGAAAATATAAAGCGTGAAAATAGTATATTATATAAAAACATTTCTGAATTTAATCAAAATGATATATCCAAAGCCCTACAACTTATTAAACTTTTTATAGTAAAGTATAGACGAGCTAATAGTAGGTATAAAAAGACAAACAAAAAGAAAAGGTTGGATTTAAAGACAACTATAAGGAAAAATCTCAACACAGGATGTGTTCAATTCAATTTGAAGTATAAAATGAAACCAAGGAAAAAAGATAAATATATTTTGCTTTGTGATGTATCGGCATCTATGTTTAAGTTTTCTAGTTTTGTTCTACAATTTATGCTTGGAATGAGTTCAGGGAATTCTTTAATGGAGACCTTTATTTTTTCAGATGGCATATACCATATAAATACAAGAGCTTTGAGTAATAATCAATCCTTTGAAGAAATGGTTATTAACAGCCCCATATGGAGAAAAGGTACTAATATTTCAAGGTCTCTAAATGATTTGGAAGACAGGGGAAGAGCTTATTTTCATTCTTCCATTGTATATATTATTATAAGTGATGCCAAGACTGTTGATGCTGCATTAGCAGTTGAAAAACTAAAGAGCATTAGAGCAAAAGTGAAAAATATACTTTGGTTTAATCCAATACCTGAAATAGAGTGGACACGCATTAAACATATTCAAGGTTTTAAGGAATGTTGTGAAATATATGACTGTAGTACTTTGGATAAATTAGAAAGGGCTCTTGATAGTAAGTTATAATATAGCCAGTTTTTTAAGCCATAAATAGTAGAGGTTTATAATACCAAAAGATATAAAATACATTAGAATTGAAAACAGGTAATTCCATCCCTTATCATATTCGAGAAATTTGGTCGCTATAAAAATCCAATCAATTGATGTGGCTATAACTGTAATAACAATATTTAAAATAATAGGCTTAATTTTTGTATGAGCAACTAAATATATAAACATGCATGATAAAACTGAAAGTATTCCTATATCTGCAAATATTGATACTGTATTTGCTTTCAAATATTCAACTGGCAATGGATAAAACAAACCCAAATCAATACCTATAGTGTTGAGTATAAAGGCTAATATAGCTGCAAAAGGAGCAATAGTTGTAAAAATCTTTTTATCTTTAAAAAAGAATATTATCCCCACTGTCCAAGGCAATATAAAACAACTAAAAATAATTATAAATAATCTCATAGGCTTATTTTGTGCTTTCTGTATATAAATATTTGTATTAAAGTGCATCTAATATCAGTCATTATAAAGGTTCAAAGCTTTTCCTTTTAATAAGAAAATTGCAAATTAAAAATAATATAAAATAGAGAATAAAAGAATATGTGTACCTCCAATGAATTGGATGATAAAGTTTCATCCAATGAAAAATAGGTTCTGCAATATAAGCAGAAAATGTTGCAAAAAATAATGCTTTAAGAAATATATAACGATTTGGTTTTATTTGTAATAATATCATAATGGATACTGGAATAAGAGTAAAATCCCATGGGAAAAAAATATGAAAAACTGGGAAAGTTTTATATTCAAAAAACCATAGAGCAAATGATACACCAACAGTATCTACTATGAAGGCAAAAATTATTGAAAAGAAGCCAACATGTAGTAGTCTACTTGTACTTTTTTTATCTCTAACATATATCCATAATATCCATGGAACAGTTGTAATAATTATTCCCACCCACCATCTCCAAGTGAATAATGAATGTTGTAGCCAATCATTTATAGATTTTGTGCAAAGGTCTTGTATTATAGTATACAATTGTGTAGAACTTTCATTCATACCATCCATTTTTATATACACCTCAATTAATTATTTCATTTGAAGTATTATGTGTAGATTATTTTTAAATAAACATATTTATCTCTCAATTTTAATTGTTAATTTTTGATGTGAATTTTTTCATCTTTTTTTCTTTACAAATATTTTGTTCCATTTATCTTAAGATTATAAACAAAAAATATTGGTAAGAAGTAATGGGTTTTATAAAATGTATTTATAAAACCCATTACTCCTTGCCCCAAAATATTTATGATAGTAGCACGCTGTGAAACAGGTGTTTTATCCCTATTTGTGTCTTTATTCTACCATCAAGGCATATGCTGTAATTTTTCGCAGTCTCCATGACACTAGCATGGAGACTGCATAAGAAAGGGCGCAGATTCCTATGCACATAAAGCCAATCCAAAGGTATGGAACTACAAAGGCAACCTTCATGACGCCAATTCCTTTAAATAGCACTGAGAGCAAGGAATTTATATAGAAACTACCAACGATGCTTCCAAGGATGGCACCAAGGAGAACGACCGGTAGGAAACTCATTGATGTCTGTGTCATAAGCTGTAGGGTAGTATAGCCAAGTGCTTTTTGTATACCGAACTCTTTCCTTCGACTTATAATCATTGCTTTGATTATAAGATAAAGAATCATTACTACCACAAGTGCCGTTACAATTAGAATGAGGTATGTAACGATGGAAATAATTTTAACATAGGAACCCAGCTGACTTTTCATTAACTCATTTAAATTAACGATAGCTGCAATCTTGTTACCAAATTTATTTGTAATCTCATCAATGAAAATATCCACATTACTTTCATCTTCTAAATAAATATTAATAGAATTGTAAATATAATCAGATTTTATACGTTTGACACCCTCAAGAGTCAAAGATACATCCATGCCCACAAAATTTGCACTTTGAGATAGTCCTGTAATCAGATATTCTGCTAAACCATTGCCCATTTTTACAGAAATAGTATCTCCGACAGTTTTTCCAAATTCCTCTGCCATAGAACCGTTAATGGCTATCTCATTGTCATACTTGGGATAACGCCCCTCATAAACCTGATTATTATCCACTAATGAAAAATCGTCTGATATATACACTTGACTGGCTTCATCATTTATCGTGACACTTCCATAATTATAGTTGATTACTTTTCGTATCCCGTCTAGTTTTTCAATATCTTTGAGTAGTAGCTTAGCATCCTCTCCAGGTATGGTAGTAACACTGACGGTACACGTCTCTATACCAATCATGTCAATAAAAGCTTTATTGTCCGTTGCTATATTGTAGTACATGACAAGCCCAAAGACCGAAGCAAAACTGATTGCTGCAATAATTAGTGAGATCATCAGGTTCTGACGTAGGTTTGATACCAGGCTTTTTATCGCTAGAACAAAATTCAAGCTGCCTTTCATGCGATCAAGAGGACAATGATTTTTCTTGAAACTGTGAGTCGTGATTCCAGCTCTCAAGGCTATAATTGGATGTAGTTTTTTGATCCGTCTTGCCGAAAAAGGTGTTATAAGGAGTACAGAAAAGAGAATCAGCATAAGACTTAATACACTTGATATTAGGTCAAACCCTTGTTTCCAGACAATACCTGTCTGTGCACAAAACATACTTGATAACTGACCAACCCCTGCGTAAGATGCCGCGATTCCAAATACGCTGCCAAAGAATGCAATTAACATAAATTGTAGCAAAATAGAAGCGATAATCTGATGGCTGGTGTAGCCCAGTGCCTTTAATGTACCAATATCAGCTATACCATCCTCAATACTAGTACTCACTCGAAATTTGATAACTAACAGACTGACAAGTACGATAATTAGAGAGAAGGATATGATTATCACAGCTCCAATGTCAGCAGTTGCTGTTCTTGCAGTTTTTGCGAATGAAAGAGAACATAGCCACACGGCCGAAATCATTCCGGTTTGCCCAACTTTTAAATTATTTTTCTGGAAATTCATGATCATATTTTGTGAGTCTTTACTGTTTTCAAGTCTTGCTTGAAGCAATACTCCGTTTGTATTTTCATCATTCAGCTCTCTTTGAAATCTTTTATAAGATTCCTGTGGCAAATGAAAGCCAATACCTCCAACATTAGTACTACCAAGAAGTATATCTTCGGTAAAACCTGCAATATTGAAAACATATTCCTTTTCTCTATAGTTTATGACAAATTTATCCCCGAGCTCATATCCACCACCAGTATGCAGAAGATAAGAAACATAGATATCTCTATCACCAGTATCCTTATGCTCTCCAACAAAAGCTAAGTGTGAAATGTTGCGTTTTGTACTAGCATTTAAAAAGAATGCAGGATTGGAAAATTCCCCTGATCCGTACTTGAATTTAGTTCCCATAAGATAGAGGATATCATCTTTTTCCGTCTCAGTTACACCTGGATAGGTCTTAAAATAATCCTCATAGTTGTCTTGATAAGTTTGCTTTAGCATAGTAACTGCAACATGGGCACTATGAAGCTCTTCGACTTTATTGTCGAAGGATTTTTTGAAGTTAAGAGAGGTAAGAAGTCCAAGGTTTAAAAGTATTGCTGCTACAAAAATTATAAGAATTAGGGAAAGGTAGGCACCTTTACTTTTTCGAATATTAGAGATTGAAAGCATCCATATTTTATTCATTTTACCACCCCATTTCTGCTAGAAATGTAGTTAGCTTCTCATGTCTTATTCTATCTCCACTTACGTATTTACCGAGAACACATTCGCCACAGATTATTCCATCCTTAAGGTAGATGATACGGCTTCCACGTCTAGCTGATTTGATATCGTGGGTTACCATAAGTATGCTCTGCCCTTTGTCATTTACAAGCGTTAATAGATCTAAAACATCTTTACTTGATGCCGAATTAAGTGCACCAGTGGGCTCATCTGCAAACACTACCTTTGGATCATTGATTAGAGCCCTTACAATTCCAGCCCTTTGTGCTTCGCCACCTGAAAGCTGGGAAGGAAATTTGCCCCAGTAAGCTTCAGTTAAGCCTACCTGTATAAGCAATTCTTTTGCTTTTTTTGCAACTATGCGTTTATCTCTATTTATTAAAAGGCCGCTTGCAAGACAGTTATCAAGCACGCTCATCGTATTTAAAAGGTAAATCTGCTGAAATACAAAGCCACAGTTTTTCCTTCTGAATACAGCCAGCTTATCATTGGAGTATTTGGATATTTCCTGATCGCCAAAATAAATTTCACCTAGGGTTGGTTTGTCCATTCCAGAGAGGGAATAGAGGAGAGTAGATTTACCAGAGCCAGATGCGCCCATTATTACAGTGAAGTCGCCCTGTTTGATTTCAAGGTTAAGATTCTTCAGAACATGCTGCTGCAAACCTCCACTGGAAAAAGTTTTACTTAGCATTTTTGATTTTAATATAATATCGCTCATATTTTTTCATTCCTTTCATGAATATATTTCAATATAAAAAGACTATGATGCTGTCCATAGTCTTATTTTACAATATGAATTCTTAATAGGTCTTTAACTAATTCTTAACCAATCCTTAAATATTCTCTCCGGCAAGCTTTAGCTCAAGTTTTACCAAGAAACCATCTTGCTGATTCAGACATTCAATTTGACCGCCCATCTTCTCAATAAACAGTCTTGAAATATACAGTCCAAGTCCTGCACCATCTTTGCCTTCTGAATTTTTCCCTCTATAAAATTTCTCCCATACAAGGGGAAGCTCCTCCTCTTGTATGCCTTTTCCAAAGTCCTTTATACGAATTTGAAGATGGGTGCTGTCTAACTGAAAAGAAATATTAATGTCAGTTCCTGCGTACTTATAAGAGTTTCCTACCAAATTATCAAATATCTGTGTGAGACGTAGTTTATCACAGAGAATTATACATTCTGGCGGTTTAGAAACTATATTAATATTATGATAATAATTTGAATTTTCTATAACTTCTAGCAGAATATCACTAGTGAATTCCTCATTTTTCACCTTTAGTTCACCAAGTTCCTCTAAGGTAGAATGAAACATATCGCTAATTAGACGATCAATCTGCTCAGCTTTCTGGTGAATGGTGATAATGTGCTTGTCATCAGATTTTAAAGCCATGGTTTCACAGATTGCTTTGATAGAAGCAACAGGATTTTTAATATCGTGGCTTAATGAGGCAACCAGCTCTTTTTTGCTCTTGTTGGCAAGATATTCATTGCGCTTTGCAGTTTGCAGAGCATCTCGCATAAGGTCGAAACTCTCAGTAAAGGCGCCGAAAACATTTTCATTATCCATCGTAATTGGCGCATCCATATTTCCTGAGGCGATACTTGAAGCAAATTGTTTCAGCTTGTGAAAGGGCATAAAAACCTTCCTTTCTAGATAAAAGAAGTAACCAAGCATCAATACTCCCATAAAGAGGAAGAAGAAAAGAACGAACCATTCTAATTGCTTTCTTTCTTCTGTCATCGCGGCAGATAAATCGTTTTTTATAATTAGCTTTCCAACTATTGTCTCATTTACTATAATATCAACAAGTATATTGCGGTTTGCTATAGCAGAATTTATTCGCTCGAGGTAGGAAGTGGATTGTTCTTTCGTTGTACTAAATACAACCGTTCCATTAAGATCCATCACAATAAAAGCATAGGTTTTATTAGAATAGGTTTTAGCTGTTAACCTATTCCAGTTTTGCTCTGTTTGTTTTAGAAGTTCATTGACAGACACTGTATTTATAGGGACGATGTCGTTTTTCTTGAACATAGAAAAACAGATAAAGAATCCAACCAATAGTATCAATATAAAGATAAAAAGAAACTCTTTCTTTTTCATAATTCCATTATGTACCCTGTACCCCAGATGGTTTTTATGATCACTGGCGTATTGGGATCCTCCTCAATTTTCTCACGTAATCTACGAATATGTACATTTAGAGTGCCATCACTGAAAAAACTGTCGCCCCATACATTTTGAAACAATTGATCTTTCGTAATTACTTTTCCTTCATTTTGAAACATATAATAAAACAGTTTATATTCCATGGTCTTAAGTTTTAGATCAGTTCCGTTAAGATAAACCCTCATAGCAGGATTATCAATCTGAAAGCCGCCTACAGTCTTGACCGCAATATCTTTAGTGTTCACATATCGTTTAATAACAGCATTTACCTTTGCCAATAGGACGCTTAGAGTATAAGGTTTCTTGATATAATCATCACCACCAACGTTCAGAGCTTTCAAAATATCGTCATCACTTTGTCTTGCGCTGATAAATAGGATAGGACTATTGTAGTCCTTACGAAGTGTTTCACATAGGGTAAAACCACTTTCCTTTTCCAGGTTAATGTCCAGCAGAAACACATCTACACTATTTTCTCTTAGAAATATCAAGCAGTCTGCTCCATTGGTAACATACCAGGTTTTTACCTGAAAGGCATTAAAGTATTCTGCTGTAGCTTCTGCAAGAGCCTCTTCATCATCAACAATTAGGCAATTGTATTTCATCACTCTCACCTCTTTCAATTTCATAAATCCATTATATATTAATATATGGAAAAGGAAAACACTAAAAGTCAGAAGATACCATGCTTCAGTTTATTTTAGCAAAATTCTTACAAATATTTGGCAAGTAAAGTGGGGAGGAGGAGGAATATGATATGAAGTATAGTATTTTTGTGACTAATCATTTATAATGAAGATACTTCAAATCCAAGATATACTATGGATTGCAACACCATATTTATATTCAGAATAGCTTTATTTTATAAATTAAAATAGAATAGATAAGTTTAAAATAGGAGATATGATAATATGCATAATTTAATTAAAAATTGTGAAATTGAATACACTAAATCCTTTTCAACTTATATCGACGAGGTAAACATTATAAGATTTAGGGATAATAATATTCCAGATATGTATTATCATAATTTCACATTAATAAAAGACATTCTAACTGACGAAGCTTTAAATGACCTTATTATAGAAGAGAAGAAGCTTGAAAGACATGAGAACAAAGGTTATATTCAGCTTGAGTCTAACTTTTCCATAAATGATAAAGCTTTTTGTAGTGACGAAATTAAACCCACCATTTCTAAGTACTATTATATGTCAATTCCTACTAGCCATCATAGATTTCTAAAGGCAAAGGAGCAATGCGATGTCAAAGAAGCTATTACAGACGAAATAATGAAAGATGGTATACGTGTTGATATTTTGGCTAATTCAGCCGCTATGGGAGAAGAATTTGCAACAAAAAGAATACATAGAAAAGTTCAAATTTATAATTCATCTGAGGATTTGAGATTTTTTGTTTGCTATAATAATGGCACTCCAGTAGGAAATTGTGAGTTGTTTATAAAAGATAATGTAGCAAAAATAGAAGATTTTGATATTTTGGAAAAGTACCAAAGAAACGGTTTTGGTACAGCTGTGCTAAAACATTTGTTGCAACAAGCAGAGCAATTGGGTGCTGAAATTGCTTATGTAGTCACAGATAGTGAAGATACAGCCCAAGATATGTATGTTAAATGTGGGTTTACTCTAATAGGAGAAAAATTTCCTATATTTTTTGATTTAACCAAGAAAACATTGCTCTTTTAGAATATATGTTAACCATAAATGTTTTCAATATGAGCAATGTTTGAAAAGTTTTCTTCACTAACCATACACTCTGTAATTATTGAAAAGCACAAGGATATGCATGCGTTAAATGTAAATGTCATATCAGTACTAGGGGATGCTTCCTTTACCTCAAATGAATATTCTCTATGAAGATCATCGATATAGCTACATATGGATGAAACATTGTGATTTGTTACTATATTCTTATCGTAACAGGAATCAATAATTTCCTTTGAATTTTTGATATAGTTAATAAACAACCGCATTTCATAAACATAATGTTTTAGCATATTACCTGTGAAATACTCTGAATGGGCATAACAAAAAAAGTCCGAAAGGTAATGAGTTATTATTCCCAACCTTTCGGAGAAATTACTTGTACATTTATTACATTCATAGATTTTGGAGTCAAGAATACCTCTGATTTCTTCCTGAATAAAATCTTCGGAGTCTTTTTTATAGTGCGGAATATTCAAATATTTTGATGAAAGGTCAGGTTTTATACTTCCTAGTAGGAAACTGGCCGTATTGATTCTTACGTGAAATTCTTTTTCTATAATACGTTTTAATTTACTGGATATACATAAGTGAGTAAATACATCCATATAATTTCCCCCTTTTTTATAAAAATAGAAATAACTTATATTTTAAATATACGCTAGAAATGATAAAAGGAAATTAACTATAAGTAAAGTTATAGTTAATTCAAGTATCGACAATTCACAAGCCTTCAAAAATATTATTAAAGAATATTTTGAAAAGGGGTTGTAGTTTAGTTAGTATATGTATATAATAATTGTATAATCGAATAAGCGAGTATATGCATGTACAACTCAATTGATTAGAAAAGAGGTAGATAGATGGATAAGCTGATAGACGTTTTAAAAGCACTATCAGATGAGACGCGTTTAAGAATTTTGAACTTGTTATATGAAAAAGAACTCTGCGTTTGTGACATTATGGAAACACTGCAGATATCACAAGCAAAGGCTTCACGTCATCTGATATATCTGAAAAATGCTGGTCTTGTAAAAGACAGGAAATATGCTCAGTGGGCATATTATTCTATGTACAAAGATGAGCGGATGAAGTTCATAGATGGTTTGGTTTATGATAACTTAAGAAATTTGGAACTATACAAAAAGGATTTGGAAAACCTAAATAGTTGGTTGAATAATAAGAATATCCAGTGTGACTAATAATTTAAAAGGAGAGATTTTATTATGATAATTGAAATTTTTGACCCTGCAATGTGCTGCTCGACAGGAGTTTGTGGACCTTCTATTGATCCAGAGCTTATGAGAATGGCAACTGTTGTTAATGCGCTTAAAGAAAAAGAAATAATTATAAAGAGACATGGTTTGTCTAATGAGCCTCAGGACTTTATTTCAAATAAAGTTATTAGCGATATCCTACAAAAAGATGGAGCCGATATTTTACCTGTTACACTTGTAGACGGTAAAGTTGCAAAGACGAAGGAATATCCTACAAATGAAGAGCTTTCCAAGTGGCTAAACATAGATATTAGAACTAAGCCTACTGTAAAAAAAGGTGGTTGTGGCTGTGGGACTAAGGGGTGTTGCTGAATTGAACACAAAACTTGAAACATTTGATTTAGATAAAATAAAGCTAACAAAATATTTATTTTTCACAGGCAAAGGCGGAGTGGGGAAGACCTCCACTGCCTGTGCATTTGCCGTAAATTTAGCTGATAGCGGCAAAAAAATTCTATTAATAAGCACTGATCCTGCATCAAATTTGCAGGATGTTTTTAATACAGAGCTTGATGGAAAAGGTGTACCAATTGATGGAGTACCTGGACTTGTAGTGGCAAACCTAAATCCTGAGGAAGCAGCCAGAGAATACAGGGAATCAGTAATTGCTCCTTACATAGGAAAGCTACCCGAGAGTGTAATTGCCAATATGGAGGAGCAACTCTCTGGCTCTTGTACAGTTGAAATAGCTGCTTTTGATCAGTTCTCGAACTTCATTACTGACAAGGCAACTGAGGATAAATATGATTATATTATTTTTGATACAGCACCAACAGGGCATACACTTCGTATGTTGCAGCTACCATCTGCCTGGAGTAATTTTATCAGTGAAAGTACCCATGGTGCATCTTGTTTAGGTCAGCTCTCTGGGCTAGAAGCTAAAAAAAGCATATATAAGAACGCTGTTTCAAACCTTGCAGATAAGGACAAAACAACTCTTGTGCTGGTTTCAAGACCAGAGGAAACTCCATTGCTTGAGGCAGAGCGTTCAAGCCTAGAACTCAGCGATTTAGGTATAAACAACCAGCTTTTAATAATAAATGGGGTACTGGGTGAAGCCTCTGATGATTTATCAGAAAAAATTTCGGAAAAGCAACAAAACGCGTTAGAAAATATACCTCAGGGATTAAAGAACTTTAAAACTTTTACACTTCCACTACGTTCCTACAATATTTTAGGACTTGATAAAATCAGAGCTTTTTTTATCAGTGATGATTATAAAAGTGCTAATACAGGCACCAGAGCACTTAATCTGAAACAGATTAATGTGTTAATTGATGATATTTACGCATCAGGTAAAAAGGTTATTTTCACGATGGGCAAGGGTGGAGTTGGCAAGACGACTATTGCAGCGACAATCGCACTTGCTCTTGCTAAGAAAGGTGTTAAGGTACATTTGACATCTACTGACCCAGCGGATCATCTGAAATATGTAATTGAAGGTACTGAGAATATAACAATTAGCAGAATTGATGAAAAGCAAGAGTTACTAAACTATCAAAATGAGGTATTAAGTAAGGCACGTGAAACCATGAGAGAAGAAGATATTGCGTATGTAGAAGAAGATTTGCGTTCACCTTGCACACAGGAAATCGCAGTATTTAGGGCGTTTGCTGAGATAGTTGACAAGGCTGAAAACGAGGTTGTGGTTATAGATACCGCACCAACAGGTCATACGCTTTTATTGCTTGATTCTACACAAAGCTATCATCGTGAGGTGCAAAGAACTAAGGGAGAAACACCTATCTCGGTTCAAAGGTTATTGCCACGACTTAGGGATGATAAACAAACAGCTGTTATCATTGTTACACTGCCTGAGGCTACTCCTGTTTATGAAGCGAGTAGACTTAGGGACGATTTAAAGCGGGCTGGGATAAATAATAAATGGTGGGTAGTCAATCAGTGCCTATCTATGACAGATACCAGCAATCCTATGCTCCTTGCACGTTCTGAAGCTGAAGAACAATGGCTTGAAAGAGTAAAAGAGATAAGTGGTGACAAGTTTGTAGCTATTCCTTGGCTTGAAGATGCATCAATTCAAAATATTGGTAAAATTGTAGATAGGAGATGATTAAATGGAAACTGTAAATAAAGTCAGGCTATCGTTTTTGGACAGATTTTTAACACTGTGGATATTTATAGCAATGGCTATTGGAGTTTTAGGAGGATACTTATTCCCCAGTCTGGCAAAATCACTAGGAGGCCTCAGCACTGGGACAATATCGTGGCCTATCGCAATTGGACTTATTGTTATGATGTATCCGCCACTTGCAAAGGTAAAATATGAAGAAATTGGTAAAGTTGTACAAAATAAAAAGATATTCACCTTTTCTTTAGTTCAGAACTGGATAGTAGGACCGATTTTAATGTTTGGATTAGCAATATTGTTTCTCAGAAATAGGCCTGACTTTGCTATTGGACTCATAATAATAGGTCTTGCTCGTTGCATTGCAATGGTTATCGTCTGGAACACCCTTGCAAAAGGTGATAATGAATATTGTGCTGCACTAGTAGCCCTCAACTCTATATTCCAAATACTTTTATATAGCGTTTATATATACTTATTTGTAACCCTTATTCCTAAATGGATAGGTTTATCTTGGGGGGGGCAAATTGTTAATGTGTCAATTTGGCAAGTAGCAAAAAGTGTACTTATTTATCTGGGAATTCCTTTTGCAGCAGGCTTTATTTCAAGGTTTGTATTAGTTAGAGTTAAAACAAAAGAGTGGTATGAAAAAGTATTTATTCCTAAAATTTCACCTTTAGCATTGATAGCCTTGCTATACACAATAGTTATAATGTTTATTACAAAAGGTGAACAAATTATTAAAAACCCAGCTGACGTCATTAGAATTGCAATACCACTATTAATATATTTTGCAATTATGTTTTTTGTTAGCTTTTATATGTCCTACAGGGGAGGCTTCAAATATGAGCAGACAGTAACCCTTGCATTTACAGCAGCGAGCAACAACTTTGAGCTGGCAATTGCAGTTGCTGTTGCAGTTTTTGGAATTTCTTCAGATGTAGCTTTTACCGCTGTTATAGGCCCGCTGGTGGAAGTGCCAGTAATGATTGCGTTGGTAAATTGTGCATTGTTATTTAAACGTAAATTTTTCGATGAAAATGGAGTTCCAAAACCTAGAATAGGAAAAGGTGTTTAATATATGACGGATAAAATAAAAGTTGCATTTGTTTGTGTTCATAACTCATGTCGGTCACAGATGGCAGAGGCCATATCAAAGTTAATTGCAGCAGATAGTTTTGAAGCCTATTCAGCTGGTACAGAAACAAAGCCGCAGATTAATCAAGATGCGGTAGCCGTTATAAAAGAATTATATGGTATTGATATGAATACTACACAAAAATCAAAACTAATATCTGATATTCCATCAGTAGATGTTGTGATTACTATGGGATGTAATGTGAATTGTCCTTTTCTACCATGTAAATACAGGGAAGATTGGGGGCTTGAAGACCCAAGCGGTAAAGATAAAAGTGAATTCGTAAAAGTTGCTAAAGTAATAGAAGAAAAAGTCATAGATCTTAAAAATAGATTAAACACTTTATTGTAATAATAAGGAAATACATATAGGTAAAAAATCTTGAAATGGAGCTGCTAAAATGGATGAAAATAGTAAATGCGACAACCAGAAAGAATGTTGCTTTGGTGAAATTCCACAGGTTTCAACCAAATTAAATATCTATGATAAAATAGGTTCTTGGAAGGCGCGGTGGGGAATTAACAGGATGAACTACAAAATAAATCCTGGTCTTTACTGTGTGGGAAATGCCGACAAAATGTCTCCTATATTGGTCACAGCAAACTATAAGTTGAGCTTTGACATGCTAAGAAGAGAATTGTCAGGGATAAATGCATGGATATTGGTGCTCGATACAAAGGGTATCAATGTTTGGTGTGCTGCAGGAAAAGGAACTTTTGGAACAGAAGAATTAGTAAACCGCATATCAATGACTAACCTTTCTAAAGTTGTAGATCATAAGATGGTGATACTACCTCAATTGGGCGCACCGGGAGTTTCAGCACATGAAGTGCAAAAAAGATCTGGCTTCAAAGTTGTATTTGGGCCTGTGAGAGCAGTAGACATTAAAGCGTTTATTGGTGCTGGAATGAAAGCAACTTCAGAAATGCGAAAAGTCAAGTTTACTGTATATGACAGACTTGTGTTGACACCAATAGAACTTGTTGGAACTTTCAAGGTTTCATTAATAGTTTTTGGTGTTTTATTTATATTGAATCTATTTGCGTCCAATACTTTTGGTATAGTTGATTTTTATGGATATATAGGAGCTTTGCTGGTAGGATGTGTTATAGTTCCAATACTTTTACCATGGATACCTGGAAAAGCATTTGCGTGGAAAGGCTGGCTTATGGGAATGCTTTGGGCAGTGGGCTTCAATGCTTTAAATGGAGGGAATCTAAACCAAGAGTATGGTTTAGTGAGGGCTTTGGCTTATATGCTGATTCTACCTTCGGTATCTGCGTTTTACGCGATGAATTTCACTGGAGCTTCAACGTATACTTCATTTTCAGGTGTCTTAAAGGAAATGAAAACGGCTGTTCCTGCAATTATAATTAGTACAGTTATAGGTGGAATTTTACTCCTATTGGCTGCTTTTATTCCTAATATATAAGGGGAGAAATACGATGAAGCATAAATATTTAAGAAATGTTGTAACACTTAAACTTAATGAAGAAAAATGTACAGGATGTGGAATGTGCGTAAATGTATGCCCTCATGAAGTTCTATTAATAAATGGAGGTAAAGCACAAATAATAGATAAAAATAGCTGCATGGAGTGTGGTGCTTGTGCAAAGAACTGCCCATTTTTTGCTATAGAAGTAAAATCAGGTACAGGTTGCGCGTATGCAATTATTGTAGGCAAACTTACAGGAACTGAGCCGAATTGTGGATGTCCAGATAACGATGATGGGTGCTGTTAAAATCGAATATGAATGTAGAATGGTGACAATTATTTAATTGTCACCATTGATAGCATAGATACTTCAAAATATAAAGATGCTATTGATTCAAAGTTTGTTATGAAAATCTCATGCTAAAAGTGAATATTATTGTCCATAAGAACCATGATTTTAAAACGGCTCATATCAGTACCGATTTCAGCATTATAAAACAGGAATAATCCAAATTTTTAGAAGTAGCCTCTGATATATTTTCATTATCGGTTGCGATAGCCCATCATGATTCGTTGATAAGAAAATAAAACCATGCCAAAACGGTCATTCTCTGTTTAAGATGTATATTAGCAATTAATAAATATTCTTTCTTCATAACATCTTCACATAAATTTAATACTATGAAAGCATAAAATTTATTGTACTAGGGAGGTAAGCAATATGAAATGTTGTGATGGTAATAACAAAAATGAAGGATCCGGGCATGAACATAAACATAAAGGTCATTTTTTTCATATGTGGATGATGGTTCTTTGCTGTGGCGCACCGGTAATATTATTAATTATGTTACCTTTAATTAGTAGTCTTAATCCTGGAATTAGAAACCCTTTGGCAAGTTTAATACCATTCATATGCCCTGTAATGATGGTTATGATGATACCCATGATGATAAGAGGTAATAAAGGTAATGGAGAAAACAAAGAATGTTGTGAACAAAAACAAATAGGAGATAAGCACTAATATTAACGGAACTGAGATTCTCACCAGTATTCTGGTGTTTCTGAATTAATTGAGGCTCAAACTATCCCTTTCGATGATATATTCTGTCTTTTATAGTTTGTATACATAGCGGTCTGAGCTTTCCAGTTGCTAGTGTTCTATTTTCGGTAATATTCGGAATACCTCTAACAATATTATATTCAGACTCAACCATAAACCTCCAAAAACATACCCTGCAGCAACATCGCTTGGATATTGAAGTTGGAGGAATAAAGGGGTTAATCCTGAAATAAAACAAATAACTAACACGATAAATGTTGTTGCTGTTCCGATTAATCGCCCTTTTGTATAGCGTAATATTATGAATGCCGCAAATCCATAAGTAACAACCGCCATTAAGGATTGTTCACTAGGAAAAGTATATTTGGCATGTCCGGCAATTGTTAACCCTAACGGGCCGAGTCGGTGGAAAATAACCCTTAATAATTCCTCTAAAACTTCAGCACCTAATACTGTAATAAGAAGAAAACGAAATTCAAGGAACCGATCCTTGCCTTTAACAATTATCAATATGATCAACAGTGTTGTTATTAATAATAATATTGGATAGGTTGTTAGAAAACTAAAGTATTTCATGGCTAATGACCAATCTTGAGGAAAGATTAAACCTACTAATGAAGCAGTAACTGTGTCAAACTGTTTAAATTCATTCGCTAGGAAATCTTGTATTAGTCCAGCAACAAGTATTGATAGACCAACAAAAGCAACAGCAAGAACCATGATAGCTATTCTGATTTTCCCAAGAGATTGAAAAATTTTAAGTGAGTTTTCAAGGGACCTGATGATAAACTCCGCAATCTGTTGTTTATAGCTCCTATAAAGATAAATGCATATTAAAATAACTCCAACTATAATACCGCCAATAATCAAATACTTTTTGATAGAACCATGAAACTTTTCCCAATTAGACCCTAAAACCTTACCTAAAGAAATGAAAGTCGCTGTCCATAAGAAAGCTCCGATATATGCATTTATAGCAAATCTTTTAAAAGGTATTCTTGTAATACCAGAAAAGTATCCTGTGATATGCCTCACGCCAGGAATAAAGTATGCAACAATCAATAGTCCATTTCCATACCGTTCAAACCATTTTGATATTTTATCCAATTTATCCGGACCCATATGAATATATGAACCATACTTTTTAATAAAAGGAGTACCTAAATTACGTCCAATAAAGTACGAAATTGTTATACCCGTAATGACACCCATAGCCGCCACAAAAATGCTCATCACCCAGTTCAATCTCCCTTGAAAAACCAGAAATCCACAATATGTCATCAAGGTTTCACCAGGTGTTGGAAAAGCAATGAGCTCAAGTGTCAATGCAAGAAATAAAACTACATATCCATAATGATTAAATAAACCAGTTATAAAATCCAATTTCTATCATCCACATTTCTATCTTTTATTAGTAATTAGAGAAAATACATATTCTAATATACTTGCTCACATTTAAATATATGATGACTAAATTCTATTTTTTATATTCGATTCGTACTATTGTGATTTCCTTTGATTAGTTGCTTTGTTAATTATATTATCCCATATTTTCACTATCCAACTCGCGATTAAATCAAAATACCCTTTTAGCACCTATATAAGTTACTTTATATTCAGATAATCTCTGAATGCGAACTTTTCCATTAGGTATGCAATTTTGAACAGTTAGTGCACATAACTGTGTCTCCATAAAATCTTCACAAATACATGCTACTATTAGCTTAAAGTTTAAGTTTTAAGTAGATGGAGGAGATATGAGTAACAATAATCAGAATAGAAAACAGGTAGATAATTCAAACAAATCAAAAAAGAGCATAGCAATTATTGTGAGTGTAATATTAGTTTTAATTGTAGCAATATTTATAATAAAAGGAAGTTTAGGAAATGGGACTCAAACAGCATCTCAAACAGCATCTAGTGGAGGAGATTTGGTGATACCAATAAGTGAAATCTCAGAGACAGCAAAATTTTATCCATTTTCAGTTGATGGTACAAAGATGGAAGTTGTTGCATTAAAAGCTAGTGATGGAACCATAAGGACAGCATTAAACACTTGTCAGGTTTGCAATAATTCAGGTAAGGGTTACTACGTACAAGAAGGAGATGTACTCGTATGCCAGAACTGTGGAAATAGATTTCAGGCAGATCAGGTTGAAAAAATCAAAGGTGGCTGTAATCCAGTACCTATCATGAAAGAAAATAAGACAGATGATGGAACTAATATTACAATTTCAAAGGACTTTCTTGCACAGAACAAGGATTTGTTTACAAACTGGAAAACTAAATAATATAATGTAAAAAAGTGGTATAGTTATTGGGCTATGCCACATTTTTTATATTTTAATTTAAAATAAATCTATCGCCTCCATAAAAACTCCACATTTCCATGATAAAATCAAGATAGTTAAAGCTTAATTAAAAAGGAGTGGACGAAATATATGGAACAAAAGCTAATTCGTAAGATTCTTCAAATAGAAGGAATGACTTGTACAGGTTGTGAGACAAGAATTGAAAATACTCTTAAAAAACTTGAAGGAATACAAGATGTTAAAGCTATCTACAGTAGCTCCAATGTATATGTCACTTATGATTTGAATTATATTAATTTGGATAAAATAATAGAAGCTGTAGAAAATTTGGATTATAGAGTAAAGAATAAGCCCGAGAATAATCGAAGTTATAACAATACACTTAGAACTTCCAATGCAATTTCTGATAAAAAAGGAATTGGACAGCTTGCAGGAATCGCTGTAATTATACTAGCCTTGTTTATGATTATTAAAAATACGGTGGGATTTAATTTCATACCACAAGTAAATCAATCTATGGGTTATGGTATTTTGTTTTTTATTGGCTTGTTAACATCTCTTCACTGTATTGCAATGTGTGGGGGGATTAATCTATCGGTTTGTACTAAATATACAGCAAGTACTAATGAGTCAAAGTTTGGCAAACTTAAACCCAGTGTATTATACAATATGGGAAGGGTTATATCATATACAGTTGTTGGAGGTATAGTCGGTGCAATTGGTTCAGTAGTTAGCTTCTCTGGTACTGCCAAAGGTATTGTAGCAATTGCTTCAGGTATTTTTATGGTTATCATGGGATTAAATATGCTGAATATTTTTCCTGGACTCCGAAAACTTAATCCTAGAATGCCAAAAATATTTGCTAGGAAGGTACATTCGAATAGTGGACAACACGGACCACTATATGTAGGATTACTTAATGGATTAATGCCTTGTGGACCATTACAGGCTATGCAGATATATGCATTAGGCACAGGAAGTATGTGGACTGGTGCGCTTTCAATGTTTTTGTTCAGTCTTGGAACAGTCCCTCTAATGTTTGGTTTTGGAGCAGTAAGCTCATTTTTAAGCGGTAAATTTACCCATCAGATGATGAAGGTAAGCGCAGTGCTGGTAATGGTACTTGGCGTTATAATGTTAAGCAGAGGTATGGCGCTTTCAGGCTTTAATACTAATATAGCGCTGGGTGCTTCATCTGATTCAAGCGAAATAGCAAAGGTTAAGGGAAATGTTCAGGCAGTGACGACAATTTTACAATCTGGAAGCTATTCTCCAATTATAGTGCAGAAAGGGATTCCAGTAAGATGGACAATTAGTGCAACTGCAGGTGAGTTAAATGGCTGTAACAACAAAATTAACATACCGGAGTACAACATTGAAAATAAACAATTAGAAGCAGGAGATACCGTTATTGAGTTTACACCTGATAAAGTGGGTAACTATATATATACATGCTGGATGGGGATGATTAGCAGTAATATTAAAGTTGTTGATGATGTTACCAAAGTAACTGGAAACGATCTCGCTACGGCTGATGATCCAAGTATACAGGGGGCTTTGGGAAGTAGTGGAGGATGTTGTGCAGCTGGCTCAAAAGCAACAAAATTCACTGGAGGTAAGATTCCCACTGATGATATAAAAGTTGCAGAAGTTAAGGATAATCAACAAGAAGTAACTGTGACGGTAAATGATTATGGTTATTCACCAGCAGTAGTAGTTGTACAAAAAGGAATGCCTTTAAAAATAAAGTTTAACACAGAGAAGCTGAACACTTGCAACAATATAGTTTCATTCCCAGAGTTTCAGGGAGAGCTTGATTTACAGAGCCAGAAGGAAACACCAGTAATCACTCCAGAACAGGACTTTACTTTCCAGTGCGGAATGGGAATGCTCCATGGTTATGTAAAAGTAGTAGATGATATAAATAAAGTAAACCTTGATGATGTTAAAAATGAAATAAATAATTACAAACCCGCTGCAGGGTCTGCAGCAGGGTGCTGTGGTTAAAATCAGCTAAAAATTTTAATTGGTAAAGGAAGTGTTATGAATTGGAGAAAAAAGATTCTCTTAAAATATCAGGCATGAGCTGTGCAGCTTGTGCGATAAGAATTGAAAAAGGGCTTAATAAGCTTGAGGGAGTTAAACTCGCGAATGTTAATTTCGCTATGGAACGGGCAACAGTTGAATACGATGATAAGAGTGTAAATCGTGAGAGATTTGAAGAAACAATACAGAAACTGGGCTATGGTGTTATCGATGATAGAAAAGAAGAAGGAAACAGAGTTGAACTAAAAATTACAGGAATGTCTTGTGCTGCATGCTCTGCAAAAATAGAAAAAAAGCTTAATAAGACTGAAGGTATTACAAAGGCAACGGTTAACCTAGCCACTGAAAGGGCTAGTGTGGAGTATGATACTTCGAAGGTTAAGATTTCTGATATAATAAAAATAATTCAGATATTGGGATATGCTGCCGAAAGAGCAGAGGAGGTAAATCAGGATAAGGAAAAAGAACAGAGAGAAAAGGAAATTAAAACACTAAAGCGTACACTAATTATTTCTGCAGTTTTGAGTGCACCTTTAGTACTTGCAATGATAATATCCATTGTACAAATGGATATTCCTTGGCTTTCCTTTCTCCACAATCCATATTTTCAGTTAGCAATAGCTACTCCAGTTCAGTTTATTATTGGATTTAGGTTTTACAAGCATGCTTATTATGCCTTACGGTCAAAGAGTGCAAACATGGATGTTTTAATATCTATGGGTACATCTGCAGCTTTCTTCTTTAGCCTATATAATGTATTTTTTGAAGAAGTACAGCAAGGGATGATGAAAAATCTATACTTTGAAGCTTCCGCAGTTATTATTACATTAATTCTTTTTGGCAAATACCTTGAAGCTGTAGCAAAGGGGAAAACCTCTGAGGCAATAAAGAAGCTTATGGGCTTACAGGCCAAGACAGCAAGAGTTATAAGAAATGGTACTGAAGAAGATATACCTATTGAAGAGGTTGTGCTAGGAGATATTGTTGTTGTAAGACCGGGAGAAAAATTACCGGTAGATGGAAAAATAGTAAGTGGAAATTCTTCGATAGATGAATCTATGCTGACAGGAGAGAGTCTTCCTGTTGAGAAAAAAGCAGGAGATTATGTTATCGGGGCTACAATAAATAAGGTTGGCACCTTCCGCTTTGAGGCTACCAAGATAGGTAAGGATACAGCATTATCACAAATTATAAAGATGGTCGAAGATGCACAAGGTTCAAAGGCTCCTATACAGAAGATTGCTGATCAGGTGTCGGGAATATTTGTTCCTGTAGTTGTAGTGATTGCACTACTTACATTTCTAGTATGGTATTTTACGACGGGAGATATAACCCGTGCAATTGTTAGTTCCGTTGCAGTTCTAGTTATTGCATGTCCTTGTGCATTAGGACTTGCAACTCCCACTGCAATCATGGTAGGTACCGGCAAAGGGGCAGAAAATGGTATTCTTATTAAAGGTGGAGAACATCTTGAAATGGCATATAAAATAAATGCTGTTGTACTGGACAAAACAGGAACAATAACAAAGGGACAGCCAGAAGTAACAGATATAGTTGTCTTAGGAAACTTTGATAAGAATGAAATACTAAAACTTGCAGCAATTACGGAGAAAAGCTCAGAACATCCATTAGGTGTCGCTATCTACGAGCATGGAAAAAAGGAAATGAATAGGGTAGATGACCCTGAACAATTTGAAGCAATACCGGGTAGAGGCGTTAAATCAGTTGTAGATAATAAGGTTATTTATATGGGTACACGTAAGCTGATGAATGAGCAGAACATTGATATGGGAAGTATTGAAGTGACCATAACCAGGCTTGAAGATGAAGGTAAAACTGCAATGCTTATGGCTATAGACAATACTTTAGAAGCAATAATTGCTGTTGCGGATACCTTAAAGGAAAGTTCAAAGGAAGCTATCGATGAACTGAAGAAAATGGGTATTGAAGTTTATATGATTACCGGAGATAATAAAAGGACAGCCAATGCTATTGCAAAACAAGTGGGGATTACTAATGTTCTTGCCGAAGTATTACCTGAGAACAAGGCTATAGAAGTTGAAAAACTAAAAGCCAAAGGAAAGATTGTTGCCATGGTAGGTGATGGAATAAATGATGCTCCTGCGCTTGCCACTGCAGACATTGGAATGGCTATAGGAACAGGGACTGATGTTGCTATAGCGGCAGCAGATATTACCCTAATGAGGGGAGATCTAAGAACTATTCCTGCAGCAATACGGTTGTCAAGAAAAACCATGAACAAAATTAAACAAAATTTATTCTGGGCATTCTTTTATAATATAATAGGTATACCATTTGCAGCTTTCGGTCTTCTAAATCCAATGATAGCAGGAGGAGCAATGGCGTTTAGTTCTGTATCAGTAGTAACAAATTCCTTGAGCTTAAGAGGGTATGATCCTGTAAAGGTACCAGCACAGTTTAGTAGTAGTGAGGAATGGGCAAAACAGGAATGGCAAATTAGTAAAAAATAATACAATAATAAATATTAAGGAGTAATTATTATGGCTAATGAAGTGAAAACTTTAAATGTAGAAGGTATGTCTTGCAGTCACTGTGAAAATAGCGTAAAAAAAGCAGTAGGAGTGTTAAATGGGGTTACAAATGTATTAGTTGATTTAAAATCAAAGAAGGTTTCAATTGAATTTGATTCTGAAAAAGTAAGTATTGAGACAATAAAGGACGCCATTGAGGATCAAGGTTATGACGTTAATTTGTAATTTTAGATTTCTTAAAGGATGATAAGATGATAAATAGAGTAAAAAAAATATTAGTAGTTGATGATGAAGTAAAGATAGTTGAGGTAGTGAAGTCGTACCTCAATCATAGCGGTTATGATGTATTTGAAGCTTATAATGGGAAACAGGCTATTGATTTATTTGAAAAAGTTAAACCCTGCCTGGTGGTTTTAGATCTAATGCTTCCTGATATGACTGGAGAAGAAATCTGTAGGATAATTAGGAAGCAGTCAAGGGTTCCAATTATTATGCTAACTGCTAAAGTTGAAGAGGAAGACATTTTAAAAGGGCTTGATATTGGTGCTGATGACTATATTACAAAGCCATTTAGTCCAAGACAACTTGTAGCAAGGGTTGCAGCTTTACTTAGAAGAGCATCTGATGACCCGGTTCCGCTAATAAATACAGTATCATTTAACGAAAATGATCTAGAAATAGATAATCTTAGTTATGATGTTAAGAAAAATGGTATCAGCGTTAACATTACACCACACGAATATAAAATCCTATTAACGATGATAAAGTACCGCAAAAAGACTTTCACCAGAGAAGAATTAATTAGTATGGCATTAGGTGATGGCTTTGACGGTTATGACAGAACAATTGATACACATATTAAAAACCTAAGACAAAAAATCGAAACAGATCCAAAGACTCCAAAATATATATTAACAGTTCATGGTATTGGATATAGATTTGGTGGTGATTAAAAATGAAATATACGCCTAAAGGCAGTAAGGTCAAAGTCAGTATAAAAGGAGAAGAAAACGTCACACAAATCACCGTTAAGGATAAAGCTATTATTGCTTTATATTCATTACCAGCCTAATTGAAAAATCAAGTTAAGCTTGAATTTTAAAATGAACTGCGTGCTGATCAGTGTAATGATTGCATCATATAAATCAGCTAAAGCTATAATTCGGGCTTCACGAGGGATATTTGTACCTTTAATATCGGTATGATATTCATTTTAACGTTACGTAAACCTTCAAATTGATGTTAGTATAAATACATCATTTGGAGGTTTTTTTATGGGAAGAAGAAATGAAATTTATTGATCAACTTTATCTTCATTAAATCTTCACAACAAATAAGTATAATTCTAAATGTGGTAGTAAGTTCGTTCTTCATATAATATTTTTTCAAAATTAGCCGGCTGGCTATCTTGTTATCAGCACAGAAAGGTGGTGAAATAGTGGGGAATTTTATACAAGCTCATGTCCCAATAAAAGAAGAACTTTATAAAGTGGAAATGGTATTAAAAAGTATAGGTAAAAATATAACTGCAACCTCATCACAGGATATATTTGATCATTTTTTTAGAATTCCGGGTAAATATTTACGACCAACGTTAGTATTGCTTTGCTCTAATGCAATAAATCCAAACCTAACAATACATCAAAAAGAGCAATTGGTTCATTTGTCAGTTGCTGTTGAACTGATTCATAGTGCAAGTTTAATACATGACGACATTATAGACGGAGACTTATTCCGCCGTGGTCAGGAAACATTGAATAACGTCTATGAAAGAAAAATAGCGGTACTTGCAGGAGATACATTATATGCAAAAGCATTTTCAATTCTGTCAAACTATTTACCTAGAGAATCAGAACAAATTATAACGCAAGTAATTGAAAAAATGTGTGTGGCAGAAATTGATCAAGCTAGAGAGCGAGAAATGTCACAGCAGAATTATTTCGGAATAATCGAGGGTAAAACGGCATTGTTTATGAGCGCCTGCTGTAAGCTTGGAGCGGTCCTAACTACTGGCGGTAACGAAGATATTTCAGCCTTGGAGGATTATGGCTTGAATTTTGGAATGGTATATCAGATCATCGATGACTGTATAGATAACGATCCAAATGCCAGCAATAAT
>DATCID010000105.1:0-7069 GCA_036507975.1 Ruminiclostridium sp.
TGCCAGTACCAGCACTAAAGATAGCCTTGCAATATATTTATTTTTATGTAATTCCTTTTCGTTAATAAAATTCAAACCGATATACCCCCCAAAACTACTTTTATCCAATGTCTACGACAGATAAAATTCCCGGGAAATCCGAGAAGTGTATTTATAAAGGTATATCGGCAAAAAAGATGGAAAAATTTATATAAATATAATTTTATGCTATTTATATTAGATTAAACGAAAAAAGCAGACCTACTTGGTATAGTAGATCTGCTTTTTTGAGCCTTTGTCTTCACTTAATGCTTATCGCTAATCTTCAAACGAGCCATTGCTCTAGAAAGGGCTGCTTTTGATCTCATGTATTCAAGCTGACCAAGTTGCTTTTGTAGCCTTTCCTGTGCACGATCTTTTGCTGCCTTAGCTCTGTTAACATCTATTTCTTCCGGGTACTCAGCGGTATCAACTAAAATAACAACTTTATCTGGCATAATTTTGGCGAAGCCATCTGTAACTAATGCATCTATCCATTTACCCTGAGCATTAATCTTGAGAGGCCCAACAGCCACTGCCGCCACCGTTGGTGCGTGCTTTGCAAGAACTCCCATTTCACCATCAATAGATTTAAATATAACTCCTTCTGCTTCACCAGAAAAAAACTTTCTTTCAGGTGTTATAACCTCTAAAAAAAATGTAGCCATATGCCTTTGTTAACCTCCATGAGCCGCATTGCGGCAACAAAATGTGATTAAACCAATTATTCTACCATCTCTTTTGCCGCCTCATATACCTCGTCTATATTACCTCTCATATAGAAGGCTGACTCAGGAATACTATCCATTTTGCCATCGAGTATCTCTTTAAAGCCATGAATTGTTTCCTTGATTGGTACATACTTACCTTTATATCCTGTAAACTGTTCAGCTACAAAGAAAGGCTGTGATAAAAATCTTTGTATCTTTCTCGCCCTAAATACTATCAATTTATCCTCTTCTGGCAATTCATCCATTCCAAGAATTGCAATGATATCCTGCAGCTCTTTATTTCTCTGCAAAACCTCCTGAACTCTTCTTGCAACGTTATAGTGCTCATCACCAATTATCTTAGGGTCAAGTAACCTTGACGTTGATTCAAGAGGGTCAACCGCTGGATAAATTCCCATAGCAACAATATCCCTGCTCAAAACAGTAGTAGCATCCAAATGTGCAAAAGTAGTGGCAGGAGCAGGGTCTGTCATATCATCTGCAGGAACGTAAACCGCCTGTACTGATGTAATAGAACCCTTATTGGTAGAAGCTATTCTCTCTTGAAGTGTTCCAACATCTGTTGCTAGTGTTGGCTGATAACCAACAGCAGAAGGAACTCTACCCAAAAGTGCTGAAACTTCTGAACCAGCCTGAATAAATCTAAATATATTATCAATAAACAGAAGAACGTCCTGTCCCATTTCGTCTCTAAAATATTCTGCCATTGTAAGACCAGATAGTGCAACTCTCATTCTTGCCCCTGGTGGCTCATTCATCTGTCCAAATACCATAGCAGTCTTCGCGATAACACCAGATTCCTTCATATCATGCAAAAGGTCATTACCCTCTCTACTTCTTTCACCAACACCAGCGAATATTGAATAGCCACCATGCTCAGTAGCAATATTTCTGATCAATTCCATTATTAAGACTGTCTTACCAACACCGGCTCCACCAAACAACCCGATTTTACCGCCCTTAGCATAAGGAGCAAGCAAGTCAACAACCTTTATTCCTGTTTCAAGGATCTCAGTTGAAGGCCTCTGATCTTCAAAAGGAGGTGCAGGTCTATGTATTGGAAGATATCCAGTCGGTTCAACAGGACCTGCTTTATCAACAGGCTCACCCAAAACATTAAATACTCTACCCAAAACCTCTTTTCCAACAGGTACCTTTATTGCATCTCCTGTATCTATAGCCTCCATACCTCTTACCAAACCATCGGTAGACGACATTGCAACACATCTTACAGTATTATTCCCCAAATGTTGCATTACCTCTACAGTAATAACGCCAGTACTTGGCGTACCAGCAGTTCCTGACGTATTTCCAAAATGTGTTGGTATTTTAATTGCATTATATATATTTGGCAATATACCATTTTCAAATCTTATGTCTAGTACCGGTCCTATTACCGATACAATGACTCCCGTACTTCCAGCCATTTTACCACTCCTTTCTAATTTATAAAGAAAACTTAGTTCAGTTACTATTTCAAGGCTGTGGCGCCTCCCACAATTTCTGATATTTCCTGTGTAATGGCAGCTTGCCTTGCCCTATTATAATATAAATTCAATTTTTGGAGCATATCATCGGCATTTGAAGTCGCATTGTCCATTGCGGTCATACGAGCACTTTGCTCACTTGTAAAAGCCTCAACAAAGGCACCATACATTATACCTTTAATATACTTAGGAATCAAAACATCCAAAACTTCAGATGGTGATGGCTCATACTTAATCTGCTCATCAATTACAATTTTATCAGATGTTACATCTTCACGCAGAGCGCCTAATTCAAGAGGCAACAGTTGTAAAATCTTAGGTTCTAATGACATAGCAGTTACCATCTGAGTATATACAATGTACACCTCATCTACCACTTGTTTGTTGTACAAATCAAGTATAATATCTGCAATTTCTCTTGCTCTATACACAGTAGGATTTTGTACAGCATAATCAAATTCCGTATGTACATTATATTTTTTCCTAATAAAATATGCCCTACCTGTACTTCCAGCTATAAGAAGCGATGCATCTTCTTTCTTATCGCCTATAGCTTTTTCGGCTAATTTTATAATATTTATATTATAGCCACCTGCAAGACCTTTATCACCAGTCATGATAACAAATGCCTTCTTTTTGCCCTCTCTTTGATTAGTGATATCGAAATAATTACTCTCCACATCTCCACTATGTGCAAGAATATCAGCAATAGTTTCTCTAACCTTGTTAAAAAACGGAAGAGTTTGTTCTAGTTGCGCTCTTGCCTTTTTTAGCTTTGACGCTGATATCAACTTCATGGCCTTAGTGATTTGTCGCGTCTGATTTATACTCTTGATACGCGATTTTATTTCACGCATATTATTTGCCATATGATAACCCGCCGTTTCTGTCGCACAGCCACGACAAAAATTTATAAAACCCACCTATCTGCTGAGCAAAATAATGATAAGCTTTTTCTCATTTCATAAATTGAACTTTAAATTCTTCTATACTAGACTTCATTAATTGCAAGGTTTCATCGCTTATCTCACCAGTTTCAGCAATATTTGCAAGTATTTTAGGATTTCTGTCCTTTACAAACTTTACTAACTCTTTGTTAAACTTATTTACCTTGTCAACCGGTAAATCTAAAAGATATTTATTTGTAGCAGAATATAGTATTAGTACTTGCTCTTCTACAGGTATAGTCGAATAAAGTGGTTGCTTCAGAGTTTCAACCAATCTCTCACCTTGAAGTAACTTATCCCTAGTCAGTTTATCCAGATCAGATCCAAACTGCGCAAATGCTTCCAATTCCCTGTATTGAGCTAAATTTATTCTCAGTGGTCCTGTAATTTTTCTCATAGCCTTTATTTGTGCAGCACCACCAACTCTTGATACTGACAATCCCACATTTACCGCAGGTCTCTGCCCAGAAAAGAACAATTCTGACTCCAAGTAAATCTGGCCATCAGTAATTGAAATAACATTTGTAGGAATGTATGCCGAAACATCTCCTGCTAAGGTCTCAATAATTGGAAGAGCCGTAATTGACGCTCCACCCAATTCATCACTTAGCTTTGCTGCTCTCTCAAGCAATCTTGAGTGCAAATAAAAAACATCTCCTGGGTAGGCTTCTCTCCCAGGTGGTCTTTTAAGCAATAGTGACATTGCTCTATAGGCAACTGCATGCTTGGACAGATCATCATAAATGATCAAAACATCCTTATGCTGTCTGTACATGAAATCCTCTGCTATTGCACAGCCTGAATATGGTGCAAGGTACTGCACTGAAGCCATATCACTTGCTGTTGAGGCAACTATAATTGTATATTCCATAGCTCCAAATTTTTGAAGGGTATCAAAAATACCTGCAACGATAGATGCCTTTTGTCCAATTGCAACATATATACAAGTAATATCTTTACCCTTTTGATTAATAATAGTATCTATTGCTATTGCTGTCTTACCTGTTTGCCTATCACCTATTATAAGCTCTCTCTGGCCTCTTCCAATTGGAATAAGTGCATCAAGTGCCATAATACCTGTTTGCAGCGGCTTGTTAACACTTTTCCTATCTATAACACTTGGCGCCATGAATTCCACAGGGCGAAATATATCTGTATCAATATCACCTTTTCCGTCTAGCGGTTTACCTAACGGATCAACAACCCTCCCGATAAGTCTTTCGCCTACTGGCACCTGAACAGTTTTTCCTGTTCTTTTTACAGCCGTACCTTCCTTTATCTCTCTGTCATCTCCTAAAATAACGCATCCTACATTATCCTCTTCAAGATTGAGAGCCATACCATAGACATTGTTTTCAAACTGTAAAAGCTCGCCAGACATACATGACTTAAGTCCATAAATTCTCGCAATACCATCACCTGATTGAAGTACATAGCCTACATCATCAGTTTTTATTTCAGCACCATAATTCTCTATCTGTTGCTTAATAATTGAGCTTATTTCTTCTGGTCTAAGACTCATGTTTCTCACCCCATACGTTCTGATGCTGGTTAATCATACACTAACCAACTCAGTTAATGATTCTATCCTACCCTTAATACTTCCATCGTAGACCTTATCACCAACAATTACTTTTACACCGCCAATTATTGAAGCATCTACAATTTCAGTGGACTTGACTGCGCTTGCATTATATTTATTCCTAAACTTTTCTTTTAATCTGTAAAGCTGCTGTTCCTCTAATGGCTTTGCTGTAATAATCTTCATTTCTAGAATATTTGCTCTTTCGTTTATCAAGTGTACAAAGTTTTCATAAATCTCTGGTATGTTTTTAATACGCTGTTTGGCAATTAACAGCAAGATAAAGTTCAACATATTTTTGCTAATCCTGCCAGTGAAAATGTTTCTAACTGCTGTTTGCTTATTATCTAACTTAATTCTGGGATCAAGCAAAAAGCTGCTAAACTCTTTGTCAGAATTATAAATGCCAACAATATCTTCAAATTCCTGTCTAACACTATTGATATCATTTTCAGAGAGTTCAAATAATGCCTGAGCATATCTTTTCCCTACAAGTGGCATTAAGCAGCACCTGCCTCATCTATAAATTTATCTACCATAATTTTATTAGCATCAGTATCCATGTTAGCTTGCATTACTTTTGTCGCTGCAGCAATTGCAAGTACTGCAATCTGTTGTCTTAGCTGGCGCAGCATATCAGCCTTTTCGCGCTCAGTCTCTTCACGGCCCCTTTGCGCTATAGCTAAAGAGTCTTTTTTTGCAGCTGCTATTATTTCATAATACTCACGCTCTGCTCTAATTCTTGCTTCATCTAATAGCTTGTCACAGTCTTCCTTGATATTCTTTAACTGCTCTTCATAACCTTTACGTATTTCAGCAGCCTCTATCTTAGCATCCTCAGCATCGTTCAATGCCTTATCAATGGAATTTTTTCTGTTTTCCATAAAGTTTGTGATACGCTCAAAGAGAAACCTTTTCATGAAGAAATATAATACTAACAGGTTTAATGCTACAAAAATAAATGTATATTTATCAGGTGTTAACATATTCTACTATCTCCTTACTACCTGTATTTTTCTACTTTAGAAACACTCAAATAATAGTTTTACTACTACAAATCCGTGAAAGATATTCTTTGCATCTTTCACAGATTTGCCCAACTACAAAAACAATATACTACTATATCTTAAGTAACAACCATCATTATTCAAACTACATCTTTAAGAATATAAGTACTAACGCTACTACCAAACCATAGATAGCTGTTGCTTCTGCAAGAACTGCTCCGAGAAGCATAACATTTCTAATTTTGCCATCTGCTTCTGGCTGTCTTGCTATACCCTCAACAGCTTTTCCTGTTGCCAAACCGATACCTACCCCTGCTCCAACACCTGTAAATACAGCTATTGCCGCTGCTATTGCTATTAATCCTGCTCCTGTCATAAATTCACCCCCTTATTCTATGACTTCTTGTATGTACAAAGAAGTCAAAAACATAAACACATAGGCTTGAAGTATCCCATCAAACAAATCGAAATAAAGACTTAATGCAACTGGTATAACTGGTGGTATAACAGCATATATGAGCTCCATAACAATGAATGCTCCCAAAGTATTACCGAAAAGACGTAAAGCCAAAGATAATGGCTTTATACCATAATCAAGTATTTTGAAAGGGAGCATTAAGGGTATAGGTTCAACGAAGCTCTTAAGCCAGCCACTAAATTTCTTATATCTAATTCCAGCATAAATAACTACACACATTGACATTAACGCTAAACATGCAGTTACATTTATATTTCTAGTTGGAGGCCTTAGCTTAAAGCCTTCTCCAGGAATAACGTTGAATATTGAAATGGTATTTGCAAAAATAAGGAACAACATGATAGTACCAAGATATGGCGCAAATACTTTCCAGTGGTGCTCTCCAATTGCATCCTTAACAATATTGTTTATAAACTCAACTATTATTTCAACAACATTCTGTTTTTTATTTGGCACCTCTGTGAGCTTACGTGTGAAAATGAACGCAAGGGAAATCATTACTGCCATTATAATCCACATTACAACCACAACATCTGAAACCGGAATCTTATGTCCAAATAAATTCATTGTAAACATGATATGTGGCTCCATTGCATCAACAAGCTTCTTGCCTAAATCCATTTCATTTCACCTTCTGTCCATATTGATTTTTTGTAATCCCAAAAGCCTCGGTAATAGCATTGATCATTATAATTATAGAAATTGAAAGTGTGCCACCCAATGTTGCAATGAGTGTTAACACTCCAAATCGCATTGCCAATACAATCATTACCCCTATTATAACTAAATTAAACAAATATATAACTAAATTAATTATAA
>DATCID010000106.1:0-3293 GCA_036507975.1 Ruminiclostridium sp.
AAGCTTTGATACTGAATAACACATTTTATGAAAATCCACTCCGCTTGTAGCTCCTATTGCAGCAAAATCTACAATGGGATGCTGGTGGATTATATCTGTACCCAGTGCAATATGATATGTAGCAGGTACTTCATTTTTATAAGCTTGATAAAGTACACAGTCCTCTTTATACGGAAATCTATCACCATTCTTTTCAATATATACTGCAAGACTTTCTCCATACCCCAGTCCTTCTTTTGCACCAGCTTGTAGAGCCTCGTTCATCCACCTTCCTGTTTCTTCCCACATTCCGAAAGAACCATCTTCAATAGCTGCTGGCACATCCTCGGAGGTTCCTCCATTGTACGCAAGTTCAAAGTCGTGGATGCTACCAGCGCCATTACTTGAAATGTGTGTTATAAGACCCCTTTTAACTAGATCTATGATGTATCTTGACATCCCATTTTTTATAACATGCGCTCCCATAGACCATATTACAGGTCTTCCATTTCTTCGCGCTTCCACAATATTTTCCACAAGTTCTTCAAAGTCATCGCTACTCCATTCGGGCACTTCAGCTAACCCAGGTTTTTTCATATTATCAATAGTAACAAGATTATGTCTTTCTTTGACTGAATAGGTCTTTATATTGGCAAAATCCAGTTGTCCCTTAATTTTTACATTCTTGTCCTTCATTAATCATGTCCTCCTTAAATTATCAATTATATATCTAACCAATTCAGTATTTGATCTGTATTCTCAAAATCGCCAATAATTGCATGTGCTCCGGCCTTGACAAGTCTTCCTCTTTTTATAGAGTTAATTCCACAGAGTTTTTCTTCATCACTTGCTATACCAAGAGTTATTGCACCTACTTCTCTTCCCAGTGCAATTTCTACCTTTCCATCTCCAATAACAACAACTTCAGTACCCTTTAGCCCATTCTCCTCTACTAACCTTCTAAGAACCGCTTCCTTGGAACAATCGGCTTTTCCAAGGGGAGCACCCGCTATTTCCTTAAAATATTTATTTAAACCCAATACCTCTGCTTCTATTTTCACATCCGGATCATCTGTACCACTGGCAACATAGATTTCAATACCTTTATCCGTTAATGCTTTAAGAAATTCTTCGCTACCCTTCATAAGAAAATCTGTATTTACTTTCTGTCCGTTAAAAATCGATTTTTTTCTCTTTTCAACAGGTTCCATCAACCTTCTGTTATATTCCGCCTTATACCACCAGGGGTCACTTGAAGCACCAGGATTTCTGCCCTGTCTTTTTACTTCATCCGCTAGCCATTTCATTTGATAATAGGTTTGAATTCCCGTTGACTCATCTATATATTCTCTGACTTCCTGTATTAGTGCATTATCAATTTGGGTAGTACCAGATATCATTTCCAGCATTAAAGGTTCCATAATCTCTTCCCAACCATGTCTTAGTGCAGAAATTGTACCATCGAAATCAAAAAGTGCTACCTTCAGTTTATGTCTTTTTTGCGGTAGGTTTACTATAATCTCCATTTTATTCTCCTCATAAAAATATTGCTAATTTTGGTTATTATTTAGTTATAAATTATTATTACATTTTAAGTTAACTTATCTTTCAACTGCTGAATTTCTTTATCTCCATCAATTATTTGAATTTCAATATCAAATTTCCTTTTTTCTCCTGGCTTTAAAAATTCCAGGGTTCCATCTTTTCTGGCTTTAGCTCTGCCTTCCACGGGGCAGTTGCATGGCTCCAACCCTAAAACATATTCTCCTTCCCCCATCTGTTTCCACTGCGTAAACCTCCCCAATTGGCTTTTGTCGAATTTGATAGCCACACCTACACTTAATTTGGGGTTAATAAGTGCAGAAAAAGTCTTGCCTTTATCATCCTCTTTCAAATTATGATAAAAAACCTGCTCCTTATATTTAGGAGTAGGGGGTTGAAAAACTCTATATTCACATATACCCTTTTCAGCATCAGTGTCCCTTGGAGTGACTTGGGAAGATGGTAAGATTAGATATGAATCCTCAGCAAGTAACGGATAGCCTAGGTTAAAATGATAAAGTATCATGAAAGGTACTTCACTAAACCCATTGTTTTCAACTTCATCTTTTATATAAACCTTGTTTTCTCCATAACAAACTGATATTTGCCTAGTCAGAGTTATGTTTTCCCCAAAGAATCTTGCTTCCTTTAAATTACCACTAACCTTCATAACTGGAATTCCATCAATATATTCAGTACCGGCGTACACTTCCTCAGCCGGAATATTAGAAATACAACCATGCGCTCCGAGTTCTTCTCCATTATCGTTGCATGGCGCTCCAACAGAAGTTAAACCACAGGTCGTAAGAAATCCTCCATAAAAGTTTCTTAGAAATCCTTGTCCAAATTCATTGAAATACTGCGGTGCAACAATGCCGGTACTCGAAATGTAGCTGAAATTAATTCCTTTATAACTAAGATTTGCAATATCAAGTGCTCTATCCGGAAGTATAGTCAATTCAAGTCCGCTACCATTTTTCATGTCCACAGCCCTAACTCCATCAGCTTTACCACCGTTTAAATAATAATCCTTTAGCCCAAACAATTGCGAGGTATCTCCTATATATCTTAGAAGCTCTCTTTTATTAAATTTTTCTTTACCCATTTTCATATCCCTCACATTTTATTTGTTAATTGCTTAAATTATATAGTTATAAACAACATTTGTCAATTCATTTAACAATATAACCATCATTAAAGAATGACAGTTATTTCAATCAACTTAACAGCTTCCAACTTCTCCCTTAAAGAATTTCTCAAACACAATAGCTGCCGCAGATTTCACCTCTGAATTCTCTGTAATGGTTGAATTCATGATATGCAATCTGTGTATATCCCTTGTTATCGCTGAGCTTTCAACTTTCATACGTATTAAATTCAAAATCATATCAGGTTTATATTTTATATCTCCGGCTAATATAACTGCTTCTAATTCCAATATATTCATTGCGTTTACTATTCCTGCAGATAAGTAAAGCGCCTCACTCTCAATTACTTTCTTGCAGTCTTCATTACCCATTAACGCTCTATCAACTATTTCCTTCCATGTTGTAATATTGTTGTCACATCTTTGTATATTTTTAAGAACAGAAGGAATGGAAGCAAAAGATTCTAGACATCCTCGATTTCCACAACTACAAGCTTTACCGTTAATATCTATTGATGTATGCCCTACTTCACTGCCGAAGCCGCCTACTCCACGATATATATTTTCATCAATAATTATTCCTGCACCTATTCCTGTATCTACAACTATAAGCATAAAGCTTTGG
>DATCID010000107.1:0-14069 GCA_036507975.1 Ruminiclostridium sp.
TATTTTCTTTGTTTGCCATGAAATCACCTTTCCTTTGTTATTTTAGTAGCTTGAACAACTCTATTTTAACTGAAAGGTGATTTTTTGTATAACGTTTTGACTCCACCCGCATAGCAGGTGGTTAATTGTTTCGCAAGCTCACCAGACTAAAGTCCGTAATTGAAGTCCAACTCTAGTCGAGCTGGACCTGAGTTCCTTTCTTTACAAGCTTAAGCCGGGCCTCTGTATACCCCATATTGACTAGCAAACTACGAATTTTCTAGTTGGTTAACCTACAGATATCAATCAATAATATGATTTTTACTTATCTCTCAATAATATTGATAATGTTAGATGCTTCCAACTTCCGAATGATGTTTGGATATGTCATGCTATATTAATTAGTTTCAGGCTATATTTATTATCATCATTCTATACTGGTTAACGTCAGACAATAATAGAGGGAGGCTAAAGGCCTCCCTCTTAACTGACTAATATGTTGATATGAGCAAATTAAAGTCACACTACCCCTCGACCTGAAAGAAGCGACCTAACCTACTCATTTATTCCCAAACAACAATTCTCGCCTTACAATACAACCCGTGATTTCAAATATAGCCTTATCTAGCAAGTAATGCTTTCTGCAATACCCATTTAGGAATTCATTCCATGTACATACCTTACAGCTTCCTAATGTTATCAACCTACCTCAATCACTACTTTGAGCTCATTAACCTTTTTCTAGTATTAATTATATAAATTTTTCATAATCCTTTCTTTTGCGATTAAAGTTTTTAGCTTGTTTACCCCTCGATAAGATACTTGATCAGCTGATTAACCTTACTCCTGATTACCATGATAGAAAACCACTTCTATAGATAAGGATCACTACAAATAATCGGATTAAGATACTTAGCTGAAGAATTATACTTAATATTGATAGTGTGATTTAAGAAGTGTGTTTTAACTATTATAGCTGTATCAAAATTAATGTGTTTTAATTCATGGATTGAGGTATAAGTTAGCCATATCAATGCTTTAGAGGTGTTGTTTAGTCTATTAGTATTTCTGGGGAGGCTGTATTAAATTTCAAACCTGACGGAGGGGATTGAGAGGTTGTAAGCACTTGTGGCATGTAAAATTGGCTTGTAGAGGTAATGTAAGCTAGTGATGAAAATGTAAGATGTATTGAGCTTTTGTGAGGGTTTGTTGCTATTTTGGTAGGAGTTAATATCAAGAAATGTTTCCAATCACAGGCAATTACCAAGCATGAATCTCATTACCAAACAATATTATTCTATACCAAGCAATAAGGAAGCCGCTTAGCGGCTCCCTCTTAATAGTCTTATGCTTGAATTGCTTGATATGTCTGAATTGTCGAGTTGAGACTCAACCTCTTATTATCTTTTTGAAATATTAGGTTTTTTTTTGTTTACCCCTTGGATAGATAACATATACACCTGACCAATTACCACATTTTGATGGTTTCTAAAAGCCTCTCTACACTTAGACTTCAATTATCAGTACTCAAGCTTACTACCACACGCTCAAGGTTATAGCCTTACCTAGCTTACTCGCAACCTTTTAATTTCATACCTTGACCTCTACCACACTTATCTAACTTATACTACCAAGCAAAGAGAGGGGCACCCTTAGGGTGCCCCTTGTCTAGTCTATATGCTTGATAAAAATAATTAATACCCCAATCTAGACATGATATAAACCATTGAATACTTCTACACAATTTCAGTCCAACCAATTCGATTCGTGATGTCTAGCTTATGTTTAGAGCCATTCTCATTTACCTTCCTGCTACCTTTTCTCTCAAAATTAAAACCATTTTTCTCAGCCATAGCCCAATATGTTTCCTTTGGTTTTGTTTCAAGAATCTTACCTTTAAGGTTGGGGTCTCTGTAGTAATGGAACAGAAAGTTACAACTTAGTACCATTACTACAGAGACCCCTATTCCTTTATTCTACATAAATTTCTTTATTAAAACAATTCCCTCAAATTATTAGTTTGAGGGAATTTAACCACACTTTGTTTTATATGCTTCTAGCTATATCATTTGCAGAACTAATCGCTTCCCAAGCTCTTGCTGGCTGCTTTGCATCACCTATACAATAAATTTCATTAGCAGCCTTTTCTTTTAGAAGCTGATAATACAGAGAATCATCAGCACTTCCTCCAGTTGAAAATATTACATAATCAGTATCAATTGATATATCCTCTGTGTTATTTGGATCTAAAATCTTATCAAAGGGGTTATGAATATTTTCAGGTACAAGGGTCTGCCAAGGCGTGTACTGCTCTTTTCTCTTTTTGTTTGCTTTGATGGACACTTTACCCTCCTGAAACTTTACAACCTTTGATGCATTATATATTTTTACTGGAGTTTTTATTGCGCCCTGAATTTTCCCTGAGGGAGCTCCATTTCCCATCATCATCCATAAAAGCATGGATCTATTGGCCTGTACTACTCCACTCATTACATTTGGAAGCATTTCTACTACAGTAACCTCCAATCCTTTTTCATAGGCAAGAGAGTATGCCACTTCGCAGCCAACTACGCCGCCTCCAACAACAGTAACCTTTTTAACATTCTCTGGTAGTTTCATGTCTGTGCTTAAAAATTCTCTAGCTTCACTAAACCTTATAGTATCCTTGCCCTCTATATTAGGTATAAAAGGCTTTATGCCATTGCTGCAGATTATAACATCATATTTTCCTTTTAATTTTTCTGGAGTTACAGTGGTATTATATTTTATTTGGAGACCAGCCTTACCTAAAAGTTCCATCTGATATTGAAGATTTTCTACATATCTTAAAAGATCATGTTTTATTTTCATATTACCACCGTAAATTAACTGCCCACCTAATTTAGAACTTTTTTCAAATAGCGTAACCTTATGACCCCTAAGATAGGCTGTTTTTGCAGTTTCACATCCTCCAGGTCCTCCTCCTATTACTGCTACAGTTTTTATTTTATCTGCTTTAACAGATTTCTTTGTATCTTCAAAGCCAGTGTAAGGATTTAATGCACAGCAAGGATGTCCACCAAGAATGAAGGATTGTATACAACCCTCCTGATCACCCATGCAGTGGGTAATCTCCTTAACCCTTCCTTCCCTAACCTTCTGAGGCCAATAGGGATCCGCTAATAATGGTCTTCCAAGCATAAAGAAGTCACACCATCCCTTTTCAAGAACCTCCTCAGCCTTTTCAGGTTTACCAAGCTTTCCTACTGCTATAACCTTAGCCTCTATATTATTCTTTTTAAAGTAATCCTTAAGTGTTCCTGCTATCTCCTCTACATAGGGTATATCATCAAAATATGCTGGTGGATGTGGCCAAAACCAATTATCATAGCAACCTTTATCCACGTCGAAGGCAGCTACTCCTGCTTCTGCAAGAACTTTGCAGAATTCAAGTCCCTCCTCCATACTTCTTTCCATTCCTTTAAAACGTTCTTTAAATACTTTTTCACCATAGGACTCTTTAAGCCCCTGGGTAAGATCGATTCTATATATTATAGGGAAATTCTCGCCGCATCTTTTCTTAATTTCAGCCACAACATCTAGTGCAAACTGAAATTTATTGCTATACCTTCCAAGCTTCCTTCTATTCCATGGGGCTGAAGTAAGCTGATCCATAAGATATCCTTCATGTCCGTGAAGCTGAACTCCATCAAAGCCTGACACCTTTGCATTTATTGCACTCTGTCCAAAGCTTTTAACTATCTTCTTAATTGCCCTATCTGTGAAAGGTAGATGTGGCAATTGTGGTACATAATAATTTTTATTAATGGAAGCGGATTTTAACATCTTACCTTTTAATGCAGGTTCAGGAGAACCCACCCGTCCTAGTCCTGCTGTAAGTTGTATGAATATTTTTGAATCATAGGAATGAACCCCTGCTGTAAGATCTCTCCAGCCAGATAGCCTAGTTCTTGAGGAACCGTCTATTCTAGGAAAATATGTAGTATCATTATCCTCAGAAACTGTAGGATCAATGCCAAAGGACACAGGAATAAGTCCAGTAATAAGAAGGCCCGTTCCTCCCTTTGCTCTCTCTACAAAATAGTCGATCATTTTAGGAAGAGGTCTTCCAATTGGATCTGACATATTGATATTTCCCATAGGTGCCATTATAATTTTGTTTTTAAGCTTACATTTACCTATTTTTCCTGGCTCAAATATTTTATTATATTCCATTATTAGTCCCCCTCCACAAATATTGTGCCATCATCTTTTATATCAATTACTTGTCCATCATGTACATACTTAAGGAACTCATCCCCAAGCCCATCAACAGCTATAATTCTTTTATTAGTCCAAACATCAGAAAGTATTATTCCTGCCGCAGCAAGAGAATCTATATGTTCTGAAAACAACATTGCTAGTGGTCCTATACCCATTTGAGCAATAGTTTGCAGTACCATGCCCCCTGTTGTTGAGCCTATAGTCTTTGGTAAGCACATTATTTTATCTGTTAAGTTTTTATTATATAGATCTTTGTTATTTCCATCAGAACATATAACTTTTTTAGCCTTCTTAAGGGCACTCTTTTGAAAAGAAGCAAGGGTATTTACACCCTCATGGCTTACAACACACTCACCCTTAATATTTCCACCCAAAACAACCCTTCCTTTAAATGTCCTTCCCATTATATTCTCCCCCTAGCTATTATTTTCAATATTTCCTCATCCACAAAGTATCTTGCAGTTGTATAGGTTCTTAGCTTATTTGAGTTTGTTATAACAGGCTTTTTTGAACAAAGTGGGTTATTCATATACATAAGTGGACAAATTGATGTAAGGTTTGCGCCCATATCCTTTAGCTTTTTATAGATATCCTTATCTTTTTTAAACTCCTCAGCAACATTTGGTGCGGCACATAAAACCGTATTTATAGCTAACTTGCTTTCCCCCTCAGCCTGTAATGCTGATGCCAGTTTCTCTACCCAACCATATAATTGGTTTATGGTTAGTTGTGGACAACCAATAAAGCATATTTTAGGCTTTAAATCCTTGTCTTTCCAAAGCATTGGATAGGACTTTAATGTTCTTTCTATCTCTGCGTCATCAATAACATATGTATTATAACCATCCTGGAGAAGTTCTCTCTTTTGTTCTACAGCCTCGGGAGTTATGCCCTCAACATGGTAGAGTCCCACTGAACCATTTGATGCACTTGCTGCCCCCATATCCTTTAGATAGTCAATGGTGTTATCACTAATACCACTTCCAAGATATTTATCCAGACCCACTATATAAGGCACATCCTCAACTACCTTTATACCGATTGCACTTCCTAAAATCTGTGCCTCTGGTATTTTGGATGTTTTCACCTCAACTAACCACTTTGCCTTTCTTTCCTCATCTGTTAAAAGACCAAACTCTGGAACCTTACCAACAATCCCTCCAAGAAGCTCAATAACTCCTGAATTTCTATTGCTCCTAGCCCCTAATACTGAATTTGCAAAAACTACAGCTGAGGATTCCGCCCAGGATAATATCTCCCCTTTCTTCGGAACATTACCTACCTGAGGAAGATAGCATGTACAAGTAAAAGCGTTTTCATCCTTAAGCCCTACTTTCTTAAGCTGTGCTTCATATTCCTTCTGTTTTCCATACATGATCTTAAATACAACTTTTTCTGGTAAGCTGCATTTCACATTTGCATAGTCAATAGGTCTTGGATCCACAGTAAATTTCTTTTCTGTGGCAAGTCCACTTGAGATCAGCTCTTCCATCATATCAAACACAGGCTTTAATATAGGAATTCCAAAGGATGTTACAAGATGTATGGGTCCATCAATACTTAACAGACGTTTTGCTCCAAAGGCTTCTCCATATAACACTAAGGATTTCATTGCTTTTTGAAGTGTAGCACCCTGTTTTCCTTCTAAGATGTCCATCTCTTCAGTAGTAAGCTCCATTTTATAATCAGCCATTTATAATTCCCCCCATTTATTTAAAATATATCCTTAAATCTTAAATTTTAGTACCAGTTCGTTAAGCTTTTGTGCAAGTTCTGCTTGAACTTGTGAGGTTTGTGCTACTTGCTCCATAGCTTTTGAGGTTTCCTCTATACTAACTTGAATATCTCCTGTATTTTCTGCGGAAAGCTGTGAATTTTCTGCTAGGTTTTCAGCCGCCTTGCCAACTTCACTTACTGTGGCTTCCACTTCTTCTGACATGGATGCAATCTCTTCTGACATAGCACTTATAAATTCCCCATCCTCACCGTATTGTCTTCCTGACTTTGAATATTCTTCTAAAACAGGCTTGATATTTTCTATAATGAATTTAAGTACGTCACTGCTATTTACGGATAAATTTTTAAATGCGGTTTCAACTTTTATTATGGTGCTTTGAATAGTATTTACGGTTTCTGCAGATTGTTCTGCAAGCTTTCTCACTTCATCTGCAACTACTGCAAAGCCTCTTCCCTGTTCTCCAGCTCTAGCAGCTTCAATAGCTGCGTTTAAAGCAAGCAAATTAGTTTGTTCTGCAATAGCAGCAATTCCATCCGCCATTACTTTTATTTCATCTACAACTTTTCCGTCCTCTATAGCTTTTAATATGTTTTTTTCCTTTTCTTCATAAATACTATTGCTTTTTTCCAAGGCATTTTTAGCATATATCTGAACTTTTCCAGCTCTTTCTTTAATTTGATCAGCATTACTGCTGCCCTCCATAGCCTTTGAAGATAGCTCCTCCATACTTGAATTAACTTCCTCAATTGATGCAGTTATTTCCTCTGATGTAGCACTTGCTTCTTGCACGGATTTATTTATTTCCACTGTTGATCCATCTATAACTTCTATTTTAGCTGCTATTTCCTGAGTTGTAGCTAACAGTTCTTCTGAGGATGCGCTCATGTCTGAAGCATGATTCATTATTTCTTTTACTAACCCTTTAATATTCTCCTGGGCTATATTTAAGGCAGTGGCTGCCTGTCCAAATTCATCCATGCTTGTAATAGCAATAGGCTCTGAAAGATCGTATAAAGCTAATTTATAGGCCTTATCTTTTATCTTGTTTAAGGATTTCATTATGTTTTTATCTACTGTAGAGGAAATAAGAATTATAAGTAAAATTGCTACTACTATATAAATTATTATTGTAATCCTAACTTTATTAAACTGAGCTATATTATTTGAATTTAACTCCTTAGTGGCTTTCTCATTATCACTAATTAATTGGTCTACTTTTGATTTATCTCCAATGTCGATTAAATTTCCTTTAATCTCTTGTAAACCCTTAATAGCTATTAAGTTATTGCTGTATATTTCCTTAGAACCCTGACTTATCTTGCTTGAACCTAATATCCCCACTACTCCAATTAAAACCATAAAAATATAGGATATTACAAACACTATAATAAGTTTTTTTCTTACACCTAAATTTGTTATGAATTTCATACAATCCCTTCTCTTCCCTTTAATAATATGTTCTTGCAGCCATGTTATTTTACATTATTTTCTCTATCTGCAAGTTTACACTGATTTATAACATATTTCAACATATTTTTTGTTTATTTTTCCCAAAAACTTTCCCCCAGACTATAAATCTGGGGGAAAGTAAAACAAACTTTAACCTTTAAATTTTAAATTTAAGCACCAATTCATTAAGGGTGTTTTTACCTTACCCGCCAAAAAGGTATATTAGCATATTTGAGGTTTTGAGTTAGGAACAAAGCAGAAAATATGTTACATAATAACAGTATCAAATATTAATATTAAGTAACCTTCAATTTATCCTTTTTATATTAAAATTCCAAAGTCGTTGGTAAATAAGGAAAGTGAATGTTACAAAAGTACATTGTGTAACATTCAAAACACCTAAAATCCACATTAATAGTATATTTTGTCCCTAATATACCTTTTTGGCGGGATAGGCAAAACTACCCTAATTGTATAAATGATGCTGAATTGTATTACAAGATCATGTATCGTATAAAGATATTATAATGGCTTATTGAATTATTGGAATATACGAATTTATATATTACTCAAATTACTACTCATTAATTTATCTACTTGATTTCTATATGGCATTGCCTCAATTACACCATATTTTGTTACAGAAAGTGAGGCGGCAGCAGAGGCAAATTGAACACTTTCACTAAGGGCTTTTCCTTCACCAATTGCTACTCCTAGAGCTGCACTGAATGTATCACCGGCACCTGTCGTATCAACAACATCAACTTTTCTAGCTGGTATTAATTGATACTTGTTTGAGTAACTAGAAGTTGCAAAATAAGCACCTCTTCCTCCTAAGGTTATAATAACGTTTTTAACACCTTTTTTAATAATTCCATCAGCTAATTCTTGTATTGCTATTTCTGATTCTGGATCATAACCCAAAATCAATTTCGCTTCTTTTTCGTTTGGAGTTAAAATATAGATATCTTCCCAAATATCATCGGGAAGTGGTTGATAAGGAGCTGGATTAAGTATAACCTTTACACCATTTTCTTTGGCTATCTTTGCAGCAGCTACAACACTTTGAGTTGAAATTTCTAATTGCATAAGCAAAACGTCCGAGACTATTATACTATCTTTCATTAAGTTCACATAATCAGGGTTCAAATCCAAATTAGCTCCTAAATCCAATGTAATAATATTGTGACCCTGTTCATCAACTATTATAAAGCCCACTCCAGTGGATAAGTTATCAGATTCTGTGATGTAATTAGTGTTTATACCTTCAGTTTTGTACAGATTTATAGCACCCTTACCAAAACCATCTTTTCCTATACAAGCTACAAAATTTACATTGGCACCCAATCTAGCGCTTTCAACAGCTTGATTGGAGCCTTTCCCACCATGGAACTGCTTAAAATTCTCTCCCATTAAAGTCTCACCACTTGTTGGAAATCTTTTCGTCATCATGGTTAACGCTACAGCATAGCTCCCCACTATTGAAATTACTGGATTTTTCATTAGGAGTACCTCCTCTATAAATATTTTCTGTTTTCTATGGCAGTTTTATAAAGAGCTATAATTTTCTCTGGTGAAATATTAGATTGAATATTATGAACTTGGTTAAAGATAAACCCTCCATTTGGCGAAAATATGTCTATCATACGTTTCACTTCATCTTGAATATCTTTAATACTTCCAAAGGTTAAAGTTGTTTGAGTACTGCAACCACCACCCCAGAAGGTTAAATCCTTTCCGAATTCTCTCTTTAATATTACAGGATCCATTTTATTTGCATTTATTTGAACAGGATTAATTGCATCAACCCCAGCATCAATCAAATCAGGAATAACATCATATATACTTCCACAGGAATGTAACAATATGAAAACATTGGGGGCTTTCTTTTTTACATAAGAAAAAATTCGTTTATGATAGGGCTTAAATATTTCTCTATATTTTTCTGGGGCCATTAAAGGTCCAGTTTGCATTCCAAGATCATCATTAAAATATAAAACTTGTATGTATTGTCCAATTGCATCTAAATATTTATCAAGCAACTTTATATAGGCATCAGTAAGGTTTTCAAGGTAACGAGTTACTAATTCTTTATCTGTATATATTTTTACAAGGAATTCTTCGTAACCAAAGTCTTTTATACCTTTCTCAACTATACTTACACCAACGGTAGCAACAATAGCATAATCTGTTTTATTATACAAATGTTCAGCTTCTTTTTTTAAATAGGAAAGGTCTTCCTCTAAAATACAAGGGTAAATAAAATTATCAATTTCTTCATTAGATGAGGCATCAGCTAACTGAGCATAAACATCATCGAAATACAATCCTCCTTTAGGTCTTTTTAGTAAAATATTATTGTTACTATCTACAATAGCATGACTTCCATCTGGTAATTTCAAAGGATTATAGTTTGCAGGAATTTCATATTCATTGCCATCCAACATTATTTCAGATCTCCATTGATTTATTTTTAGACCGGCTGATGGAGCTAACCGGTGCAATTGAATACAATCAGTTTGAAAAAAATTCAAGGTATCTTTTTCAGGTAGTGCCAAAAGCTGTTTTAAATCAAATATTTTTATCTTACCATGAAATTTTAAGTACTCCTTAAGTTTATAATAGGCAAGTGCATTAATTCCTGTAGATCTTGTTGATGCAAAATCGATTGGTACCATATCTGCTTCTTTATGCATTAATGTTTGAATTACTCTCTCTCTTTTTGTATAAATCATTTGCTAAAAACTCCTTATCAATTGCTATAATAATATATTTATTTCTCCTAATATCCCATATTCCGCTGAATATAATATAAAAATCATGAATTAATTCCATCGTTTTTTTATAAGCTAACTAACACCCTTAATAAAGGCGTTTTGCGGAATTTTCAGATACCCTAATATTTTCTTTAATGATTCATTTAATGGACTAGCAAAGCTACGCTCCCAAGGTTTATTTGGATGACAAATAACTCTAATGTGAACATCAAAGAACATTTCATAAATTGCTCGCTGAGTAGGTTTTTTCATCTTTATTTTGCCTGATCCAATTACTTGTTCATTATCTTTTGATAATCCCCTTCTTACAACATGTTCTGCTACGGAAAGCATAAGCATGCACATTAACATGAGATATGAAAATGCTTCAATACGCTCCCTAAAGACACTAGTTGTGAAATCCTCTTGCTCATTAAAAAATATAACTAAATAATGGTGGATATCATGGAAGTACCTGGTTAACTAAGAGCTAACTTTTTATTTTAATCCCGTAGTAGCTATGCCCTGCACAAAATACTTCTGAGCAATAAAAAACAATATAAAAACCGGTAGAATTGAAACAAGTGACATAGCCATTAATGGACCAATGTCTGATGCACCTCCATACTGATTCCTAAACATCGCTAACCCTACTGCTAAAGTATATTTATCGGGATCTAACAAAAAAATCATAGGGCTAAAAAAGTCATTCCATGTACCAACAAATGAAAATATTGATATTACAATTAATAAAGGCTTAGAATTTGGAATATATATAAGTGCAAATGTTTTAAACCAAGAGCATCCGTCTATCATTGAAGCTTCATCCAGTTCTTTTGGTAAAGTGTCAAAAAATTGTTTTGCAAGGAATATCGAAAAGGCTCCAACACCTAAAAATGAGGGAATAACAAGGGGAACATATGTATTTATTAGTCCTAATTTGGAATATAATACATATGTTGGTATCAAAGTAACTGTACTTGGAATCATCATTGTTCCTAGTAAAACTATAAAAAGGAAATTCTTAAATCGCGCTTGAAGACGCGAAAATCCAAATCCAACTAATGAGCTACTAACTAATGTACCAATTAGACATAACAATGTTACAATAATGCTATTACATATCTGTTTACCAAAACTACCGTCTGCAAATCCTTCCACAAAGCTTCTGAATGTCCATGGATTTGGAATCCATTCTGGCGGAAATGCAACTGTTTGTTGAGGAGTTTTAAATGCTGTTAAAAACAACCATATTAAAGGCATTGAAAAAATTAATGCAAATATAGTCATTAAAACATACCATATCAACTTATTAAAGTATCCTTTTGCTAAAATAGATTTAATTTTCATAATTTAATACCATCCTTCTAAATAATAGTTTATTTTTGTGCGCTTTCAGAGAATACCCATGCAGAAGATGTTTTAATAATTATTAAACTAAGACTCATGATAATCAGAAATAAGAACCAAGCTAATGCAGACGCATATCCAAATTCTGAAAAACGAAATGCACTATCATATACAAGCATACCATACACATATGTTGAATCAACCGGGCCGCCTTGTGTCATTACCCATGGTTGTGCAAATATTTGTAAAGATCCGATTATTGACATTATTAGATTTAAAAATATTATTGGACTTAGAAGAGGTAATTTAATTTTTAGAAAGATTTTAAGTTTTGAAGCTCCATCAACTCTGGCTGCTTCAATAACTGACTCAGGAATATCTTGTAAACCAGCTAAAAATATTAACATCGCACCGCCACAGAAGGTTGTAGTCATTATTATGATTGACGGCATTGACCATATAGGATCAGTGAGCCAATTTGGACCGTGAATACCCACAAAAGATAAGAAGTAATTTATTACTCCAATAGTACTATTAAACAAGTAACTCCATACAATATAAACTGCGACACCTGCAATAACAGATGGTAAGTAAAAAGCAGCTCTAAACAGTGACCTTCCTCTATAATTCATATTTAATAAGACCGCTAACCCTAAAGCTATTACTAAATTTAGTGGAACAGAAAACAATACAAAATACAGAGTATTTCTTAAGCTTAGATAAAATTTTTGATCTACAAAAAACATTTTATAAAAATTTGTTAACCCAATAAAAACAGGAGAAGTTATTGCATCCCATTTACAAAATGACATATATAATGAATACAGCATTGGACCTAAAGTTAAAAATACAAATCCAATTAGCCAAGGAGATATAAAAGTCAAAAACATTTTTTCATCCATTCGCTGCCGCTTGGTTAGCTTTATATTATTTTTATGCATTCTAAGGTTTGCTTCATTTTTCATAATTTTCATCACCATCAATCCCTAAATTTATTTTAATAAATATGTAGTATATATTTGATCTCCTCTAACAAACAGAGGAGATATAATATATACTACATATTTGATATTTGCTATTTAATTATTAAGTAGTAGTTTGTCACAATTTATTTGCATATTGTTAATTGCCTCCTCAAGTGATATTTTACCTAATAAAAAAGTCTCATATTGCTTACTAATTTGGTCATTAACTTTACCCCATACTCCTGTCCAATAAATTGGTCTACAATGATTTTGCATATCAATAAATATCTGCTTATTATATTTAACAGGAAATTCTTTAGGGTATCCTTTGAGATACTCTTCACTTTTGGCGTATGAATTTAAAGTAGGTACTGAAGTTTGGCTAAATATTTTTGAATTGTTTTCATCAGTACAAAGCCATTTTGCAAAATCTAAAGCCTGTTCCTTATACTTAGAGTTTTGAGAAACTGCAATACCATCAACTCTTAAGCCACAATTCCAGTTTCCATAATCAGCTGACTTAGGCATTCCAACAATATCCCAATTAAACTTAGTACCTATAAGTTTTTCAAATCCATCTATATCCCAAGGACCCACTATAGCCATAGCAAATTTTCCTGTTTCAAATCCTCCACCAATATTCTTTGATTCTGTAGCGCTAGGTGATATTTTATATTTTGATATACTATCGGATAATAGTGTCAATGTGTGTTTAAAAACATCATTATCTTTGATATTAATTTTGTTATTTACTGCATCGTATGCAGGTTTATTATTATAGAAGTTTACCATCATTTCCGTTCCTTCCCAACCAAAATTCATGCCATATATTTTATTAGTTCCTTCTCCTTTCGTTAACTTTTTCGCATAACTAATAAACTGTTCTTCAGACCAATCACTCTTTGGATAGGGTATCCCGGCCTCATCAAACAATTTTTTATTATAGACAATTGCATAAGTCTTGTAGCCATATCCTATAGCATAGCTTTTGTTATTTAAGGTGAATGCATTTGTTGCCTGTTTGGCCAATTTATTCTGTAATCCATTACTTTTTATGTATGACGTTAAATCAAGAAAAAGATTTTTTTTCGCAAAATCGGTATACATGTCAGCAGCCAAGGCAATTACATCTGGGGCAGTACCAGATGCAAAATACGTTTGTAATTTTGTAGGATAAGTACCGCCATCAGTATAAGTAGGTTTGATTTTTACATTTGGATTCAATTTTTCGTAATTTTTAATCATACTTTGTTTAATAGCTATCTCTGTTTTGTCACCGTAAAAGGAATACGTTAATGTAACATTTCCTTTTTTTGTTGAGTTACTAGAGTTACATCCAACAAAAACACTTCCAAGAATGATAATTGCAAGAAGTACACTTAGTAGTTTTACTGTTTTTTTCATATCAAACACCCCTTTAAAATATTTGGTAGTGTAAAAATTTTTACACTCCTTTTTTGATTTAATGCTTATATATCAAGGGTTACAGAGTTTTTTAGATACAAAAAACAATGACCCCCTAATTTCATGCTATAATTGAATCGCTTAACAAACAAAAATACACATGAG
>DATCID010000108.1:0-4206 GCA_036507975.1 Ruminiclostridium sp.
TTCAATGCTATAATTTTACTCAGGTTCGAGCCTCCGGCTTCGCTCCAACTCATGCCACCCTTCATCCGTTTCACAAATATATTTATATTTCGTTCCATTGTTCCCATATTTCTATATTCCAAACCTGGGGGTGGATTTGGTATGCTTACTCCAATTCTTTCTTTATAGCTTATGATCCCGTCTATATTATTTCTTACGTAACCTTCTAATATCACTAACTTTTTTACCTCCGCCTTAACACCACCGCTGTCATACTTTAATGCTTCTATCTTTTCAAATACTTTACTCAAACTTCGCACATGTAAACCCTGCATAAAACCTTGATATATCAACGTTTCAAAGCATTAATAAGTAGAAAGATCCTCCTAAAAATGATATAATGTAAGTAACAACAAATACAAAAACATCAAGTTTAGGAGGATTTCTTTATATGAATAATATACCACAAATAACTCAAAATGAAAATGACTTTATGAAATCTATCACAGCTTTTGTTAAAAAATTCAAGGTGATTAATGCTTTAAAAAAATCAAATTGCTATAAGAAAAAAGGCACCTCTGTCCACGATATTTTTTGCTATCTATTGCAGCTAGTTTACACTGGTAAAAGTATGTATATGAATTATCAAACTAAAAGTGATGAGCCTAAATTCGAAAAAGATACCGTATATAGGTTTTTAAATTCTATGTACATAAACTGGCAAACATTTTTACTACGACTATCCGGGGCTGTTATAAAAACACATTTATTAAACTTAACTTCAGAAGAGCGCATGAATGCAATTATAGTTGATGATTCATTTTATGGCAGAACTAGAAGTAAGAAAGTTGAATTGCTTTCTAATGTTTTTGACCACGCAAGCAAAGGTGCAAAATATAAAAGAGGGTTTAGAATGCTTACAGCTGGATGGACTGATGGCAATACATTCGTGCCTCTTTCGTTTAATTTACAAAGTTCTGATAAAGAAAAGAATAGGTTTTGCGAAATGAAGGATGCCCTAAACAAAAATTCTATTGCCTATAAACGTAGAAAACAAGCAATTTCAAAGTCTACAGATGTTATGATTGACATGCTTAATACTGTTGTAAAGGCTGGTATCCCTGCAAAACATGTATTGTTTGATAGTTGGTTTTCTTATCCTTCTACAATAATGAAAATACTTAAACTAAATCTACACACTGTAGGTAGGCTTAAGAATACTCCAAAAATAAAATACATTTTCGATGGTGAAAGAAAAACAATATCCCAGATATATAAATCAAAGAGAAAACGTCCAGGCAGATCTAAATATCTTTTATCAGTAATGGCACAAATTTATGATGCCGATGATAATAAAGTGGATGTAAAACTAATTTTTGTTCGGGACCGCAATGATAGAAAGAAATGGATTGGATTCATCTGTACTGATTTAAGCTTAACAGAAGAACAAATTATTGCCCTTTATGGGAAAAGATGGAGCATCGAAGTTTTCTTTAAAATATGTAAATCTTATCTAAATCTTGGAAAAGAATTTCAAGGACTTTCTTATGATTCAATGATTGCACATACTACAATTGTGATGACTAGATATATTATGCTGGCTATAGAAAATAGAAACAATAAAGATGACCGCACCATGGGTGAACTGTTTTTTCTTGCTCATGATGAACTTCAAGATGTAAATTTTTCAGAAGTTTTAAAAGTCATTCTTGATATTTTAAAAGAAGTTCTACAGGATCTATTGTTTTTAACTTCCGAGCAAATAGATAGTTTTATTGATAATTTTATCATACAACTGCCTAAACATTTTGCTGAGAGATTTAGAGCTAAAAAAGTAGCTTAAAAGCAATTATAAATGCTATTTTAAGCTACACAAGTATTGATATATAAGGAGTTACAGGCGTTTTTCTCCTGCGAAGTTTGAGTTATTATCTTTTATTTAAATAGCTACTTGAGAGTTAAAAGTTCTAACCAAATATTGCATATATAATACCTAAAATCCCTACTGAAATTTATAACTACACCGGTTCCTCAACCTTGAACGCCTTATAAATATTGCGTTGTACCTTCGTTACAGGATAGATAATACGTGTTCCATTTATCTCCTGTATACGGTGTCTGGAGAGCGTATGCAACAACTGCTTCAATGTAATGCTTTTATACATGTCCTCATCAGACATAACCTTATGGATTTCCGTTAGCAGAATCAGTGCTATGAAACCGATGAATACCTTATTCTGCATGCTTTCCTGGCTGTGTACCCGCAACCTTCCGAGGTCAAGGCTTTTCTTCAGCCGGAGGAACCCCTTCTCGACGACATCCTTCTCCCTGTAGATACGCATTGCCTCTTTAGCATTGTCGATGTCGTTGCTGATGATGATACCCAACCTGCGGTTTTAAGTTCATTGTTTATCATATCCTCACGGATGCTTACGGTATAGCCGGATTCCGCTTTTTCCGACTTCCTGATGATGAGGTATTTTGTATATTCGGTGTCTTCTGCATATCTAGCGGGAGATTTCTCTGCCTCTTCACGAAGGATGGCGACATGTGCATAAAGCTCCTCGCGCCTTTGGAATGCTTTCTTTGCACTATAGTAAATATGCGTAAAAACTTTGTGTTCCTTATCCCATGTACGGACTTTTGTGACAGCCCTCATGGAATCGCCGTTAACAACAATAGTATTCTGTACGCTGTCAATATCCTTGCGTTCGCCAGTCACCTGCTGTATTGCGAAGGAGGACGTGAATGGTATGGAGATTATGAATTTCTTTATCTTTTTATCTCTCAGCATGGCATTGACATTCTTGCGGCTGAAGAACCCCTTATCCATGACAGCAAGTACTGGGCGTCCGTCCGTGATGGAGTCAAACTTTGAAAGGGTGGTCCTCAGAGTGCTTACGTCTTTAAGGCTCCCGCTGTACACTGTGTGATAGACCGGCAGGCGCGATGTCTCACCCATCAGCATGCAGATGTTAATCTGTGGAAGGTCTTCATGATCACGGTTGTATCCCCATTCCACATCATCCACCAGTTCCGAATAGGATGATGTGGAAGTGATGTCCAGCGCAAGATATTCCTGCTCACTGCGGTAGCTGCACCATGATTTGAAAAAGCCTTCCCGTTCCTCCGGCTTTATCGCTGTCAATAATTCACTGATTCGTTGGGAAGACATGCTACTCACAGGCAGGCACTCGGTATCTTTAATCCATTCCTCACAATAAAGGAAAGGGTCGCCTGATGAGATGAGGTAGCATGCCAACATGAAGATTTCTTGCCAATAACGCGGTAAGGAAACAGCTAGCGACTCCGTCAACCCGATCACGTCTGAAAGATGGCGGAGCAGATAGAACAGACCATAATCTCTGACAGTGGACTGCTTTATGTCTTTCATTGAAAACATCTTCTCGGTGGATTGGATTTCCACAGGCGTTCCTGCCTCGCGCATGCGTTCAAGATACTCCGGCTTGTATACAGGTAGCCTAGTTTTTAAGTCTATCTTTCCTATGGTTACACGTTTATTCCGTGGGTTGCCCTCTTGATCTCTGTAGGCAGTGCATTCGTACAAGTATGTATACTTTCCGACCTTCTGCTCTATGACATAACTCACCCAACCACCCCCCTGTAGTTATAATTATTATAACTACAATTCCCGGGAAAGTCAATTTTTTTATGTCACAATATGGTGCCTTTATGCAGAAATACCGCACTTTCCAATGTTTTCATGAGTATCACTGGTTGTAGTTATAAAGTTTGGGTGGGAGCGTAGGTATAATGATTATCACAAATATAATCATCAGTGTCCAATTTACATAAGGTCCAATCGCATCCCAAGTAGGGTTGCTGTAGTCTGTTTTTATTTTATATCTCTTATCTTTCGGGTCTGGTGTAAATACACCTTTTTTCTGCTTAGTTTGGAGTGCTTTTGCAATTGCACGAGTATATGCTTCATCCTCTTTCGGGTATAACCATGTTACGATGGATGAAGCGGTTTGAGATAGATTGTGATATGTCCACGTAAAAGAGGTAATAATGGCACCCTGCATCACGATTATCAGGAAAACCCCGGCGAAGGCACCACCTACCAATGATAAAGAAGTTAGAGAGTTCTTAGAATCCCATCTTAATATCCACAGGATTACCAGAAAAATGTATCCTGCAAAGCAAATATAAACAATCGTTTTGGATTGAGGAAAGAACATTGCATAAAGTACCAAAATCAGAAGC
>DATCID010000109.1:0-6811 GCA_036507975.1 Ruminiclostridium sp.
TATTCACGAACCAGCTCCAAAAGATCAATTGGATTTACAATTAGAACAACTTTTCCATTACCTAGAAGTGTAGACCCGGATATCCCTGGAATAGCTGCCAAATGACCTTCTAAGGTTTTCACAACAAACTCCTGCTCACTATTAAGTTTATCTACAATAACTGCATATTTTTCAACACCATTTGAAATTATTACTGCGTTTAGCTCATCCTTTTCATTATCCCTGTCACCTACAAGAAAAATTTTACTAAGCCACTCAGCTCCTATAATATCACCTCGTAAATAAGTAAAACATTTTCCATTAAACTCATGGATATTGCTCCTACCTATTTTTACAGTTTCTGAGATGTATTCCAAGGGAAAGATGTAGTTCTCTCCAGCTACTTCAACTATGAGGCCATGGGAAACTGCTAGAGTAAGGGGTAATTGAATAATCATTTTTGTACCCTTATCCACTTCACTCTCAATTGCGATACTACCACTAATCTTTGCAATATTGCTTTTAACTATATCCATACCCACACCTCGACCGGAAACCTCAGTAATCTGTTTTGCAGTGCTAAAGCCCGGAAGAAAAATAAGATTTATTAATTGAGTATGGCTCATCCTATCAGCGTCACTACTTGTAATAAATCCCTTTTCAATTGCTTTTTCTTTCATTTTATGTGCATCAATACCCTTACCATCATCTTCAATTTCAATATACACATACTTGTTCTTATTATAAGCCCTAAGGACTATTCTTCCTGTTTCAAGCTTCCCTTTTAGGAGGCGGTCCTCCTTGCTTTCTATGCCGTGATCCGCAGCATTACGAATTAAATGTACCAAGGGATCACTTATCTGTTCAATTATAGTTTTATCAATCTCAGTGGTCTCACCCTCCATAATTAAGTCCATCTTTTTACTTGTACTCTGAGCTATATCCCGGACTACTCTGTGCATTTTTTGAAATATGGTTTTTATTTCCACCATTCTTATTGACATAATTGCATTCTGAAGATCATCAGAGATTCTGTTTACAGAAGCTCCCACTTGCTTTACTTCCTTTGACATTTCAGGCAGGTCATATTCTAGATTTAATTTTGCTGAAATGTGCATAAAGGAATTTTTTACGATTATAAGCTCCGAAATCATATTCATCATTTTATCAAGTTTTTCTTGATTGACCCGGATGCTCTGATTCACACTACCCTTTGATTTCATTGCATCAGAGTTAACTACTTCCTGATTTCCTGTTGTTTCAGCCTTCTGGGCACTATTACCTTCCAATCCTTCAATCGGCCGCATATGGTCTTTAATTTTATCAAGAATACTATTATCAAGAAAGCCATTGAATTCTTCGGTCTCAAGGGAGTTTATAAAGGACTTACTATAATCCATAACCTGATAACTTAAATCGATGAGGTTTTTTTCAAACTTACCTCTCTTGTCCCTTACCACGGCCAACATGCTTTCAAAAGTATGTACAACTTCTGAAAAGTCCTTCAATCTCATATGTTCCTGACCTTTGGGTGGAATCGCTGCAAGATATATTCCCGCTCCCCCTTTGATACTGTGTACAGCCCTGAACATTTCATTGATTGCTTCTTTGTCATTCATGTTTTTATCAAGTTCTATTAACAAATAGTTCTCAATATGTTCAATATGCTCTGTGCTTTCAATTAGGAACTGTTCCTTGATTCCCTCAGCTAGACCTCTTTTAAACTCCTCTGTCTGGAGAAGCTCTAGTCCAATCTCTTCATTGGGCGGTTCACCTTGGGGCAATATGTCTTCTATCTCCTTGGCCTCGGACTTTTCCCGGGCTAGCTTTAAGCTTTCAAGAACACATTCTTCGTCCTGTTCATACTCGAATTGTAGGTATGTCGCACCATTCTCATCAGTTAAATCCTGACCTTTTAGACTTTCAAAAAGCTTAACTATATAACTGTTTAAAAAGTCCACGGACAAAAGTAAACTGTCAATGAGCTCTGTATTTACATTTATTTTTTTCTTCCTTATGGCATCCAAGGTAAACTCTACTTCATGGCTTAACTTTGTTATACTCGTTAGTCCTACAAAGGAAGATCCACCCTTAATACTATGGACCCTTCGAAATATATTATTTAAGAGCTCAATATCATCTGAGTGAATTTCAAGCTTTAGAATTTCTTTCTCAAGTCCTTCAATACACTCCATCCACTCATCGATAAACATTTTTACCACGTCTATGTCTTCTATATAAATTCTATTACTCATAATATCCACCCCCTAGCCTTAGAGAAGCATTTTGATAGTCTTTACCAGTTTTTCAGGGTCTGTAGGTTTCACTATTTGTATTCTATTTTCCGGAGAAACTCCAGGGAGTCTTGACTTATACTCATCCTCTGTGGAGATTATTATAATTGGAATAGCAATACCTTGTTCCTGCACATTTTTTATAAGTTCATATCCATCCATTTTCGGCATATTTATATCTGTCACCAGTAGGTGATACTCATCACTAAGAAGCTTCTCCAGGGCAATTACACCATTTTCCGCAGTTGTTACCTCATAACCGAACATTTTTATTATATAGCTATGGAAATTTCTTACCATTTCCGAATCGTCCACAACCAGTATTCTCTTTTTCACTTTTTCTCACCTTCCTCTCATTTAGGTCTTGAATATGTTATGGTATCACCTATTCTTTGAACCTTATAGGCAGATGAAATCCTTCCAACAGATTCCGAGTGTCCTAGGAACATAAAACCCCCAGGATTTAAAGATTCATAAAAGTTGGTTAAAACATTTTTTCTTGATACATCATCAAAATATATCAAACAATTTCGACAGAATATGAAATCACATCCGTTAATACTACTCATGGAATTTTCATCCATCAGATTAATACGCTTAAAGGATACAAACTTCCTTACATTAAGATTAATAAGATACTTATCGTGCCTTCTAGTGAAGTACTTCTCCATATATTCCGGGGGGACATCCTTTACCGATCTACTATCATAAAGTCCGACTTTTGCACTCTTAAGTACTTCAGTATTTATGTCCGAAGCGAGTATCTGAATTTCCCATTCCTCCGGATCTTCAAGCATTTCCTGAAGAATAATGGCCAGGGTATAGGGCTCTTCCCCTGTGGAACATGCGGCACACCATATTTTGATTTTTTTCCTGCTTTCTTTATCCTTTGTAAATACAGATAGTACGTCCTCTGCAAAGTTCCTCAGTTGAGGATAATCTCTAAAAAAGTATGTCTCGTTTATAGTTAGGTCGTTAATTAATTTATAAAACTCAGAGGAGTCCTCTGCAAATTTAAGCAGCATAAAGTATTCATTTAATGTATCCATTTCAAGTAATTCTGCGCGCTTCTCAATTCTTTTCTCCACAAAATACTTTTTATTATTTTCATAATATAAGCCTGTTTTTTTATAAATCAATTTTATAAACTTATCGAATAATTCATCGGATAATATCATTCTACCACCTCAGTCCTACATAAAGCTTCCACCGCCGCTTCTCTCACCTCTTCTACCTCGTCAGATAACATCCCTTGCAAAGCAAAATCCCCTCTACTATTATTAAAAAATCCCAAGGACCTTACGGCTGCTATCCTCGTTAAGATGTCCTTGCTACTGGTGGCATTAATTACAATATCCAAAGCATTATCGTTTTTAAATCTGTGTAAATTTAAGACAATTGCCATTTTGTTTACTATATCAGATTCATCCCCATATAGTTTTTCAAGTAGGCAAAAGCTTCTATCATCTATTTTACTGTTCAAAGCTTTTATTGTCTTTTTCCTAACCTTTGGTGAGGAGTCGTTAATCATAGTATTCATAAAGCTGTAAAATTCAATGTCCGGTGAATATTCCATGATTTCAATAAGCCCTGTTCTAACATTCTCATACGTACTGTCCATTCTTGAGGTTATGTGCCTCATGCCAACCTCTGCATTAACTCTGTATAGAACCTCCAGCGCTTCCATGCCATCCTCCCCATTCTTTCCCATTACAATTTCTTCAAGGGATTCAATATCTACTTTTCCTGGGATTTGGGCAAGCATCTTAGCTACGGCCTTCCTAACTTTTCGGCTTTGATTATCAAGTTTAAATAGAAGGTATTCAATATCAACTGCTTCCCCTTCTAATTTGCCTTCAACGGATGCTATCTCTATTTCTTCGCTAAAATCCATTAATCTTTCAAGGAGCAAGTTATTCTTGTAGGAATCAAGCTCTGTAATAATGGAAATAGCCATTTTAGATACTTCTTTGTCCTCAAAACTACATAATTCCTCCACAATACTATTAAAGCCTGGTAACTTTTTAGTATATATTAACCTAATCCCCATAATTATGAGCTCTGGCTCTTCACTTGACAGCATTTCATTAACGAAGCTAACAGGTATATCATTAAGTTTTTGTATTAGGTCATAGAGGTTTTCTATGAAGAATTCCTCGCCTTTATAAAAATTATATATTTCTTTTATATCCTGAAGAAAGAAATCCAGCTGTAGTTTTACAAAAGCTTCAATGGAGCTAAATATTTGACTACTATCCTTGTAATCCCAATGTTCTTTAAAAATTTTTTCAAGTTCCTGGACCACTTCTCTTTTGGGCTTTAAAATGTCGTTTTTCACAACCAGATTACTTAACCCAAAAAACAGATTCCCATCATCTATCATATAATCCTTTGAGTATTTATTTATAATAACTTCAATGTCATCGTAGGTTCCTATACTTCCAAGAGTCCTGACATAGGTATTAACCAAAATGTTCTTTTCTATGGTAGTAGCCTCTACTGAAAATATTTTTTCCTCAATAACTCTTGAAACATTTTTTCCCTCAAGACTTGCAAAGGTTCTTAAAAGGGCATTAATAATCCAGACGCTACTTGTATTTTTAAGAAGATCCAAAAGTTTGCCCGTTGCCTTACTATACGACTGCAGCGCAATAACCTCCAATGCTGCTTCCACAACATTTTCATCCACATCTTCAAGAGCAATTAAGGCAATTTCACAGCTCTCATTTCCCTTTATATATTTTAAAGCATCAAGTGCAAATTTTCGTATATTTCTATCTCCATCGGTCAGCTTTCTTTTTAAAACCGGTAATGACTTTTCTTCAAGTGCAATAAATAATTCTATTCCCATGTTCCTAATATAAGCATCCTCTGAATAAAATAACTCAGAAACAAGCTCGGCGGTTCGTTCATCCTTCATACTTCCGATCTTCTGTGCAAGCTTCTCCTGAACATACCTTTCCTTTTCTATAATCAGTTTTTTTATGAGAGACTTTACTTCTTGCTCATCAAATAAGTTTATGATATTATTCATATTGCACCTCCTTCACCCTATTACCTATCCTTTTAAATCAATCCTTAGAATTAAAGATATCTAATATTGCTTCAAACTGAGCTGTTTCTTCCATATAGGCTTGTACGATATCATCCATTAAAATCACCGACTAAGACTCTATATTATAAATAACTTGCAGGTTCTATATTTTCTTGTAAAAAAATAGAATTCTGTATTTTACTCTACCGATCTATTAACTCTTATAAATACTTCAATCATTTCATTAATTCTTGAAGCTGCATTTGCAAGACCCTCCATAATTTCCTGAGAACCCTCCTCACTTTTGCATAACAGTATCTTTTTTACTATATCCATGGCTTCAAAGCAAAGGGATACAATGCTCTTGTCAAATCGTATGGAGCCCTTTCTTGCATAAATAAGCATACCCTCAAGGTTTTGCATAAGGTTTACAATGTCCTCGTTGCCTTCCTTGTGTGAAGACTCTCTAATAATATGAGCCATTCTGAATAACTTATTTATGTCAATAGCCGAATATTCCATTTCAAGTCTATAGATACATTCCACTGCTTGCTTTAACAAATCTTCTGTTTCTTTTATATAAGCCTTACTCATTTCATTTATAAAAATCACCACCCAAGCTTTAAATTATGTAAGTAATTTGCAACTATTTATTTTACTACCAGCTTCTCATTAGTCTTTTGGTTAATTATTGTATTCATTTTCTCCTCCTATTTTCTAACAGCTCTTATTATTGCCTCTGCTACCTTATATGAGGGTAGTACAATTTCAGCGCCGCCTCTTTCGATCGCTTCCCTTGGCATACCGAAAACCACTGCTGTGGATTCGTCCTCAGCTATGGTTATGCCTCCTGCCCTTCTAATCTTTACCATGGCATCAGCTCCATCGTCTCCCATGCCGGTCATTAAAACTCCAATTACATTTTTTCCGCCATAGGCTTCTAGGACAGATTCCATGGTAACATTTACTGAGGGCATAAAAATTGTATTGGGAGTACTTGGAAGTCTTATAATTCCACCTTCTCCTCTTACCACCATTTGGTATCCCCCCCGGCCTAGATATCCTCTTCCATTTTGGAGAACATCCCCTGCTTCTGCTTCCTTGATTGGAATCAGGCAGGCTGCATCTAACCTTTTTGCAAAGGATTCTGTAAAGGAGGGCGGCATGTGCTGTATGATGATTACCGCAGCCTTAAGGTCTGCAGGAAGCATAGGTAATACCTCCATTAGAGTTCCCGGTCCCCCTGTGGAAATACCTATAACAACCACCTTTGAAGGATCCTTGCCCCGGGATGTATTGCCATAGCTTGAATAGTCCGTTTTTTTTGTCCACGCCTGTTTCTTTGGTGGTGGTGCGCTGCTTCGTCGTTGTATTCTATCCTTTATACTTTTCTTATTTACACCTTTATAGGCCAGTTTTATCTTTTGTATTATCTCCCTGCCAACTATATGAATATTGGAGGATACTGTTCCCGAGGGTTTCGCAACATAGTCAAAAGCACCAA
>DATCID010000110.1:0-3535 GCA_036507975.1 Ruminiclostridium sp.
GATAATGGCTGATAGTTGTCTACCCAAAATTCTACTTCATAGGTTTCTTCTTTTTTGTCAGCATCAGTAACATATTGTGTTAGTGTGTCCTGTCCTGCGACACCTACAAATTCATCCTTTGCGAATAGCTTGTATTTATAATATCCTAGCTGTGTTGGTGTGTACTTAGGAAAATCATCTATTTCACAAATGCCATTGTCACCTAAGCCGTTCCATTCCTGCAGCTTTGTTTCTAATACTCCGTCATTGTTGGCATCATACCATAGCTCAATTTTAGCAGTTGCTACCTTGTCGCCATCTGTGCTATTAACGTCATAGTGCCATGCTCCAAGCTCGTCATTTCTTGTTAATACACTATCGGTAAGATTAACTTCTATGTTTGGCGAATAATCTTCCAATACTTGATATTCAGCGGTATATGGATCTGACCATTTACCCAAGGTGTTTTTGCACTCAAGTGTTAATGAATAACTTCCCGAATCCTTGTATTGCAGTTGCTTTATCATATCGGTGTTTGTGCCATAGTTTAGCTTGGTTGTATCGCCATCATACGACCATCGGTATTCTGTTATTGGGTATTTAGCTAAAACAAGAGATATATTGCCGCTTGCAGATGTATTTGATACGTTTATTATTCTGTTTTGCTTCCATGTATTTGATGATAAAGCAAATTGAGCATTAGGCGTGGTAGGGTATACGTATACATAATCTATTGAAACATATTGCACTGGTACGTCACTCATTATTGTATCTTTTTGTTCATTTGTTAAACCTTCTAATATTATTTTGCTTTTATCAAGGTTATATTTGCATATTATCTCAGCAAAATACCCATTTTTGTCTGTAGTTGCGGGAAATATATACTGCCCTGAAAAGAAAGTATTATAGTCTACCGCCTGACCGTTTATGTACAACTCCGTGCTTGTTATGGGTGCCATATTTGTACTGTCAGTTGCATCATCAAAAGATACTCCATCAAAAGCTATTTCGCCTATATGATTTTGTATATCTATAGTTGGTATGTCTACTACTACAGGTATTTTAGTTTCACCTTCGGGTGGTGTTGGTATAGGTATTGTTATTGTGCCGGTGAGGAATGAACTTGTACCTGCTACTGTTTGTGTATGTGGGTCTAGATATTTGACTTTTGCAGTTGCATCCACTGTAATCTTATATGAATCACCAACTTTGGGAAGTTTCTTAATATCTCCAAGTGTTGTTTCAACTGTAAATTTGGCTTTACCTATGTTGCTAATACTACTTACTGTCTTTACTTGTTTTTCAGTATCAGTTAATATTAAGCCTGTTATTTTATCAATATTTAAATCCCATTCTTTTATATCTTGCCTTGTATAGTATACAGTTCTTGCAACAGGATCTTTATAGTATGCAACCCAACCACCAGGAGCAGGAGCATCTTCATCAAGGATAACATCATCCTGCAATACTCCTTTTACTTCAAACTCCAATTTCACTTTTTGATTGTCTAGCTCGCTGCCTTTTGGAATGTCTGGCATCTTTGATACCGCTGATATATAGCATTTTACAGGTAAATCACTTTTAATTGCACTTATACCAATTTTTTGAGCAACCGTTGGTATTGAAAAGGTCTGATACCAGATAGAACCATTGGTTCTTACGTGCCACATCTTAGCTGAGCCGCTCTTTTGAAGTGTAGGGGCTGACTGAACATAAAGGTACTGATATACATTTGGGTCATAAGCTTTACCGTTATTAGGTATTCCTCCATAAGCTTTGAAAGTTTGATATATCCAGTTTTTTGTACCCTGTACTAAAGTTCTAGTATAATGATTATCAGCATTATATGCGGCTTCATTATAAGTACTGATACGTCCAGAAAGGTCTTTTTTAACCTCATTTGATTTACTCCAAGGCTCTTTTATCCAGTTTCTTTCTGAGAATTTTGTCTCAGTTGCTACATTTATCATCCACATGTTAGAAAAAGGATTACCATTAACATCAAAGCCTAAATATTTCCACTCTCCACGATTTATTATACAAGTATCACCATGAGTATCAGGGTTTTGTTCTTTTCCCTTGCAGGCTACTCCATCTGATTTTAAAAAATATCCTCCGACATAATATATTTTGGGTTGTAAGTCATTTAGATTTTCGTGTATTTGATAACCGCATTTGAAATAGTTTTTATCTTTTAGACTTAAATAATTACCATAAACAACAAGATTCTTTTGAGATAATAATCTGTAATTCAGATAATATCCGTTTACTTTTAAGGGTATTATGCTTCCACTTGGCAAAGTAGGAAGCTGAAAGTTATCTTTGAACTTGATATATGTACTCTGGTCAAAAAACTCCCTTCCTCCATTTTCATACTTTAAAGAAGTATAGCTGGTTGCTGCATTTATTATGTTGGACCCCGGATAACCGGTAACTAAAAATGCTGCGCATAAAATCATGCACAGCATTTTTCTTAATTTATTATTCAATTAAATCACCTTCCATTATTTTATTTAAGCATTGTTTCCTTGGTTATAAAATCCTTTGCCCATACCTGAAATGCAAACGAATTACCACCTTCACCACGTCCACCAATTACGTATATCTGCCTACCATTTAAAAGATATACTCCTTCTTTCCATGCTACATCATTCAGTGCATATCCGAGGTACTGGTCATGTATTTTCTTAGCCTGTTCATAATCCTTGCCAAACCAGACCTTCAGCAGCTCGTAGCTGTAGTTTTTCAAATCTTTATTATATTTATCAACTTCGTAACTTGATATTTGATACAACCATCCATTTCCATTATCATATAAACTACCTTCCTGACCTTTGGGGATTTGGGTTCTTTGAGTTGCCATGCCTATGCTATTAAGCGGTAAAATAAAACCATTATAATTATTACTCATATATTTTTTGAAATGGTCGTCGTCATTAAAATATGCCAAAGAAAAGGCTTTAACTTTTTCGCTAAAAACAAAATCGACCTTTCCACCAGTAATGAGCTTCTGATTGCTAAACATAGCCTGGGCCGTATCCCATATCTCCATCATAGGAAACAAACCTTTATATAGTGTATATTCCTTATTCTCATAAAAGCCTTCAGCTTCATTATCATATTCACCATTATTGGCTACTGAATTTGTCCACTTAAAGCTTTCCTGTGCTGTAGGTACACTTTCTACTCTTATTGACTTATCTATGAACTTAACTATAATAACCGATGCCTCGGCTCTTGTAAGGTTTCCCTTTGGAATGAATTTGTTGCCACTGCCCGCCAAAAGCCCCATACGGTAGCAATCTATTACGTCCTGTAAGTATTTACTTGTTATAGTTGTATAGTCAATCATTTTTATTTTTTGGTATCCTACATACACATTATCAATCAATCCCTTATCTCCCTTGCAGGGATATGGATCACTGCCTTTTACTAAATCGTCAGTTGGTATAGCTTCATATGTGCCAATTACCCTTCTTGCAAGACTTGCTGCCAGCTCTCTTGATATAGGCTTTTTATAGTCTGCTATTTCACCTTTTTTAAGTATGCCTTCTTG
>DATCID010000111.1:0-25861 GCA_036507975.1 Ruminiclostridium sp.
TACTCACACCCTTCGTAAAACTTTTGGGTACCATGCATATCAAAATGGATCTTCATTAGAATTACTTATGGATATATTTAACCATTCTTCAAAAACACAAACTTTAAGGTATATTGGAATTACTGAAGAACAAAAGAAAGAGGTTTACTTGAAATCTAACCTTGGATAGAAAATGCGCCCTTATTTCATGCTAATATACCTTTTTGGCGGGATAGGCAAAAACACCCTATTTGAGTGAGAGCTATTTAACTATAGATAGCTCTTTTTGTTTTTATATTGACAATGCTGGTCTACTGAGATAAACTTAGTAATGCAAGGTCTATTGGAATAAACTTATGGAGGTATTACGATGGAACAATATAAATTATTTGATGCGGAATATAGATTTGCAAGTTTAATTTGGGAAAATGAGCCTATTAATTCAACTGAACTTGTAAAACTTAGTCTTGATAAACTTGGTTGGAAAAAGTCGACGACATACACAGTTTTAAGAAAGCTTTGTGAACGTGGTTTACTTAAAAATGAAGATGCAACGGTTTCTGCAATTGTTAAAAAAGAAGAAGCTCAAAAATATGAAAGTCAGACCGTAATTGAAAAAAACTTTGATGGCTCTCTCCCACAGTTTTTAACGGCATTTTTTGGTGATAGGAAGATTAGCAAAAAGGAAGCTGAGGAACTGAAACGTATTATTGAGGAGGCAATAAAATGACCAACTTATTTACTACTATACTTAATATGAGTTTAACTGCAAGCTATGTTATTCTTGCAGTTATTATAATAAGGTTACTCTTTAAAAAAGTTCCTAAGATTTTCTCCTATGTGCTTTGGTTACCAGTATTGTTAAGACTTGTTGCACCGATAAATTTAAAATCTAACTTTAGCTTTTTTAGTTTTCTAAAGTTTAATTCTCAAACAAATACAGGCACATTTGAGTATATTCCAAACAATATCGGGTCAGTGCAAAATCCAACTGTAGATTTTGGAATTAACATAATAAATAATGCTGCGAATACATTACGCACACCTGCTACACCAATGGTGAGTGTAAATCCTATGCAAATCGTAATGGAGATCTCAGGTATTATTTGGATTGCTGGCATAGCGATTTTACTTTTCTACAGCATTATTTCTTACTTAAAAGTAATAAACAATGTGAGAACTGCAACTCTTGTAAAAGACAATATCTTTGAAACTGATAGAGTCACAACACCCTTTGTATTCGGATTTATAAAACCTAAAATTTTCATTCCTACTAGAATGAATGAAAATGAATTATCTTATATTTTGATTCATGAACAGACACACATCAAAAGGCTGGATTATCTCATAAAACCATTTGCATTTTTAGTACTTGTTGTACACTGGTTCAATCCGTTAATATGGTTATCCTTTGCATTAATGAGTAAGGATATGGAAATGTCCTGCGATGAAAGCGTTCTTAAAAAACTTGGAGATGATATTAAAGGCAGCTACTCAAACTCTCTGCTTTCGCTTTCTGTTAAAAGAAGCGGTTTGTTAACGGGAAGTCCTCTTGCCTTTGGTGAGAGCAATATTAAATCGAGAATTAAAAATATTCTAAACTATAAAAAGCCGGCTATTTGGGTTGTTATAGCAGCAATTGCTATAACTGCAGTGCTAATAGTAGTGTTTACCGCAAACCCTAAAAATGAGCAGGCACCTAAAACCACTATCTACCAGGCATACAATTTAAAGGCTTTAGTTGCCAACAAAACTCAATATGTAGGTAATAATGGTAAGGTTATTGCCCTCATTGATGCCATGCCATTACCAGAAGGTATTGTACGTGATATCGTGGAACTTCAAACAGCCAATAAGCCCTATGGAATAACGATTAATTTAGTTATGAAAGACAGCTCCAGTGTCTTAGTGCAGGGAGCCATAAGTGGAGATGCTTTTTATCGAAATTCAATACTACTCTTTAGTCTAATTGATAATGTTGACATCATAAATTACAAATTCTCAGATAACGCAGGTAATTATGATGGTGAATCACATTACTATACCTATTCAAGAGAAATAACTGAGAAACTTATGGATGGGGATGTTCGTCTTTATGCTGTTAGTACTGATTCTCTTAAAAAATTTATTGATAAAATAAACAAGATGTCATTATACGTAAGTAATACTGACCAGGGCACCAGAGATGACAAAATCGAGAAATATGTTGAGATAATTATGTCCTCTCCGATGGCATCATCAAACCCTGGCGATTACATTAAAGCTCATCAGAATGAGTACCAGAGTATATTGAAAATGGGTGATGAAGCTCTTAATTATTTCCTTGCCCAGTTTGAAAAAAATAGTGTTGGCAATGATCTTCGAAGCTATATCATAATGGCTCTTTGCAAGGACATTTTGGGTGATAAAAATAATGTAACAGATGAAAACCTGTCCCCACAGAATTGGTTTTCTCAGCTCGCACCATATAAGGAAATAAAGTTGCCAGATTTCAAAGGTGATTTTCTCGATAAAATAGAACAGCTTGTTTATGATGCAGCAGTTAAACAATACTCTAGACCCAACGACGGATTTATAGTTGTTGCGCCTACAATATTTGGCAGCTATGAGGAAGGAAATAAACTAAAAGTTTTTGTGACTGTTTATAGTAGCAGATATAAACTTTATGATAAAACTCTCTCTGAGCTTGGTGGTAGTGTTATCCCAGCGGCAATTACTTTTACAAGAAATGAGGATGACACTTACACCTTAGATAAGTACTTAGAAGCTATGGATGGAGACTATTTTTCAAAATCCATAAAGGAATATTGTGTAATGCCAGAGTCTAATAAAGAAATCAAAGGGCTTTATGATAAAATATTAAAAGACTATGGAAGTAATAAAAATCGTTCAGACTTGCTTATGAAAAACCTAGTTGATCAGCTTAAAGCCAATAATCAAAAAGATATTTTCCTTAAACAAAGTGCTGGCGAATTAGTTCCCCTAACATAAGTCTTGAAACATTAACAAGAATAAATCACTTGGGTAATCCATTTTAGCCTATTTCTCCATTAAATATTTACCTATAAAATATAAAGCACTCCCAATTAAAAGAACTATAATTATATTTAATCTAAATAATATTAGTTCACTTAAGAACATTGAAAAAGCAACCATTATACACATAAATAACATACATAATATATAAAGTATTATGAAGTTTTTTACTTTATTAAACCTAGAAGGCTCCTTAAAAGAGTTATTGTTTTTAAAACAACTTTTTCTAGTATAGGTCATAACAGCAATAATGGCAAAAACTATAAATATAGATTGAGAAATAAAAGTTAAATCGAAAGTTAAATCCATCGTCAAGTTATCAGCCCCATGCATTATAAATATAGAAATACTTTGCGTAATATAATTAATAAAAGATAATATTACTATCAACATACCTGTATACATAATGTATTCACTTAAAAATGACAAGTAATTATAGCTCGATTTATAAGTGGTTACTATTTCTTCACAGTAATGCTTAATATCAGCTGTTCCCAGCATAGTTTCAATACTTACTCCTTGCTGCTCTGCATTTAAAAAGCTATCTAATATCTGTTGAAGAAATTCTTCTGTGTCTCTTGTTTTAACATGTGATGTTCTCATATAGACTACAGTATCTTCAAATACCTTTTTGTTTTCTAGAGATAAGTTTTTAGCTGATTCATATAATTGCTTTATTAATGATTTTGTTTTACTCATTTACATCATCCTCCAATATCTTATTAACTGATTTAGAAATTTTATTCCATGACATGCAAAAGTCTAATAATTCTCCTTCTCCTATTTTAGTAAGAGAATAGTATTTTCGTTTTGGTCCGAGTGGAGAGTCACGGCTAACTGATAATAGCAACTCGTTTTTCTCTAGTCTAATAAGCAAAGGATATAAAGTCCCTTCAGATAAATCATTAAAACCGTTGGTTTTTAGTGAAGTATATAATTCATATCCATAGGTTTCTTTTTTAGAAATTATTTTTAAAATACAACCTTCTAAAATCCCTTTTAATAATTGAGAAGAATTTGCCATATTATATTCACCACCTTAAAATGCATTCTAATGACTACATTGTATTGCAAGTATGTTGCTATGTCAAGTAGTTGAAAAAATTATTTATAAGGCGATGAATTAGACGGAATAATTTTTCTTTTTTCATGAACTAGGGGAACCCACGTAAATACCTTGCATTACGATGTAAACGGTGTTAATATGTAATTAGTAAAACTTGGAAGGTAATGGGGACATGAATAAAGAGATGATGAAAGGAAGTACAGAAATTCTTCTACTATCAATAATTGAAAAGGAAGATATATATGGTTATGAGATTGCTAAGAGATTAAAAAAGAAAAGTAATGATTTATATTCTATGGGTGAAGGTACATTATACCCTGCTCTTCAAAGGTTAGAAAAGCAAAAACTCATAACATCCTACTGGGGAGACTCCGAATCAGGAGGCAGACGCAAGTATTACACTATTACTGAAGAAGGAATAAAAGGGTTATCTGTAAAGTTAAATGAATGGGATGCCTTGAACAATTTAATTAAATCTTGTAGGGAGGGCTTTTTATGCACGAATTTGATGCCTATATAGACTCTATTATAGGTAATTTAAGTATAAGTGAAAAGAAGAAATATGAAATGGCTGACGAATATAGAGACCATCTGGAAATGTTGAAACAGGATTATATTAAAGAAGGCTTAGAAGAAGAGGATGCAGTAAAAGAAGCCATTAAAAGTTTCGGCGATAGTAGAGAGTTGAAAGTAAAATTATCCAATAATATACTTGGTTATAGAAGTATTCCTAACGTCGTGTTTGGCATAGTCTTCACCATATTAATATTTGTCGTAGGCAGCAGTCCTAGCAATTTACCTGGATTATCATTTCAAGATGGTCAGGTCTCTATAACTGGAATAACTACTAATGACTTCATTATTTATTCGTATATTTATTTGACAATAATAATACCTTATATTCTTATGTTTATACCTGTTGGATATTTTCTACCTATAATATTTAAGAGAGCTGGGAAAATGAAAAATACTGCTTTAGCAGCTCTTTTACCTAGCTTAATTATAGGTATTGTTAGTAATTTGCGTCTCTTACAAACAGGATTTAATTACTGGACTGTTGTCGGAGGATCTATTGTATCGACTGTTATTGGAGGACTTCTTGGAAGCATATTGGGATTTGCCATTTTAAGGATAACGAGCAAGGTTAGTCTTTCATTTAGATACTCACGCTAAATTACTCATCAGATAGTTAAAGTTGTTTTTAGAAATGACATGTGTCAAACATAAAAGGCACGTGTCATTTTTGCTGTAAATAGCTTACGTGACACTAATGGCAATTTACTCTTCTATTTTATCCAAACTCAACCATAGTATTCTTTTGATATAGTTGTTAGTATTGTATTATAAACTGAAATATTATTTATTTTATTTGCATTAGGATAAAATAATTTATAAGTTAAAAATACGAGGAGTGGAAAATATGAATATGAAATTATTTCTTAAAAGGCTTTCCATTGCAATCTTAATTGGCATTGGGTTAGGTGTCCCGATAGGGCTTGTTGCCACATTATTTACAGAGGAACAGCTTGAGATTATAATACCTATTTTTGCCTTAATAATAGTTACTGTTCTCATTTGGATGTTTACTTATACAATTCTAAAATTTATCAAATTCAATAAAGAAGTAATTAGGTTATTAAAGATACTGTACGAAGAGACTAATGCAGAAAAATATATTATAGAAACTAAGGCTACAATTTCTAAGACAAAAAATAAATTATACAAGCTGCATTTTTCTTTAAACCTTGCAGCAGGATATGAAGCAAATGGAGACTATCAAAAAGCTATTGACCATATTAAAGGTCTTAATATAAATAATGCAAGTGGAATTTATAAAGCGTTATATTATAATAATCTTGCTTTTTTCTATTTTGAAACAGATGATTTTCAGAGTGCAATTCAAACCTTTTTAGAGGGTGAAAAATTTACAAGCAAGCGTATTGAAAATTCCAATTTCAGTGGAGCACTTTTGCATACAAAAGGCATAATTGAATATGCAAAGGGAAATTTAACATCAAGCGAGGAGTTATTAGAAAGATCCAAACTCCAAGTAAACGCAAACAACCATTTAGTGACATCTGCAAACCTTTATTTAGCAAAAATTTGTCTTCAAACTAGCAGAATTCAAAAAGCAAGGCTACTGCTTGATTATAATTTATTGCAAAAGCTATTACCAAATATACTGTCAGAAACTAAAAAAGTATTAGCAGAGATGGAGAGCACAAATGATACAAGTTTTTAATGAAAAAGTGAAAACTGGTTAACTAAAAAAATAATGAAACTGCACAATACACAAGCAATAACGCCATTATAATATTGGTGGCCTTATAATTTTTAACTAGGAATTTTTGGAATACAGATCCAAACAATGACCAGCAGCAGGTCGCTGCAAACCCTAAGAAAGCAAGTAAGACAGAAAAACTTGTAAGCACGAATACAGACCTGTAGTAGGGCACAATAAAAGTTGATACTGTTGTAATTCCATAAATGATTACCTTTGGATTGACAAACTGCAAAAGTAATCCTGACAGGAAGGTATTTGTATGTTTTTCACTTTTATTCTCACTATAAGGTTTGCTTTTATAGGTTTTCCATGCGAGCCAAAGTATATAAACAGCACCAATATAAGTCATAATTGACTTAATAGATGGGATAAGACTGTAAAGTGTTACACTGAAAAAACTACATAGAGCAATTATAATAAAAAAGCCAAAGAAAATACCAACATTAAACATTATACTTCTCTTAAATCCGTATCTACTGGCATTGGACATGGACATTATATTATTTGGTCCAGGGGTAAAGGTTGTCACAAGGACATAAGATAAAAAAGCTATGAAATTCGGCATGGATATTTATCTCCTAATTTTAGTATGATATAATACACAAAACGGACAATATATTAAACTGTGCATTATAATGATATTATTTGTGCGTTATAATGTCAATGGATTGGATAAAACATTTTGGACAAATTAAATTCTGTTATTGCCGAAAATTTAAAAGGACTTCGTGAGCAAAGAAAGTTAAGCCTTGACAATTTAGCTAAGCTTTCGGGTGTTAGCAAAAGTATGCTTGGACAAATTGAAAGGGGAGAGGTAAATCCAACTGTATTAACGGTATGGAAAATTTCAAATGGTCTTAAAATATCTTTTACCCAACTTATGAGCAGACCTGAAGCTGACATTGAGTTTGTAGATAAATCTGAAATGCAACCTCTTGTTGAGGATAAGGGTAAGATTAGGAACTTTCCTGTATTTCCTTTTGACAGCACAAGGAGGTTTGAAATGTATTCCCTTGAAATTGATGAGAGCGGTTATCTGAGTTCAGAAGCTCATCCAGAGGGTACGCAGGAATTTATTACTATATTTTTTGGTGAGGTTACTATTAGCATAGGCAGCGAGTACTTTGTTGTAAAAACGGGTAATTCTATACGATTTAAGGCAGACTGTCCTCATACTTATAAAAATACAGGCAATGGAATATGCACATTAAGTATGGTTATCTACTATCCACTGTAGGATCTATCTGGGCTACTAAAATAATACTTGATTCACTCATGGATGGATATAAACAATTATATGAGTATTTAGATAAAATATTCTCAAATAATTTATTAATTCTACATATTACGACAATAAATTCAAACGTTGTGGTTGCCATAATATACTATTTAGGGTAAAATAGAGTAGATACTAAAACTATTTTAGTATTAGTTTTATAGTTTTTATATTTCACCTCGTCTCACGGAAGTGGTTATTATTGGAGCTTCTAGGTGAGAAAAAAATTAAAAGGAGGACAAAATGATAAAATTTTTTAGAAAACCACTAGCACTGGTTCTGTGTTTCTTATTGGTTTCTTCGGCCATTATACCTGTATTTGGTGACACACCTTCAAATGACTACGAGTCACATTGGGCCAAAGATGCCATTTGGTCAGCATTTTCTACTGGGATTGTAAAAGGATATCCTGATGGGTCATTCAAGCCCGACAAAGCAATTACCAGAGCAGAGTTTTTTGCATTGGTAAACAACGTATTCTCATTCACTAGTGGAACTGAAACTACATATAATGATGTGTCAAGCGATGCATGGTATGCCCCTGTTATTGCAAAAGCAGAAGCAGCAGGGTATATCAGCGGATATCCCGATGGCAGCATTCGCCCAGAAGGAAGTATTTCACGTCAGGAAGTAGCTGTCATCATTAGCAATCTCAAATCTCTGACAGCAGCATCAAATGACCTTCCATTTACCGACGCGGCTTCTATTGCAAGTTGGAGCAAGCAGGCCATCATAGCTGTTGCTGGGGCAAAGATAATGAATGGCTATGCAGATGGCAGCTTCAAACCTAATGCACCGAGTACAAGAGCTGAAGCATTGGTGGCCCTTACTAAAGGCTTCAAATATGCTCCAGTAGAGGTGACGGTAGTAGTAAGTGCTATTAACACACAACAAACAATGATTTTAACAGCAGGCGGAGCAGCTGGAACTATAACTGCTACAATAACTCCTGCAAATGCAACAAACAAAAATGTAAACTGGACTTCAAGTGATACAAATGTTGCAACTGTAAATGGTGGAGTAGTAATACCTATATCAGTAGGAACAGCCACAATTACAGCAACCTCTGCAGCCGATGGAACGAAAACTGCAACTACAGCTGTGACGGTAAATATAGCAGGCCCAGAAGTAGTCATCCCACCAGTAGCCAATTCAGTAAACCTTGGCATGGCTGATGATTTTGTAATCTTGGCAAAAACAGGGATTTCTTCTGTACCCAATTCTATTATTACTGGGAATATTGGAGTCAGCCCAATTGATGCGACAGCCCTTACAGGATTTTCTCTGACGGCAGATGCCACTAATCAATTTTCCGTTTCCAGTCAAATTACTGGAAAAGCTTACGCTTCAAACTATACTTCTCCAACTCCAGGTAATCTTACTACAGCTGTAAGCGACATGGAAACAGCGTATACTGATGCTGCGGGAAGAGCTGTAAATTATACTGAACTGTATAGTGGAGATATTAGCGGTAGAACTCTTGCAGCTGGTGTTTATAAGTGGGGCACTGGTGTTTTAATAAATTCAGATGTAACTCTTAATGGTGGGGCAAACGATGTTTGGATTTTCCAAATAGGTGAAGGAATTACACAAGCCAACGGCATCAAGATTATCCTAGCGGGTGGTGCACAAGCCAAAAACATCTTCTGGCAGGCAGCGGAAACCGTTTCGATTGGAACGGGAGCACATTTTGAGGGAATAATACTAAGTCAGACAAATATTACGCTAGGGACTAATTCATCGATCAATGGTCGACTGTTAGCGCAGACTGCAGTCACTTTGGATGCAACTACAGTTGTAGCCCCTTAAGGAAAGCAACATCAGGAATAGAAGTTAACCTAAAACATCTCGCAGGTAGAAATACTTGTGGGGTGTTTTGTTTTTATTCTCTTAGATCTCATTCTCCATATTCTTTCGTAGTGTATTTATTAAAGACAGTAAGGAAAAAAAGTAACAATTACTATTCCATACACTGCTGATAGTCACAGACTTTGTCACGCCCAGTTTGCTTTGCCCTATATAGACCAATATCTGCTTTCTTCAGAATTTCTTCTAAATTAACTACATTTTCGGGATAGGTGGCAGTACCAATTGATACAGTTATATTAATGAAATTATTCTGTCCGATAGGGAACTTATGCTCCTTTACGTGATTCCTTATTTTCAAGCCTATTTCATATGAGCGGTCAGAAGGGCAATCTCGAAGCAATAAGCAAAACTCCTCACCACCTACCCGTCCTACAAAATCAAAAGCTCTACAATTCTTGATTAATATATCCGCTAGTTCTTTTAAAACGATATCTCCTACATTATGTCCATATGTATCATTGACATTTTTGAAATAGTCTATATCTACCATTAAGCAAGATAGTTTTTCGTTGTTTTCAATTACCCTTTCAAAGCTCAAGTTTAGTAATTTATCGAATTGTCTTGTGTTATTTAGTCCCGTAAGAAAGTCCTTTGTTGAATTTGTTTGATAAATACTATACAGCTCATTAGAGCGTTTAGCATACATCAATAAGAAGTATTCTAATACTCCAGCACCTATAACTACCAAAGAAAAATAAAAAATCAGTAAATATTGATCTTTTACACCATGTAAAAGATGAAGGAAGGTTGTAACTGTCATAAAAACTACAATGGCTAGTTTCGTTAACCAATTTTTCCAAGGAGACTTAACTTTGTTATTAATTATGCTAAAAAAAGTTATGTATAAGCAGATGTTCACTAAAGCAAAAATTGACGACTGGTTTATTCCGTTGTAACCTATGCGATATATGATAATAATTAACCCTGTTATCAATGTGCTTGCAAGGCCACCAACACTGCTAATCATCATAATTGATAAAGTACGAAGGTCAATTAATGTGCTAGTTCCGGTAATCTTAATAGAATATACCATCATTAAAATTCCCAGTATACCTCCAGCAATTCCTAAAATGATTTTGCCAAAAATGTTCTTTTTTAGACTTTCGGGCATTTCTTTTGAAATATGTCCACCAACAAAAGTAAATGAAATCAGCAAAAGTGTATTTATAAATAACTCGTTTAACATAGAAATCCCCTTAAATTAGATATTTAATGATATTATATACCATTATTAATTAATTTGTGAATCATTAAGTTGAAAAAATAATTTTGATATATGGGCTGGAATAAATTTCTTAGCAAACTATGTTAAATGGACGGGGTTATATATGGTGCAAAGCATGAAATTCTTACTTCAATCCTAATCACTCACAATAGCTAAGTTTTTACAATATAATATAATGATTAAAGTATGAAGAATAAACCGCAAAATACATTAATCGCTTTCACTGGTTTATGAGATCTCTTGACCGCTCAAGTTACAAAACCTTCCGTTTAGGCTCAAATTATTGAAAAATTGTATTTTGGAGGCTATTTTTATTAAAAGAAATAAATCCTATAAGAGAATAGAGATAAGGATTTAATGACTTAGAAAACATTAAAACTGATCCTAGCCTTCAATCTCTGGTAGATTTGGAAAAACAGATGATAGAGGGTAAGTCAGGAGCGAGAGAATACGAATATAATGGTATTATCAAATATCTAAGTTTTGCGCCTGTAAAAGGAACAGACTGGTCTCTAGCGATAACTACTCCAGAGATTGAAGTCTTATCAGGTTTGGATAAGATGAGATATTCTGGTCTTATTGCATCTGTTATTTCCCTCCTAGGAGGGCTGATTATAGCTTACTTTATAGCAAAGATCATAACAACCCCGATAAAAATAGCCTCTGAGCATATGATGGTGGTAGCCACAGGCGACTTCACTACAGAGATACCTGAAAAATTCATGAAGTCCAAGGATGAAATAGGTGTTCTGGCAAAAGCGATAGGTGCAATGCAGCAATCTATGAAAGAAGTTGTTAAAGGTGTTATAAATCAAACTCAAAGACTGTGGTAGCATCAGTTTTCAATCTTTCCGATAGCTCTGCAGCCGCCAATGAAGGAGCTGAGGGAACAAAGAATATTGCACAAAAGTCAATGATTGTTGTTGAAAATGCAGATAAAGTTATGAAGCAAGCGGATATCTCGATGGAGAGCTCAGATATTCTCATAAAGTTGGTGGGAAAATTTAAGTTATAAAAACAAAAGTCTCTAAACAGATGTGGAAGATACTGTTAAAGATTGCATTAAGCGAAATTATTGAAAGTAAAATAGAGTAAACACCAATTAAGGCGGTTACTCTATTTTATTGTTATTGAGTAGCATTCAATTTATTTCAAAAAATATTTTAAAAACCTCTTGACATTGACGCAACGTAAAGGTGTATATTGATAGTGTCAGGAGGTGAGAGCATGGAATACACAGTGCAAAAGTTAGCAAAAATTGCTGGAGTCAGCGCTAGGACACTAAGATATTATGATGAAATTGGGATTCTTAAGCCGGCAAGAATCAATTCTTCAGGGTATCGTATTTATGGGCAATCAGAAGTCGACAGGCTACAGCAGATACTTTTTTACAGAGAGCTAGATGTATCTCTGGAAAGCATAAAGGATATTGTTGTAACTGCACCGTACTATGATTGCACCAAGGCATTGAGAGAACATCGTCAAAAACTTTTGACAAAACGAGAAAGATTAAATTTGTTAATTGCTAATATTGATAAAACGATAGAGGCATCAGAGGGGAGAATTATAATGACTGATAAAGAAAAATTTGAAGGCTTTAAACAGAAAATTATTGATGAAAATGAGGCGAAATATGGTAAAGAAATCACGACTAAGTATGGTAGTGAACAAGTGAAGCAATCAAACAAAAAACTAAAAGATATGACCAAAGAACAATATGATGAGTGGGAAAGCCTGAGTAAGAGAGTAATTGATACACTTAAGTCAGCCTTAGCTACTGGTGACCCAGCAGGAGAGTTGGCACAGAAAACCGCTGATTTGCATCGCCAATGGTTGAGCTATTCTTGGGGGAGCTATACTAAAGAAGCTCATGCTGGACTTGCTCAGATGTATGTTGATGACGAGAGATTTAAAGCATACTATGATAAAGAACAACCAGGTAGCGCAGAATTCTTAAGATATGCTATTCTCATTTACACGGATATAAAAAATTCCAACAGTAATTCTCATGATATTGCAGAACAATAAAATATTATTAAAGAGAATTGATTAATATTTAATATTTAATTCATACTTAATAAACATTGAGCTAGTATAATAAGAGTAATTATTCTTATGACATGTAATGGACAGAGGAAGGTAAAACTACAATGATTATGAAAAAAACTACTGCTATTAGCTCATTAAATAGCTTGGATCAAATTTTAACACTTGAAGATATGGAGAGAATTAAAGATAGTTTTATTGAAATGCAGCATTTATTTCAATCAGCTACTCGTGAAATTAGTACAAAATTGGAAATTTTAGATGACGAATTTCAAGTTGTACACAAAAGAAACCCTATTCACCACATGCAAAACCGTATAAAATCCATAAGCAGTATCTTTGAGAAGCTGGAAAGAAAAGATCTTGAGATAAGTATAGAAGCTGCTAAAGAGAATTTAACAGATATAGCTGGAATTAGAGTTGTGTGTAACTATATAGACGATATTTATATGATAGCAGATATGTTGACAATGCAGGATGATATAACGGTTGTACGTGAAATAGATTATATAAAAAATCCAAAAGCTAATGGTTATCGTAGTTTGCATTTGGTCGTTAAAGTACCTGTGTTCTTTTCTGACAGAAAAGAAATAGTACCAGTTGAAATACAAATCAGAACAATTGCGATGGATTTCTGGGCTAGCCTTGAGCATCAGTTAAAATATAAAACAATTGAAAATATACCATATTCAGTTGCTAAAGAGCTGAAGGAATGTGCGGATACTATTGCTGATACAGATTTGAAAATGCAAGGTATATATAAAACCATAAAGCAGTTTAATTCTGATGAAGATTAAGATTTTATAGAAGATTAATTTTTTAACGCCTGGGTGATTACTTGCCCAGGTTTTTTTATTTCCAGCAATGTGAGGAGAAATTAGCGATTAATATTGAAGTATGTAATTAACTTTTATATTGACAAATCCAGACTATTGAAGTAGTCTAATAATATAAACTATTGCAATAGTCTGGAAGCTGAAAAATTAACTTCCTAAACTAGCAAGTTAGATTAAATTAAAATTTTCAGGGAGACAGATATGGAAGAAATAAAACTCTTCGATAGTGAAATTAAAATAATGGAGCTTTTGTGGGATAGCACTCCAATAACTGCAAAAAGTTTGGCAGTGCTAGCGCAGGAGCAAATCGGCTGGAACAAGAATACCACCTATACAGTTCTTAAAAAGCTAGTGGAGAAGGATGCGGTTAGAAGAGACGAACCGAATTTCGTGTGTACTCCGCTGATATCACGAGAACAAGCCCAGCTTGCTGAAACATCAAATCTTATAAATAAACTATACAAGGGCTCAAAGAGGCTATTTTTTGCTGCGTTCATAGGGAATGAAGAACTGAGTTCCGAAGAGATTGAGGAACTTAAGCGTATTATTGAGAAGAGTGGTGAATAGCGTGCTAGATACTGCATTTTATACAGTGCTCAATATGAGCATTACTGCAACCTTTATTGGCTTTTTGATTATAATATTGCGAATGATCAAGCATATCCCGAGGCAGGGTGTTTACTCATTATGGTCTCTGGTATTATTAAGGTTAATACTTCCATTTTCTGTTTCTAGTAGTATTAGCCTAATGAATTTAACTGGTTCGCTTATAAAAAAAGTGGTTAGAGTGCCAGCACTAAATTCTGGAGGCATAAATATGAGTGCAACGAATGTTATCGGTGCTGCAGATACTTATTTTCCTGTCACCTATAAAACTGAGCAACTAAAAACAGTTTTTGAGATTGCAGCCTTTGTATGGCTTGTAGGTGCTGTGGGTGCAATATTGGCAGTTGCTATATTATACTACTTAACAAGCAGTGAATTGCGAAATGCATTTTTAGTAAAAGACAATATTTATTGTAGTGATATGGTACAATCTCCCCAGCTGTATGGCGTTTTCAGACAACGTATCATAATTCCTAAAGAATATATAGATAAAGAAGAACAACTGCAATATGTGCTTTTACATGAAGCTGTCCATGTGAGAAGACATGACAATTTACTTAGGTTAATAGCGATTTTTACTGCGTGCATACACTGGTTTAATCCGTTTGTATGGATATTTATGAAATTGTTCATTGACGACATGGAGCTAACCTGCGATACAAAAGCTGTAAAGCCATTATCCGTCGAAGCAAGGAAGCGGTATGCTAAGACCTTGATAAACGTGAGCTCAAGACAGCAATTATTCATGGCTACTGCTTTTGGCAAGACAAATGTGAAGGTACGGGTTATGAATGTACTGTCCTATAAAAAATTATCCATATTTGCTTTGGCTGCAACAATGATATTTCTTGTTGTGATATCGGCCATTTTACTTACAAATCCGGTTCGATGAAGATAGCTGCGATATAACCGCGGATATTTATTTGAGTCACCAAGACTATTAACGACAATGGATGGAGGAGTCTTAAAAATGAATAGAATAATGTATGTTTCATTTCTATGTATTGGCCTTTTATTTATTTGCGTGCTGGGAGGATGCGGTGATAAAAGCCAGAATATAAAAACAAGTGATAAAACGGCTACTTTACCTGCGGTTGAAGTTGTATCTAAAGATAAAATCATTCCTAATGGAGGCGCCTCGCTAGATAAGATTAAGGGACTGATAGTTCAGTATCTTAAAGATGAAGGTTTTAAGGGAGATATACAATCAAAGGTATCTATAGATGAGATAACTATAAAAGAAGCCTGGGAAAACTTAAGGGTTCAGTTATACAAGGTCAAGCTGGAGTATGCAAGTATTGATGGTGTCGCAGTCGTAAAAGATGACAAACTTCTTAGCATGATAGAGGGCATGCCTGTATTCGAGATTTTCTTAGCCGATATTGACAGAGATAGCAAATATGAGATTTATGTAAATACGTCTTTTGGTTCTGGCATCGTGAGTAGTGATGTGAGTGGATATAATATTGCCACCAATACAAAATATTATATGTCAAAGCGCATGGCAAAGGATTTTAAGTCATTTATTAAAGACAACGAGCTATTGGTAAAGGAATATCGATATGGTACTTTGAGAAGTGATTTTGATACTTCAAATGAAATCAAAGCTTTAAAAATTGAAAAAGATAAGCTTGTATTGGAAAATTCAACCTACGGCTTTGCTATTTACAAGGTTAAAGCTGAAAGTGTTAGAAAGGCATTGACCTATGGCAGTGTAAAAAACGGGGAATATATCTCTGGTGGAAAAAAATATTTATCTGAACTTGAGATTGAAGACACTCCACTTTTTACTGACCGTGATATTGAGAAGTACAATTTTAAAACTAATACAATTGTATTTAATGCCGAATTTTTAAAGAAGCATGCATTAGCAAAAGATGAGCTTGAGGCACTCATTAAAAGTAAGGAATTAGCAAAAAACGGGGTACTACGATTAAGTTTATATGGGGGTAGCAAATTATTGGGTTGCTCTGATAGTGAGGCTGTTGTTGTAACTGTTGGAGAGGATAGAATATACTCATCAGGTTTTGTGCTAGCGGCATGCTGGTCACGTTTACCTCCTGAGATTACTATAGGAGATTCTGATTTAAATTCAATAACGATTAGCAGTCAAACAGATTTGAAATATTTGATACAGGATAAGAGAATACATGATTTCTTTAAAAAAATAGGAAAGTTGGAAGAATAGCAGACGTAGCTATGTTAAGATTACTAAAAAGGGTTCATTCAATATTAAATATATGAAATGAATCCTTTTTTAATGCACCTCTGTCAGATTCTATAGATCAACTACGAATTATATAATGAAACCGGTTATCTACTTAAGAAAGGAAGGTATTTCGTTGGAAGAAAAAATATTAGCACTTTTAAATATAAATCCAGAAAAAGGTCTTGAAAAACTTATGAAGTCTTATGCTGGACTGGTATATATAATTGTTCATAATAAGCTTTATTCGACTTGTTCAAAAGAAGATATAGAAGAATGTGTAAGTACCATTTTCTATGAAGCTTATGAAAAAAGAAATAGTATTGACCTTACAAAGGGGTCACTTAAAGCTTTTTTAGCAGTACTTGCCAAAAGAAGGGCAATTGATTTATTTAGGAAAAAGGCAAAAAGTATTGGCAAGGTGATTTCAATCGAAGATTATGAGGGTAATGTAATAGCTGAGGGAAAGCTTTCAAGTGCTACAGAAGGTGTTGAACGAGAGACAAAAGAACTGCTCATCGAAAGCATAAAATCACTAGGTGAACCTGATAATGAAATATTTATCAGAAAGTACTATTTTGGTCAAAGCACTAAAATAATATCAATGCTATTGGGGTTAAAGGAAAATACAATTGATAAAAAGGTTTCCAGAGGGCTTGTAAAACTCAAAGGAATTTTTAGCGGTCAAAGTATATTGGAAAGGGAGGATATGTGATATGGAGGATAGTATGGAAGATAAAATAGTTAATTCACTTGATAGTCTTGATATAAATGAAACCGACAAATTATTGAATTCTAATATAAAAATGAATATAGATTCTGCAACAATGAACAGAATTAAGAAGTCTGTATATAATAAAACAGGTTTTAAGAAAAGTAAGAGTATTATTCGAAAAGTGATTACTGTTGCAACAGCAGCGGTGGTATTGGTCATGCTTTCTATAGTTACGATGGGAGTTGACAATGTTGCTAATGCATTTGGCAGGCTGTTTAGCTTTATACCAGGTTATGGAATCGTAGAAAACAATAAAACTATTGAATACGTGGTAGATGGACGAAATCTGACGGCCGAAAATGATGAGGCAATCCTCACTATTAGAAATGTCATAGCTACAAAAGAAGATATAAGTATATCCTTTGATCTAGAAAAGAAAAACTTCATCGAAAGTAAGACGATAGAGGAGAAGCAGAAAGTGATTGAAGAGCTAGAGAAAGGTGGACAACTAAAAAAGTTTAACATTACACTCCATGCTAATGGCAAGGAATATAAAACTGATAGCTATGTAATTGGTTCGGGGGGAAAAACAGAAATTGTCACAGTCAATTTTAAGGTTGATGAGGAAATAATTGATTCTAAAACAACTTATACGCTGGAATACAGTGATTATAACCTCCCCTTGGATTTTAAGCTGAAAGCCTACGACAGCTTTGATAGCTTAGAGGAGATAGGACCTACAGGTACCATAAATGATATCTCAATTACCGCCGTAACTTACAGGAAGGACAACAAACTAGAAGTTGAGCTTTACTCAATAAATAAAAGTAAGGATAGAATCAGTTCTTTCACAAAAGTGGGTGATAACGGATACAAAGCGGAAAATCTTCGTCTTCAAACAAGTGGAGGGTTAAGAGAATATACTACTCCAGGCAGCACGATGGGCACGAATAATAAGTTCTACTTTGATATTTCTCCTGAGGATAAGAACTTAGTTCTAAGTATTCCTTATTTAACAGTTGAGAGTGCTGAAGACCAGAATATTTCTATAGACATACCTAAAGAGGGTGAAAAGCTCACTTTAAATAAAAAGATAAAGTTTAAGGATTGCACTATGATAGTTACTGATGTGGAAAGGACTAAAGCTAGTGGAAATGAATACGGAGCATTAAGAATGAATATCCAATATGAGAATAAGGATAAGAACAAGGTAATGTGTAATGCCCAATTCGCAAGAATAAATTGGCTTGGAATAACTCAAAGTGGTGGATATGGAAGCAAACCTGACCAAAATGATGTTATAAAAACAGTTGAATTTTATTTAGAGAAGGGTGAAGATAGCGTATTACGACTGAAGATTGAAAACCCTGAATACTATCTAGTTGGTGAGTACAAGTTAGAGATTAAATAATAAATAAGTATAAGACTGCAGTTATTAATCTGCAGTTTTATACTTATTTTTTTGCCTACTTCAGACATAGAAGCGTGATTCTACTGTAACAACTATTTTTGTGCGAAAAATTTTGATATAGATGTCAAAAGCATCCTTTAGGATTATTCTAAATCAAAAGTGCAGTGATCTTTACAATATTTTAGTTACTGAAATAGGATCAATATTATATTTTAAAATATGGCAAACCATAACAAAAAAAGCGAAAAAATTGGTACTTTTTATGCTAAAAATGTCTTGATTTAATATTATTGGTGAAGTATTATATAAATTGAATAGTAATGGAGTCAAATATGCATTAGCAAGCGTTATGCGTATTTAGCATAGGATACAATCACTATTTTTATGTGATCGTGAGAGATACTATTATTGTCATACGGTTCTATTTTAGGATGGCAAAACATTACTAAATTTAATAGGAATTGTGGAGGAGAGTATATGGATATAAAGCAGGTAGTATCAAAAATTAAGGCGTTTCTTGCCACATCTACTTCAGCAGTAAACAAACTCTTGAAGAGCAAACAGGTAGAAAAGAGCAGTGAAGGTAAAAGTGGAAGTATAATGTCGGGATCTGCAAGTAGATCCATGCTTCTAAGAAAATTTAAAATTAAAACCAGATTGATTGTATCTTTTGTCTTACTGATTTTAGCTGTGCTATTAATTACCGGCATATTCTCATATACTAGTTCAACAAAAACAATTGATGATGAAGTCAAAAGATATTCATTAGAGATAATGGGTCAAACCGGCGTAGTATTGAATAATGAGATAAACCGTGTGGAAGCATATTTTATGGATATTGGCTTGTCTGCTGTAATGCAAAATGCCTTATATATGTATGGGACGACTCAAGATGAATATGAAAAGATCTCGCAAACTAGGATTATATCGGATATCTTAACTAATAAGTTTATAATTACAAAGGATATAGAATATTGTGCTATATTTCATGGCGATAATTATTCTCATGAAGAAGCTTTTAATGCCAAAGCAATAACTCTTGATAAAGAAAAAATAATTTCGAAAAATTTAAAACAAATTGAATGGTTAGATATTGAAGCTAAACAATCGGAAAAACCAGTGACATACCTTGGTATGCAAACAAATATTAATTCTCTAGTTGGTGGACAACCATTTGCGAAAATGGTGTTAATTCCGAAAACTAATTTTCTTGCTAGTTCATTTCAAAAATTGGATATTGGAACAGATTTAAAAACTAAAGAAGAATTTCCAATATTTGTTGTAGACTCTACTGGAAAAGTAATAGCTTCAAGAAATCTTGATCGTTATGCTGTTAGTACAATGAATGAAAGTTCCAAGCTAATTGCCAGTGAGATAAAAAACAAACTTGCCAACAATCCTGAAAATGTAGAAGCGAACTTAGAACTTGATATTGGTGGAAATGAAAGTCTAGTTACATATTCTAAAATAAATGAAAAGAAGGATTGGTTTGTTGTATCAATTGTTCCGTATTCATATTTAAATAGTGCAGCAAATAGCTTGAGGACAAATATATTAGTTGTTGGTGTAATATGTATAATTATCGCATTTATAGCATGTTTGGTCATCGCTAGAAGCGTTTCATCGCCTTTAAATAAGTTGGTCTTAACAATGAAAAAAGCAAAAAATGGTGACTTGACAAGCCAAATTCAAGATGATGAAAATGATGAAATATCAGAAGTGTGTCATAACTACAATGATATGCTTTCAAATATAAACTCACTTGTTTCTCAGGTTAGAAATTCTTCGCAAAGTGTGCTTGGAGCAGCAAACAAGATAGCCGTAGCCTCAGAAGCTACATATACCGTTTCTGAACAAGTGTCAGTGACCGTTGAACAAATAGCCAAGGGAGCAACAGAACAGGCTACAGAGATAAACGATAGTGTCAGTAATATGGATAAGCTATCAGAGGGCATTACATTTGTAGGTGATGATGTATCTAAAGTAATAGCTATAGCTAATAAAATCAGCAATTTAAATGCCAATGCGTCCAGAACTATTACAGCACTTAATACCAAGTCAGCTCAAGTAAGTGAAACAACTAATAAAGTTTCGACAAATATTAACGACTTGAGTAAAAGCATGAAGGAAATACAAAAGATACTTAAGATGATGATTGGTATTTCAGAGCAGACAAACCTTTTGTCGTTAAATGCAGCTATTGAAGCAGCTCGTGCAGGGGAAGCCGGTAGAGGGTTCGCTGTGGTGGCAAATGAGGTTAAGAAGCTAGCAGAACAATCAAAAGAGTTTACTAGCAGCATAAATAGCATTATTTCTTCAATTGGTAAGAAAACCAATGATACTGTTGAAGAGGTAATGAAGGCCAATATAGTTGTTAATGAGCAAATAACTGCTGTTAAGGATACTGAGGAATTGTTTAATACAGTATTTAGCGCTATGGGAGAGGTATTGACCAATATAGAGAGAACCGAAAAGTCAGTAGAAAATATAATGAAATCAAAGGAGAAGGTACTAGAATCTATGGAAAACATATCAGCAGTTGCAGAGGAATCAGCGGCTACTACTGAAGAGATTTCGGCTAGTACAGAAGAACAAATGGCATCGGCTGAAGAACTTTCAAATCATGCAAAAGACCTAAATACCCTATCGGAAGCGTTGAATAGGGAGTTAGATAAGTTTAAGACAGAGTAGGACAGGATAAATTGTAAAAAGCTGCGTATTATTTAAAAAAGAGCTACTTCAAAATAGAATTGTGATTCTATTTCGAGGTAGCTCTTACTTTTTAGTATAAAACAGCTCTCTGACTTATATTGTAAGAAAATTCCTCCCTTCAAAATACAGTTTTATTATTAGTTATTCCTTTGTTTGGTATAATATATAGTAGTAATAATAAAAAGTATTAATAATTTCAAGAAAAATAATTTAAAAGGATAGAAGTTAAGGATATATTGAATAATCCCTTAACTAAAAAGAGTATGAATAGGAGATTTAATGACATTATGAAGAAGTGCATAAAGGTAATATCAATGGCTATTGCAATACTCGTTCTTGCTGGATGTGCAAACCAGAGCCCTAAACCAGAGCTGAGTGAAAATAGTTTGAAGGAATCTGGAATGAAGCTAAGCATTCCCAAAGCTGGAGACGTCGGCAAAACGGCTACAAATAAATCTGGGAGAACGACTTCGTCGAAGGTTGTCACAAATAAAGAGAAAAAGCTTCTTGAGGGCTTAACTATTTGCATTGATGCAGGACATGGAAAAACAACAAAGTCAACTAATAAAAAAGAGCCAATAGCGCCAAATTCGAAAATATTAAAGGCTGCGGTTGCTAGTGGTACTTCTGGAGTTTATACCAAAATTTCAGAGGAAAGTTTGAATTTGACTATTTCAGAGAAATTGAAAAAAGAATTATCTGATAAGGGTGCCAAGATAATAATGATAAGGGAAACCAGCAAATGTGATCTGACCAATGTTGAGCGAACAAAGCTATGGAATTCATCAGGTGCTGACTTTACAATAAGAATTCATGGCAATGGAATAAACGACAGCAAAGTATCAGGTGTACTTATGATGGTTCCTGGTGACAAATATATTAAAGACAAGGATATGCTTAGCAAAAGTGCTCAGGCTGGACAGTACATCTTAGCTGGAGTTTTGAAGTATACAAAGGCAAAATCAAGAGGTACAGTTAAAAGCACAGACCTTACAGGCTTCAATTGGTCCAAAATACCGGTGGTACTGCTTGAAATGGGATTTATGACAAATCCGCAGGAGGATAAGCTACTAAGTACAGACTCTTATCAGAATAAAATTGTAGCGGGTATTGTCGAAGGGGTGGAGAAATATCAAAGTTACTTAATGAAGGTAAAAACAGAATAAAATTACTAATCTGATGTCAAATAATTTGGCATCAGATTAGTAATTTTAACAGACTATAAATTTTAAATATAAATAAGCTCAGAAAGTAGAATAATTATCCGATAGCTTCATGGCCTTCTTCACCGGTCCTAATTCTATAGCATTCTTCAACATTTTGGACAAAAATCTTGCCATCGCCTATTTTACCTGTTTTCGCTACACTCATTATTGCATCAACAGTAGTCTTTACAAAGTCATCATTTACTGCTATTTCAAACCTTACCTTGGTTAAAAGATTTACATTTGTTACATTCCCTCTATAGCTCTCAGAAAAGCCCATCTGTTGACCGCAACCCTTAATGTGTGAAACTGACATTTTATAAATTTTTGATTCAAATAGAGCAGCCTTTACATCTTCAACTGCTTCTGGCCTAACTATAGCAATTACCATTTTCATATGAGTAGTCCCCCCTAAATAATTAATAGTTATTACAAACTTTCCTCTGGATTTGCATCTATTCTATGGAAGGTCAAATCTGCACCGACAAGTTCTTGCTGTTCAGTGATCCTTAGACCAAATACCATATTAATAACCTTGTAAACAATAAATCCTGTTATGAAAGCATATATCACTGCTAGAAGCGAGCCTGTGAGCTGAGAAAGAAAGCTCAAGTCATATAAGCCACCCAATGCCCTCCTACCAAAAATGCCAGCTGCAATTCCTCCCCAGGTTCCGTTTATACCATGCAATGGCCAAACTCCAAGAACATCATCAATCTTCCATTTTGCTTCCAACTCAAACATTACTATAAAAATAATGCCTGCAATTGCACCGATAAAAAGTGCTGCAAAAGGATGTACAACATCTGAGCCAGCGCAAATAGCAATTAGACCTGCAAGAGCGCCATTGTGAGTGAAGCCTACATCATTTTTTGAAAATAATAAACCAGTTATTGTACCACCAACCATTGCCATGAGAGAGTTTATAACAACAAGTCCAGATATATTCTCAACCTTTTGTGAACTCATAACATTGAAGCCGAACCATCCAACAATAAGTATCCAACTACCTAGAGCTAAAAAAGGAATGTTACTAGGTCGGGTATTAAATTTGCCGCCAAATCTACCCTTTCTAGGACCTAATATAATTATTGCTGCAAGCGCTATCCAACCACCTAGAGAATGGACAACAACTGAACCAGCAAAGTCATGGAAGGGAGCTCCGAAAAGCTTATCAAAAAATGAATTTTCTTGACCCATGAAAGAGTTTTGCCCCCAAACTAAGCTCTCAAAAAATGGGTACACCACACTTCCAAGTATTACAGCACCTAGGGATTGTGCGAAAAATTTCATTCTTCCTACCACACCACCTGAAATAATTGCTGGAATACAAGCTGCAAAACCTAAAAGAAAAAAGAATCGAACTAGCTCATAGCCGTTCTGCTGTGTAAATAGGCTGCTGTTAGTATAAAGCACAATACCATATGAAATAGGAAACCCTATAATAAAATATGCTATAGTTGTAACTGACCAGTCGAAAATAATTTTGTTAAAAGCATTAACCTGATTTTTTCTACTTACACTACCTGCTTCTAGAAATGCGAAACCTGCGTGCATTGATAGAATCATTACTGCACCTAGCATCAAAAATAATACATTGATTGAAGTCATGGATATGTTCCCCTCTCACTACCCCGGAAACACGTCATTGTATTCCTAAATGAAAATAGATTTAAACATAGAAATTCAGACATAAAAAAAGAAGAGTATCTCTTCTTAATATTTTTAAGCTGAAGAGAGCGTCATTGCTCTAAATGAAATTTTATTAGCTGAATAAAATTCTATTACAAAACTTTATTAAAAGCAAGAGAAAAATTACAATCTTACTTGACCTATCGTCCCAGATAAAATAAAATCATACTAATGAATATTTGTTTGTAGAATTAAAATAAGAAAAAATTATTTATGAGGTGTGTAATGGGGTTTAATAATGAGGTTATTAAAGATGTATTAAGTCTGTTTGAGGTTGATAAGGATAGCATGCTTCGTATAGCAATGCTATTTAAGAAATCTATGGAAAATGGTCTAATGGGAGGGAAATCTTGCCTAAAGATGCTTCCGTCATATATTGGAAAGCCTACAGGAAAAGAGCATGGAACTTTCATGACGATGGACATGGGTGGAACAAACCTAAGGTGCACAAAATTTAAAATAGATGATGGCAATTTTGAGAAGCTTGTTGAGAAAAAGAAAAAGCTTATAAGCAAAGAGAAAAACTATGATCTTACCAAGTCTGATACAAATGCAAAGCAGCTTTTCGACTTTATGGCTGATTGCATGGCTAGCATAGTAGAGCCAGATGAAAGTCTATATCTAGGGAATACATTTTCATTTCCGTGCAGACAAGAAGGTATAAATGAGGCATACTTAATCTATTGGACCAAGGAAATCACTACATCGGGAGTGGAAGGTCAAAATATAAATCAGTTATTAGCAGATGCTCTGAAGGCGAAAAACATAAAAATTGAACCAGTAGCTTTACTTAATGATACGGTTGGAACATTATTAGTGGCTATGTATAGTTATCAAGATGCTGACGTTGGTTCTATAATGGGAACTGGTCACAATACCTGCTATCTTGAAAATAACCATCCAATTAACGGTGGAAAGATGATAGTAAATCTTGAATCTGGAAATTACAATATTGGATTACCGGTAACAAAATACGATGAGATCATAGACAAGAATAGTCAAGTCCCAGGTGCGCAGCTATTGGAAAAAATGGTTTCGGGCTACTATATGGGAAGCTTAGTTAAGGAAGTATGCGTAGATTTATTTGAAAGAAAAGCATTGTTTACAAGCTCAAATGTAGATGCTGAAGCTTTCTTTAACCAAAATTTCAATGCACTTATGGTAGAGAACTTCATATTATACCCTTCTAAAACCACAGAAGAGTGTAATTGTTCTATTGAGGATGCAGAGACAATAAAGAATGTTTCTGAGGCTGTTCTAAAGAGAACTGTTAGACTAGTTACCATATCTTACTTGGGAATTTTATTTCACCAAGAGGGCTATGGAACAGAAGTAAAGAATAAGCATGTTATTGCTATTGATGGAACAATATATGAAAAAATGCCAAATGCACCAAAGCTTATGGCAGAGGCCTTTAAGGATGCATTGGGAGAGGATGCCAAGAATGTTGAGATACGCCTTGTAAAAGACGGCTCAGGCTTGGGGGCAGCTATAGCTGCTGCTGTGGCAGTTACACAGAAATAAAATATATTTATTAAATCATATGATAGTATTATAAAGGTGTTAGTCGTAAAATTACTTGATTAATGATAGCAAGTTATGTTACAATAAGAAAAAAATGCGAAGGAGAGCGCAATGAATAACTCACTGTCCGAAGCGATTGAAATTTTGAAACGGATGCCTGAAAAAGGTGTGGA
>DATCID010000112.1:0-3418 GCA_036507975.1 Ruminiclostridium sp.
CGAGGCTATCAAAAATAATGTTTTTGGTACGCTAAATGTTGCTGAGTGCGCTGATAAATACGGTGCAAAGCGCTTCGTAATGATATCCACTGACAAGGCAGTAAACCCAACCAATATCATGGGTGCTACCAAGAGAATTGCCGAGATGATTATACAGGCCTTTTCCAGACAGAGCAAGACTGATTTTGTGGCTGTTAGGTTTGGAAACGTGCTAGGCAGCAATGGAAGTGTTATTCCATTGTTCAAGAAGCAGATAGAGCAGGGCGGTCCAGTTACAGTAACTGATCCTGAGATCATTAGATACTTCATGACAATACCTGAGGCTGTTCAGCTTGTACTTCAAGCTGGCGCAATGGCTGAGGGTGGAAAAATCTTTGTGCTAGATATGGGCGAACCTGTGAAAATATATGACCTTGCCAGAAACTTGATCAAGCTCTCTGGCTTCGAGCCTGATGTTGATATCAAGATTGAGTTTACAGGGCTGAGACCTGGAGAAAAGCTATTTGAGGAGCTTCTGCTAGCAGAGGATGCGCGTACAGTCTACCAAAAACGACAAGATCTATGTGGCACAGCCCTTACATACTGATCTAGCTATCCTAAAACGTGAAATCGAATGCTTGAGGGAGATTATCCTGACAAATGCAGAGGATGCGCGTGATTGTATCAAGGTTATAGTGCCCAATTACAAACAGAATTCTTAGTTAAAACAACAAGCTCATCGATGTTATGGAGATTCATTTCTGATTAAACCTCTCTTTAGATATACACCCTATTGATTTTAGAATTATGAGCTAACAAATGGTCGGATGTGGCCCTAAGAAATTAGGTCTACAGTCGACCTTTTTCGATACTAAAAAATATATTGACACGAACATACGTTCTGAAATATAATGAATTTACGGTTTAATTCAATTATTATAAAATGTAGGTATATAAACAAGTGAATAAAAAGGTTACAGACAAAAATTATGACAAGGTGGTGAGTTTTATGGAGTCTAAATATATCAGTCCATTTACGGATTTTGGATTTAAAAAGTTATTTGGGGAAGAAGGCAATAAAAACTTACTATAACACTATGCTCATATAATTCTTTATGGAATGCCGGTAATGAGTAGTATACAATATAAATGTATGAGCTTATGAAGCAGTAATATTTTTTAGCAATAATAAAATTTAGGAATCAATTGATGCCAAAAATATTGACCGCGGCAATAGGGAGTGCTATAATGAATATGAACCAAGCAAATGATAAAAAACGAATTGAGTCAAAGGTGGAAGTGCAGACTTATATAGATCGTTTGAAATATGCTATACAGAGTGGATCTGTCATCGTCAATTTTCAAAAGGATCGGCTGATTGATGAAAAACGAAATAAGAAGCATACCAATCGATACACAATGTCGCTGCTGTTCCAAGATGAAGACGAAGTGGATGCTCTAAAAAGAGAGCTCGCTTATTTGACTGTTGGAGAATATATTGAAACTGTTCAAGATTTGCGATTTCCAAATAAAACTGAAATGCGGGTTTTTGGGAAGAAATACTTAAAAGAAGATGTATACATTAAGATAAGAGTAGAGTTGGTAAGTATATCGCATGCTAATGGTGATAAGTTTATTTTTGTAATGTCTTTTCATTTTTCGGAAAGAGATTTTAATAAATCTGACTTTCCATACAGGAAAAGTAGAGGGGAGAGTAATGAAGAAAATTAAAAGTGAAAAAAAATTGTGTTTAATCTGCATGGAAGAGCATGAAGTGGATACGGTAGAAGTGATCAATGACGAGATCTACAAAGGAGAAGAAGTCTCTTTTAATGCTACCTATGAATACTGCTCCGATGGGGATGAATATCTTGAAACTGAAGAAATGATCAAGGCGAACAGCCTGGCGATGAAAGATTCCTATCGTAATAAGGTAGGAATGCTAACATCTGGTGAAATCATAGACATAAGAGTAAAGTATGTGGTAAGTCAGAAGGACTTCTCTGAAATTCTTGACTGGGGAGGGGCGACGATTACCCGATATGAAAACAATCAGGTTCAGGATCGTGCCCATGATGATGTTCTGCGAAAGATAGATTCGGACCCAAAATGGTTTCTAGAAATGCTTAAAAGAGCTGAAGAGCGTATCTCAGAGAAGGCATTTCACAAATACCATCATGAAGCGAGTGAGCAGTTTAAGAAAAAAAGAAATCAATACCTGGTTGATTCAATTAAGGCAATTTATGCAGATTATGAAGACGAGAGTGAAACTGGTCGAGTGGAGTTAAACTTAAACAAGGTTATTGAGATGATCAATTACCTAGCAGCAATGGTAAGCAGTCTCCACAAAGTTAAACTGATGAAGATGCTGTGGTATTCTGATATGCTTCACTATAAGCGGAACAGCAAAGCAATAAGCGGTCTAGCATATAGCGCTCTTCCTAAAGGTGCAGTACCAGAAGGGTATGACCAAATAGTCCTATTAAATGGTGTGAGTTTTGATACTGTTTGGTACGGGGAAAATATAGCATACAAGTTTAAACCGACTCCTGGATTTGAAATTAAAGAACTAACCCAGCATGAAATTAAAACTTTGGATGAGATTATTTTGAAGTTAGGGCATCTAAATACGGATCAAATTGTAGAGAAGATGCATGATGAGGAAGCTTATAAATGTACCAATAGCAATTGCATTATACCATTCTCATTTGCAGAAAAGCTCACGATAGATTAATTTCAACCTGCGCGGTTGCGCTTACTACTACAGGGGCAGACACCAAATACAACAAATATCATTACAGCTAAAAAGACCCTTAAAAAAGGTATACATGGATTAAAATGATTGATAAATCCTTTGATAAAGAGATAAATCAAACCTCCTCATAAGGAGTACAAAGAAGATTATGATTATTGGTGCTGGAGATGCAGGTGCAGCACTTATCAATGAGTATCACATGCATCCCGAGCTCAAGTGCACACCTGTTGCCATAATTGATGACAGTCGTGGAAAGCAGAGCAGGAAGCTTAGTGGTGTTCCTATTCTAGGTACTAGAGCAGATATTGTTAAGTAAAAACACTGCCCTCGCTTTCTCAGCTTATAAATGAAACAGTCACGGTGCAAAAGATTCGTGATGTAAATATAGAGGACTTACTTGGCAGAGACACTATAGTTCTAGATAGCCAAGAAATTGACAGTCTTATAAATGAGCAGGTTGTGCTGGTTACAGGTGGCGGTGGCTCGATTGGTTCAGAGCTATGCAGGCAGATAGCAACATTCTCACCAAAGCAGTTGATAATTCTCGACAACTACGAAAATAATGCCTATGACATACAAAATGAGCTTTTAGCCAAGATGTTCCTCTGATGGAGGCAAATCCAACCGAGGCTATCAAAAATAATGTTTTTGGTACGCTAAATGTTGCTGAGTGCGCTGATAAAT
>DATCID010000113.1:0-5260 GCA_036507975.1 Ruminiclostridium sp.
CACGGCCTACCAGCTCTCCGTCCTACGCTTAAACCTAAGGTCACCCTTTCGGTTCCAAGGAATGGATAGCGGTGGGCGGCTCACCCTTTCCGCACAGGATTTCCACCTGCTATATCTTAGGCGCTTTCTTGGCGCTCCACTTTTAATTATTCACTTTTCACTGGTCCCTAGTCTTGATCTTTAATTCAAGTCGGCGCAAGTCGACTTACAATAACTATTCACTTTTAACCATTCACTTTTCACTAAGCTCTTGACCTTACTTACCTGCTCTTTTCAAGTGCTTGATCTATGTCATAAATCAAGTCATCCACATCCTCAATACCTATTGAAAGACGAACTGTATTTGGAGTAACACCTGAATCAAGTAACTCCTTTTCAGATAGCTGAGAATGAGTTGTGCTTGCAGGATGTATTACCAAAGACTTTGCATCTGCCACATTTGCTAGCAATGAGAATATTTCTAAGCTGTCAATAAATTTCTTTGCATTTTCGACGCCGCCCTTTATTCCAAAAGTAAATACTGATCCCGCACCCTTTGGAACATATTTCTGAGCCAACTCATAATACTTATTTCCCTTCAAACTAGGGTAATTTACAAATTCAACTAATGGGTGATTTTCTAAATGCTCTGCTATTTTCTTTGAATTGCTTACATGTTTTTCAACTCTTAGAGACAAAGTCTCAAGACCCTGAAGGAATAAGAAGGAATTAAAAGGACTTATTGCTGCTCCTGTATCTCTGAGAAGCTGAACTCTAGCCTTTAGTACAAATGCTACTCCGCCTAATTGTGAGTATACAACTCCATGATAGCTTTTATCTGGCTCAGTGAAGCCTGGAAACTTACCACTTGCTGCATAGTCAAATTTACCACCATCAACAATTACACCACCAATAGAGGTTCCGTGTCCCCCAATGAATTTTGTTGCAGAGTGTACAACTACGTCAGCACCATATTCTATTGGTCTAACAAGATATGGTGTTCCAAAAGTATTGTCAATTATAAGAGGAATACCGTGCTTGTGAGCTACATTTGCTACTGCCTCAATGTCTATTATATTTGCATTAGGATTTCCTATTGTTTCAACAAATACTGCCTTTGTTTTTTCAGTGATAGCCTCTTCAAAGTTTTTTATTTCATCCGGATTAACAAATTTAGTGTTTATACCATATTTGGGCAGTGTTACTGAAAGTAAATTATAAGTACCACCATACAATGTATTAGCAGCTACAATCTCATCTCCGCTACCCGCAATATTGAGTATAGCATACGTAACTGCTGCTGAGCCCGATGCAACGGCTAGTGCAGCAGTACCACCTTCTAGTGCTGCTATTCTCTTTTCGAAAACATCACTTGTTGGGTTCATAATTCTTGTATAAATATTACCAGTATCCCTAAGCCCAAACAAATCTGCTGCATTATCAGAATCCTTGAAAACATAAGATGAAGTTTGATAAATCGGAACAGCTCTAGACCTTGTAGTTGGATCTACCTCTTGACCTGCATGCACCTGTAAAGTGTCAAAGCTTAATTTTCTGTTCATATATGTGGCCTCCTTTTAATCCCTAGTATTTTTATATGTTTAGTTAGTTATTAATAATATACATCCTATTTTTGCATAAGTCAATGCTAAGAACGATTATTTTTAGTATTTATAAATATCTTTTAATTATACAGAAATGAAAGAAGGGAAGGTCTTGGTTGAATTAATTTATCAACCAAGACTTTCCCTTTTTTTCGCCTTCATCTAAACTTCAAATATAACAATCATTACTCCCTATATTTTTTCTGTTACGAACTGCACAAATCCCCCAAACTTGGAGTTTGGATCTACGAATTTTAGCCCTGAAATCTCTTCCATACCTTGATCATACAAATTGTGTGCATTTGTAGCACAGGTTTGATTTTCCAAGCAGAAATAATTCTTGCCCTTTGGTGTATATATAACCATGTTAGTAAAATCATTACTGCTCTTCAAAGTCACTTGCAATCCAGTTTTAGAATACTTAATAACAGCTGGTTCATTATTTGTGTTCCCTGTGAAAACAGTGTCCAAATTCAGAGTGCCCACTGATACATAATCAGAAAGATCTGTTTCCCTATTTACTTTTAGTAATTCTCCTGTTGGTATGAGGCTCTCTGTAGTCTTGTATACATACTCAAAAGGTGCCTTTATAAGCGTTTCATCCTCTCCATCAATCTTTGAAAAGTATGGGTGGAGAGCTATACCAAATGGAATACTCTGATCCATCTCTCGGTTTTCTATCTCGTAATCAAAGCGTACACCTGATTTATCAAGAGTATACTTTACACTTAATCTGTGTTCAAACGGAAACGCTTCAAACAAGTGATTTTTTTCACTAAAATCTACATATGCTGAAACAGAAATGCTATCCTCTGTCTTGGTTATCTCCATACCATTAAACGGCTCATTATACAACAAACCATGGATAGTTATTACCTCTCCATTTTTAATTTGAGGATACTCCTTGCCGTTATAATTAAATTTGCCTTCATAAACTCTATTTGGTGTTGGATATAGAAGTGGGGTGCCATAAAAGCTTTCTCGTATTTTGTCGGGATCAAACTTAATTATTCTTAAATCATTAGCTCTGTACTTACAAAGATTCATACCATGTCCTGGTGAAATATAAATTTCTTTTTTATCATCGTTCTCTTCATCAACATAATACAATGCTACGATTTCGAGCCCTTTTCTTTCAAACTGTTTGTAGTCAAAATGCATAATAGTGGTTCCCCCTATGATTTATTCAAACTAAAGTATTTAAATCTAATTATAATTCCATTCTATTCCTTTATGCCAAAAAATAACAGGTTTAATATTTTCAAGCAATAATATTATATGCCATGATTTATTTATCAATTCACATTTAGTTGTTCCTTACGTCCTGCTTGTATAACATAGATATAAAAACACCCGAAAGAGCAACGGCTCCAATCGTTACGAAACCCCATTTTATTCCAATTCCATCACTTAGCGCTCCAACAACAGTAGGCCCCATAAACATTCCCAGCCCATACACAGCTTGAAATATACCCATGGCAGTAGCCCTTTTGTCACTGGATACACTTTTTATACTCAATCCCATCAAAAGAGGAAAGACCGTTCCAGTTCCGAAGCCTCCCAAAAATTGAGATATGTAAAGTACCATCATATTGGGTGCAAACGGAATCACAACACAGGATAGAGCCGCAACAATTAGACCATAAGCCATGGTATTATTCTCTCCAAACCGCTTTGCAAAAAACGAACCACTAAGAGCAGCTCCTATTACACTAGGCACAACTGATACCGCAGTTAACATTGCTATCTGAAAATTTGAAGCATCTAAATTTTTAGCTACAACTGGAGTAAATCCGTACACAGTTGCAAACGAAACAAATTGGCATATTATCCCAATAATGGATACCATTATAAAATTGCTGTCTCGTGCAACCATTAGAAGCTCTTTGATTTGCATCGGCTTACGCGGAGCTTTCTTCTCAGAAATAGCAAAGCTTAGCACCAACCCGATTGCCGCAGATATTATTGATACAAAGAAAGTAGCCTTTATTCCAAAGCTTCTCACAATAAAGCCTCCTGAAAGCAGTCCTAGCAGGATTCCTCCGTTGCAAAATGCGCTTAATACACCCATCGCTTTTGTTGCTTCACTTTCATGGAAATAGCTGGAATACAGTATCGTGAATATAACCCAAAAAGCGGATGCCACACCTGACAATGATCTAAATACCAGTATAAGCATTGGATTAGTAAATGAGTATAGTCCTAGTGAGGATATTAGCACAAACACCAGTCCAAAACATACGAATATCTTCCGTTTATTTAGTCTGTCTGAAAGGATTCCAATTGGAATCCTAAGTAACATCTGACCTACTCCATAGCATCCCAGAATTAGTCCTACCAAGAAATATGACGCTCCTAAGGATTTTATATATGTAGGGAGCATCGGAGCGTATATGTACGTGGAAAACCAAAATAGAGTTGTTACGATATATAGTAAATACATTTTTCTTTTAGCCATGAATTTTGTCACCATTTCTGCAAGATAGTTTACGTTTTATTAATAAAAGCTGTTATCTATGTGTAAATAACCTGTTTAAAAATTCTAAATTGAACAACAAGCTTAACCGTTCCATTCACGTATTATATCTCTTAAATAGAAACTCTTCAAACAAAATTGTATAAAGAAAATAGCGTTTAATGAAAGACAAGTGACAATGTCTCATTCGAACGTCGTATAAGAAAGGAACCGCAATGTCTGATGTTTGAATTACTTACCATATTTACAACTCAATTTTAGCAGACTCTTTTTGTTTCTGCTTTTGTAGTGACTTACTTTTACGATCCTCCTGTATTTCTTTAATCCAAACACTTACAGGAGCTTTCCATTGTTCACTCTTGTTCGGGATATTTTTAATAAGACTTTTAGGATTAAGTCCAAGTTCTTTTGCAATTTTAATATCTTCATTATTCAATCTGCATTTCTTTTTGGCTTCCTGCCAAAGTGCATCACTGTTCGCCATCTGTACCCTCCTCTGCCCAGTATGTTAGTATACTTTCACTATAAGTTAATCCACTTTATGTTGCTATAAAGAGGAGAAAATATATTTCTTGTGTGATTCTCTTTTATAAAATACGCTTAATGTAAATCAACACTGCTGTGAACAATGTAGTAAACTAATATCTCGCAGCTCCAGTCGTGCTTCCCAGAGTAGTTTGTTTCACCTTACAGCTATTCATTGTAAAGCTCCTCCAGTTCGCAGCGAAGGTCATCGGTGGAATGCGTTGGTACTCGACTAGACGGTTGAGCTCAGCATTAAGTAATATCTGCTGTTGCTTCAATCAGCTTCCCGCTTTTCATAGACTTCAATTGACATAAAAACTATCTCACCTTCACCGTTACGTGTGATATAGATGTGCTCATTTTTTTCTACAGACAACTTGACAAGGTTATCATAATCATTTCGTAGAGCAGATGAAAATTTAATCAGCATGGAAACCACCCCTTTCAAAGTAGATGATGACTTATTTAGGTAATATTGTACTATTATCTCTTTATATCCTCAACATAAATTTCACACTTATCTTCTGTAATGAAAAAGATCCTCACCTTTAACAATCAAGTATCTTAACTCCGTACTTAGCAATATTTTCTCATTATAATGAATATACCTATTGACCAAAACTTTAGTTTTAGTCGCAATCCACTGATATACAAACGTTGAAAGCATTGCTCATTT
>DATCID010000114.1:0-2808 GCA_036507975.1 Ruminiclostridium sp.
CACGGCCTACCAGCTCTCCGTCCTACGCTTAAACCTAAGGTCACCCTTTCGGTTCCAAGGAATGGATAGCGGTGGGCGGCTCACCCTTTCCGCACAGGATTTCCACCTGCTATATCTTAGGCGCTTTCTTGGCGCTCCACTCTTCACCATTCACTATCTTTCGACCTTGCCTTTAGCTCCTCATTCCCCCCAAGTCTGTACCCTACTCCATGTATTGTAATTAAATACTTTGGCTCCTTTGGGTCATCCTCAACTTTCTGACGAAGATTTTTAATATGCGTATCGACAGTTCTGTCAAAGCCTTCAAAATCATCTCCCATTGCCATACTAATAAGCTCCTCACGCGTAAAAGTTTTATTAGGATACTTAACCATGGTTAGAAGTATTTTATACTCATTTGGTGTAAGATTTATTATATTTCCATTCTTTTTGACTTCATGCTTTATATTATTTATTATTTATTACTATATCACCATGATTAAAAGATATATAATTTGATAGAGGTACAGGGTCTTCAGCTGTCCTCCTGAGTACTGCCACAATTCTTGCTATTAGTTGCTTCGGGCTAAATGGCTTTATTACGTAATCATCTGCTCCATTATCAAGGCCTTTTAATATATCTTCCTCCTCAACTTTTGCAGTGAGCATAATAATTGGAACACTTGACTGCTTTCTGATTATTTTGCAAATTTCCTCTCCAGAAATATCAGGAAGCATTAAATCTAAAACTATCAAAGCTGGTTTTACCTTTTCAAATTGTTCCAGGGCTTGCTTCCCATTATATGCTGTATATGCTTCATATCCGCTGTGTTCAAGATAAGATTTCACAACCTCAACAATTTTTTGTTCATCATCAACTACTAATATTCTCTTTGCAAGATTAATCATGTGGACATCCTCCAAAATAGCTTTCTATTGCCAAATTCTTTATTATTTTTAACAACTCAACTTTCCTAGTTGAAATTTGCTAATCTTAACAGTGTGGTATAGGTATCTTGTTTTCTAAATACAAATATACCCCGTTCCACTTTTTAGCATGAAACGAGGTGTCTTTGCAGATGTCACAAGCCCTACTCAACTTTTTCACGTAAAGTTAAGTTTGATATTATTTAACTACATCGTAGCCTTGATCTTCAATAGTGTCGATAATAGTCTTATCGTTTACTTTTCCAGGGTCAAATTCTACAGTAACCTTTTTGCTACCTAAGTCAACAGATACTAAGTCAACACCATCTAGTGCTCCAACTGCTTTTTTTATGCTGTTCTCACAGTGACTGCAGGACATACCCTCAACTGTAATATTTATACTTTGTTTTGCCATGATTCCTTACCTCCGCATATGATTTTATTTTAATGTTTTAAACCTTTTCAAGCTCAGAGAGTTTGTTACAACTGAAACAGAACTAAAAGCCATCGCTCCACCCGCAATAACTGGACTTAATAACCCAAGAGCTGCAAAAGGAATTCCGATTATATTATATATAAATGCCCAAAATAGGTTTTGTTTAATCTTGTTCATTGTTTTTTTAGACAATCTAATTGCAGTTGGTATAGTACGCAGGTCACCACTCATTAGTGTAATGTCTGCAGCCTCAATGGCTACATCTGTCCCTGTTGCAATTGCCATACCACCTATTACTGGATCTCCACTCTTCTTCTCAACTGGAAGACTCTCACCTGTGAGCATAGATTCATCTATGGCAGAATTACCCTCAACTATTTTTCCATCCACTGGTATTTTCTCTCCAGGTCTTACAACTACTATAAATCCAACCTCAACCTCCTCAACAGGAATATCCTCTTCAATACCATTTCTGATAACTCTTGCTGTTTTGGGTTGAAGCCCCATTAGCTTTTTAATTGCCTCAGAAGTTTTCCCTTTTGCAACAGCCTCAAAATACTTGCCAAGAAGTATTAACGTAATGATAACAGCACCTGCTTCAAAATAAAGATCTTTCATCATCATACCAGCTTTTTGAGGTACAAAAAAGGCATTATATATACTAAAAAAATAAGCCGCAGAAGTGCCCATTGCAATCAATACATCCATATTGGTACTTCTAGCTTTTAAAGCATGATATGCATTTTTATAGAACCTAAAACCAATAATAAACTGAACTGGTGTAGACACAATAAACTGAAAATACTCATTATGAAGAAATGCAATATTAACCTTAATCAGTGAGAGCAGCATAGCCAAAATAAGTGGCGAGCTTAATATTGCAGAAGCTATGAGCTGAAATCTTAACTTTTTAATTGCTCTTTCTCTCTATCCTTTGAAATGTCTTCAACCTTTTCAGCTCTGTAGCCTAGATTGCCTACAATATTAATTATATCTGAAGTTTTTAACTTTGAAGAATCATATTCTACATGTGCTTTCTCAGTTGCTACTAAAAGACTTTTTTTTCTCCATCTCACCACTCCCAGTCATATTGATACAAATTTCTACTTTTACGGGTCTAAACAACCGAACATCTTTCATTATAACTTTAAAATCTACTTATTAATATAATTCACTACTTTTATATTCCCATTTAATTCAATATATTTTCTCCATTCTTTAGTAAATACTAGCACCAAATTCAGGAAAAACAAATTACCATTGAGGTAATTTTCTATTTCATTATATTCCTTCATTTTTATTGAATATTTTACAGCTTTATTATAACCGAGAATCTGCGTGAGTCAGTATGAAAACAGCTTTAACCCTTGATATATAAGACCCACAAAAAGTTTAACTTTTCACCCAAAAGGTGAAGCAAATATATACAAAAAGTGCCCTCCGAGTTGTATAATTAGAGGTGTCGA
>DATCID010000115.1:0-5382 GCA_036507975.1 Ruminiclostridium sp.
TTCTACTTGCGAGTCTTCATTGGATAATTCGATAACAGTAGTGTATCCTGCCTTTCTAATATTCTCGTCTATGCACCTAGCAAGTTTGCCGAAATATGGATTTTCAATATCGGGAATGATCAAACCTACCATTCCACTTCCGCTTTTGCTTTTGGATAATTTGCGTGCAATGGCATTTGGCAGGTACCCGTTGTCTTTAGCTATTCCTTGCACTCTTTTTTTTGTTTCAGCATTAACCCCAGCTTTTTCGTTCAGAGCGAGAGAAGCCGTTGCTTCCGAAACATTTGCTATTCTAGCAATATCTTTCAGTGTCACCAAGATCAATTCCTCATTTCATCAAATGTTTAAAGCGTTTTATATATATTAGCATAGTAATCAGCGCGATGCAAGTTGGTTGTCAAAACCTGTAGTGAAATTTGAAAATATAAACAACAGTAAGTGCCTATTCAATATTCAAATTGTAAAATTTGACGATTATCTTATAATTGCTGTTGCATTTTTATAGGGGATAGATTATAATGTATTTAAAGCGCTTTAAACAAAACGTGTTTCTCGATAATATCATAATGTAAGTGTCAATAGAGAAATTATAAATCATCAATACAAATCTTATTGGGGGTGACTATTTCAAATGGATACACGCACGCTTATGCTGTTTAATGTATCTTTACTAAAGGAATTTTATTTCTATTCCACTATATAAACATTTTAGAAATAATCATAGGATTTATACAAATATGAATCTAGAAAATGGTAATATACCGTACTACATAACATAAACAAACCAGTATATGCAAAATTTTAAATGGGATACTTTTTAAGTACCTAAATTGTTTGAATAAAAAATTAGTCGTTTAAAAATAACAAATTATTTATGAAGGGATTTGGTATACATTAAAGCTAATTCTACTATCCGAAATGCTACTGAAAAAGCTGGCTTTCGTTTGTTTCTATTTGCTCTGCCTTTACTTCTTTTGGTTTTTGTCTTTGCTTATTTACCACTCTATGGCTGGTCCTACGCTTTTTTTGATTACCATGCAGGTATGAAGTTAAAGGACACTACTTTTGTTGGCTTAAAATATTTCCAGTCCATTATTGCTAATCCGGTTTCCAAGGCAGAAATCGGTAGAGTACTCCTAAATACATTAGGAATGAGCTTTATTGGTATTCTGACTTCTCCATTACCGATGGTATTTGCACTTTTTCTTATGGAGATTAAGCGAAAGACTGTTCGCAAGTTGGTACAAACACTTACCACACTTCCTAACTTTATAAGCTGGGTGCTTGTTTATTCCATTGCATGGTCAATGTTTTCGGTGCAAGACGGATTTTTGAACAGGTTGTTAATAACATTGAATATTATTGATGAGCCAATCAATTTCCTTGCCAACTCGAGTCATATATGGATCCAGATGGCGGCATATGGGATATGGAAAGGCCTTGGATGGAGCGCTATTATGTACATGGCTGCAATAGCATCTATAGACCCTGAACAGTATGAGGCAGCAATTGTGGATGGAGCTGGCAGATTCCAATGCATGCGATATATAACCATTCCAGGCATGCTTCCTACCTATTTTGTCTTACTGCTTTTATCGATAGCCAATTTTTTAAATAGTGGTATGGAACAATATTACTTATTTATGAATCCTATGAACAAGAATTCTCTTGAAGTATTGGATCTTTACGTTTATCTCAAGGGTATGGTTGGTCAGAATATTGCTTATTCTACTGCTGTGGGTATGCTTAAATCAATCATAAGTATTGTCCTTTTGTTCAGTGCAAATGGACTGTCTAAGCTGATTAGAAAGGAATCCATTATATAGCTTCAAACAATGTTGCTGTATATAAACATGGGGGTTAAAAGAATAAAATGAGAACAAAAAAAAACGGTATAGGAAATTCTATTTTTAACATACTTAATATGTCAGCTTTTTTAATTTTTACATTCAGTTGTGTATTTCCGTTTTACTACATTTTTATTAATTCCATTAGCAATAACGAACTTGCAGCCGCTGGTGACATTCTTCTTTATCCTAGAGGCATTCACTTCAGTAATTATATAGAGGTACTAAAGCTTAAAGGCATCGGAAATGCTGCTTTTATATCAGTTGCTCGCACAGTAATAGGTACATTGCTTACGCTTCTTGGGTCATCTTTTCTTGGCTACGCTTTTTGTAAACCGGAGTTCTGGCACAGGAAATTCTGGTATCGCTTTGTTGTTGTAACAATGTATTTTAGTGCAGGTATGATACCTGCTTTTGTAATGATGAAAAATTTGGGTTTACTCAATAATTTTCTTATTTACGTTTTGCCTGCAATGGTGGTTCCATTTAATGTAATACTTTTTAAAACTTTTGTTGAACAAATACCTCTTTCATTGGAGGAATCGGTGCAGATAGACGGAGGAGGATATGCTGTAAGATATTTTAGAATTATTCTTCCACTTTCAATGCCGATGCTTGCCACAATTGCAATATTCTCATCTACCGCTCAGTGGAACTCTTTTCTTGATACGCTTATTTATATGAGATCACAGAATCTATACACATTGCAGTTTATTCTATACCAGTATTTAAACAAAATTAATGCGCTTGCTGCGCTGATGAGAACCGCCCAAGGTCGTCGAAATGTTGGCAGCATATCGAATGTATTGACTCCAACTTCTATACGTATGACTATTACATTTGTAGTTGTGCTTCCAATTATTTTTGTGTATCCGTTCTTGCAACGCTATTTTGTAAAAGGAATCATGATTGGTGCAATAAAAGGGTAGGTGAAATATGGAATCGTAATTTATCAAGTTTCATAAAACAGTTACCAGCTATGCTGGTTTATTGTAATAAAACCCAATTAAAAGGAGGAAATTATGTTGAAGAAAAAATTTTTTCGTGGAGTATCGGTTCTACTAATGATTGCTATGCTAACGATATTTGTAGCATGTGGGCAATCATCTAACCAAGCTTCTGAAACATCACCGTCAGTGGTGAATTCAACAGCAAGCGAAGAAACAGTCACAATTGAACCTGTACAGATAGACGTGCTTTCGTTGCCTGCAAATGAATCAGGAGTTTATGACCAAACCTGGTGGGGAAAAGTATTAAAGGAAAGAGCTGGAATTATACTCAATGTGCTACCGACAGGAGGAGCTGAAGGCTCTCAAAAACTTCAAGCGTTGATGGCTGGTGGCGAGCTACCAGATATTGTTGTATTTCAAGACATAAAAGATATTCAAAACGCAGCACGTGGTAACATGCTTACTAATCTTGACGACCATAAGGAAAAACTTCCTAATGTATTCAAGAATGTTCCTACTGCACTTCAGTACTATCGTGACAATGTAAGCAATAGTGATGGAAAGCTTTATGCAATTCCTAACAATGTAGGTATTAGTGATCAAGGAACAGATCCAGATTATGGGCCTTTTTTACGCTGGGATCTCTATAAACAGGCTGGAATGCCTGTAATAAATACACTTGAAGATTATCTTCCAGCACTTAAGAAAATGCAAGAGCTTTATCCAAAAACCAAAGATGGCAAAAAGGTTTACAGTTTTTCCTTATTTAAAGATTGGGATGGCTACGGTATGGCAAATGCAACAGCGTTATCGCCGTTAATAGGAATTGACTGTGGTGACGATATAGGATCGCTTCCGTTCCTACAGGCAGATTACAATAGCTTTGAGACAAAAAATGTTTTGGATCCTGACAGTGAGTATATACGCGCTCTTCGATTCTATTACGAAGCAAATCAGATGGGTCTTGTGGATCCAGATTCACTCACACAAAATTTTGATACAGCAAAATCAAAAGCTAATGAGGGTAGAATCCTTTTTAGTTGGTGGAGTTGGTTCTGTGCTGATTACAACACAGAGAAAAATATAAATGCCGAAACACCTAGTGGATTTTTAGCTGTTCCACCTAATGATTCAAAAGCGATACTTGCGAGCTCTTATCCAGTTGGAACACCATGGGCGTTTTCTATTAGTTCTGCAACAAAGAAATTGGATGCTTGTTTGAGATATGTAGACTTCATGTATTCCACGGATGGACTGCAGGAACTTGCGAATGGTCCAAAAGGAGTTACGTGGGATATTGATAGCAATGGTAAACCATTTCTCACAGAAGAGGGATGGAAATACGTGAAAAATGCTTCCGCTGAGCTACCTGATGGAGGAAAATTGAGTGATGGAACTGGCATAATTAATAGTGTGGGACTTACCGGTGCCTTCATTAATCCTGTAACTAAAGAGCCGATTAACTACAATTCCTGGTCAACTACTAAGGAAAAAATGTTGTCAAACCCAAGCAAGTTGCTTCAAGACTGGCAAAGTGTTTATGGGCACAAGACCACGGTTGATTATCTAAAAGCTAATAATAAGTTTACTTTGCAACCGCTTGCCCCAACAATGGTGCCGACAATGCCTGACGATATCGATTCTACGTCAACAGCAATAGGCGACATTGTAAAGAATGGCTCTTGGCTGATGGTTTTTGCAAAGGACGATGCCCAATACAAAAAGATTTATGACGACATGGTGAAAAAAGCTAAAGGACTTGGAATTGATCAAGTTTACGAATGGTCTTCCGATTCATGGAAGCTAGCCGTGGATAAGGCAAATAAATACAAGTAATTATTGGAGAGTATCTTAAAATAATATACCTGGGTTGCCATTTTAGGTGACCCAGGTAACGGTAACTCTTAATAATGGATTTCACAGCAGAAGTATTGCTGTTAAAGACATTAATATGATGTAAAAAACTATTTATATTTATGAGGAGTGAATTTATGGACTATCCTATTCAAGAGTCATCAACAACGAAAAATAAACAAAAATTCAGCAGCAATAGTTTTGATATGCGTGATTGGTTGATGCCAAAGAGATTAACTATGCTTATGTGGGACTATGCCTTTCTTACCCGTCATATGAAGGGTGATTCCTTTGAGGATTATGACAAGGTTTTGGATGAAGCTTTGGAAAGAGGATACAATACCATCCGAATCGATCCCATGCCTCATGTTATTGATCTATCCCAGCCTGAAAAAATATGTAGCCGCGGCGCGCTTGAGACCAAGCCTTTACACCCATGGGATAGACCTCAGAGTTTTGAGGGACCATTGGGGGAATGGCTGATTGAGTTTATGGAAAAGGTTATAAATAAAAACATCAATTACTGTTTAAGCGCATGGAGCGCGGAGGTTGAACCGGATAAAAAGCCACAGAGTTTGAGAGATATCACTGATATGTGGAAGGTGATGCTTAGAGAGTGGAAGAAGAGGTTTGGTTTTAATAATTGTCTGTATGTGGATTTATCAAACGAATATCCGTATTTTTTGAATGACCATTTAGACAGGACAATAGCTAAGAGTAATGAAAGATGG
>DATCID010000116.1:0-6670 GCA_036507975.1 Ruminiclostridium sp.
AAGTAAATTATCCTTACCCATACCACACACATAGATATTACTATCATATTTATAACAAAATCCTAAGAAATCTTCTTTTTGTTTTGTATCATTCATTATTTTGACAAGTAATTCATTTGGTATAGTCCTTGCATATGCTCCAGGTCCTGCAAGTTCAATATTTTTAACTCCGCATCCCTGTAATATGTTTTTTAATTCATCAGGCATAAAAGCATATGTGATTACCCAAGGCGTTTCACCTTTTATATAGGCTTTAATTTCTTGTTCACCATTTCCAACTATTCCTCTTTCTAATAGTTCATCACAAATACTTTTATTGTACTTGAAATTATTAATCATGTTTTCTTTATTATTCAAACACCATTGAACAAAATTATCATTACTATTAGAATTCAGAATGAATTGACTTTTCTGAATAGGATTTGCAAGATATGGTAATGAACCAAGCCTACTTGTAACGCTTATAATTATTGTCTTCTTGCATATCCTTACAAGTTCTTTAATAACAAACTCTTGATTTGGATATGTATATGTATATGAAATAGGTGAATCAAAAGACATCACTAAATCAAAAGATTTTTCTCTATAAGCAGACAAATCTTCTAAATTACCCTTCACAAAAGTAATATTATCAATCACACCAGCCATTTCTGCCAATTCCTTAGCCTTATCTATCATTGCTTGTGAAATATCAAAATGAGTTACCTTCAATCCAAGTTTAGCTAATAATATTGAAAACCTACCCGAACCAGCTCCAGCATCAAAAACTGTTTTAATCCCATCAATATTTGATAATAGTGTTTTTTCAATATGATTTTTTTGAATAATATCGTCTATAAAAGTCTGTTCCCTTTTACTTTCCACTTCGCCTTTATCTGGCAAATTCCAGAGTCGTTCTGAAATTTTTCTACTATAATCCATAATATCCTCCTATAGTTTAATTTAAACTGTAGAACATTCGTATAGACACACTAAAGCACATTTGCGTTACAATCATTAGAATATTCCTTACTAAGCTGTATCATATAATTAGGATTTATTTTCATTACATTATTAAAAGTATGGGTTAATGTTTCACTTCTTTTTAATGATTTTGCAACAGATAATTTTAGTAGTTATCGTTGAAAATTGTTCCATCAGGTACGGTTTCATATTTTTCGATATGTTTAATAGCATTCTCAACATAATCCTTGTTTCGAAATGTTTCATAATAATACTTTATCATAAGTTCAAAATCATTTGTATGTTTCAAGATTTCAGGTTGACTTTTATATGCTATTACCTTCATAAAAAATAACTTTTCAAAGGACATGACTTTATATTTATCATACTCAATTGCTCCTTCAGAATAGAAATCATAGTCCAAACGTGCCACACTTCTAAACAACTCATATTGACCAATCAAAAGACCTAAGTCACCCCACTTGTCCTTCTTGTTATTAGGATACTTTTTTGCTAACACTTGATAATCCTCATTTGATATAATAAAATCAATATCCATTCCTCTTTTTCGCAACCCATAATGTTCCATTGCTAATCCGCCCATTATGGTTGGCTTTGATGAAAAAGTAATACCCAGGTGAGATAAATCTTCTATGTTTTTTATAATACTCTCATTACCAGTTATCATAAAACAGCACTCATATCCTCTCTATTTTTTACACTAATCCGTAATTATCTACAATTGTAATTCTCCTATTTGTAAATTATAACATAATTTGCAAATGGAATATAACTATATATGTAATTGTTGTAAACTACTTATATAATTTCAAATCCTATTGAGTTGTTTGTTCATGACTGCTGTTCATACTACTTATTTAATAGTTATGTCATCATTTTTCAAGCCATATCAACTAATAATCAATTCATCACCAAGTTCCTGCATCTTCTCCTGCTTTCTTTAAATCTATTCCACAAGTTCATATTTCCCGAATATTTTCCACCCATTATGCAGAAGTTTATTAAATCTTTTCTGGCTTTAGGACAGCCTTTTTTCAAGTCCCTATCTGGCTTTTACGAGATGATATTAAGTCTTTAAATGTGAAGATATACGTGAAATAAAAAAAAGCATTAAGAGATACCATCGAGTTCGTTTCATAGGTGCAAAAGTTAAATTTATTGATATAATTTCAAACAAATTGACATAAAAATATTGAAAATCGAAAGAAAAATAGCAGAAGCTTTAAATACTTGTTTTTGTTAAAATGAAAGTAGTGCAAAAGGGCTCGAAAAGTTGTGCAGTACATAATAGATTTGGCTTTTGAAAAAGAGCCATTGTCACCACCTAAAATATACGTTAACCTTTAAGAGGTCGAAGTCTTAAGGGAGGTAACAGAAAGGTGATAAACATGACTCAAGCCCATTATATCAAACATCTTTATGAAAATGAAGAAAAGTCTTTGAGAGAAATTGCACGAATCACGGAACTAAGTTTTCAAACGGTACAAAAATTTGCATACCAAAATAACTGGAACATAGATCACCTACCAAGTACCGAGCCAAAAAAGTACCCTATATTGGGAGCACATATCCCAACTATTAATGAATGGCTGGAGGAAGACACAAGACAACCAAGGAAGCAGCGCCACACTATGACAAGGATCTTTAATCGGTTGCAAAAAGAATATGGCTTTGTTGGGAGTTATTCAAGCGTTAAAAAGTACGTCCGTAAGAAGAAATATCTAATGAAAGAAGCAATGCCCGGATATCTTCCTTTGAGTCAACCAATGGGACAAGCTCAGATAGATTTTGGGGTGTTCAAGTATTATGATGCTGTTAGGCGTGTTGGAATGGCATATGCGCTTACTATCTCATTCCCTTATTCTAATATGGCTTTCACACAGGTATTCGAATCTCAAAATCAAGAATGCCTATTGGAAGGGATGAAGCGTATTTTTGACCATATTGGAGGTACTGCAATTAGGATTAAGGCGGATAATATGACTACAGCGGTTGTACATATACTTAAGGGAGCTAAGCGTGAGTTATCGGACGGATTTAGTAGATTCATGCTTCATTACAGGTTCGGAGCAGACTTCTGCAATCCCTCAAGCGGAAATGAAAAGGGGAACGTAGAAAATAAAGTTGGCTATAGCCGAAGAAACTTCTTTGTTCCAATACCAGTAATAGAGAATTTTGATGAATATAACGAGTTGCTATGGGGGATCTGTGAGGATGACGGTAATCGCAATCATTACAAATTCAATATCCCAATGAAAGAGCTTTGGAAAGAGGAGATTAGTCATCTATTGGTATTGCCAGAATATGAGTACCAGGTATTCCGTTATGAATCGGTGCGAATCAACAAATATGGATATGTTCCAGTAGATACCAATAAATATGGTGTTTCTCCTGAACTATCAGGTCAGACAGCACAGTTAAAGATTTCCTTTGATAGCGTAGAAATCTATTATGATCATAACTTACTTAAAGTCTATAAACGAGATTATGGTAAGGGTGGAGAAATAACGGATTGGACTCAATACTTAAATACCCTCAACAAAAAGCCAGGTGCTGTAGAACATACTCGTTTCTTTAATCAGTTACCAAAGTTATGGCAGGAACATCTGAAAAACATGGAGGGTAAAGAACGTAAGACTGCATTAATGCTACTTATGGAGATTGTTGATGATGGCAACGTTTCTCTATGTGATGAGGTTCTGGCACTTGCAGGAGAATGTGGACGCAATGACACAGATAGTATTCGTCAGTGCTACTACACGATTTCAAAGGCTGAGTATCATCCTAAACCTCTTATGCTTTCAGCAAATGTTCCATCTCTCAATTATAATCCTAATCTTTCTTCCTATGATTGTTTAATGAGAGGTGGACAAATTGTATAAGCCTATTGAAGAATATATGAGAGCCCTTAAACTGGGTGGAATGGGAAAAGAATGGAGGTCAATTACATATAAGGATACAGAACAGTATGTGACTGAGCTGCTGGAGCTTGAGGTAAAGGAACGCGAGGTAAACCGTATCAATAGATTAGTTAAAACAGCTGGATTTACAGTGATTAAAACCTTAGATGACTTCATATGGACTAAAGTTATAGAATTGCCACAGGATTTAACCCGTGAGTACATGGAAAGCTTATGCTTTATAGAAAAGAAAGAAAACCTGATTTTTATGGGCGCCGTAGGGACAGGCAAATCTCACCTGGCAGCCGCAATTGCATTAGAAGCATGCAAACAAGGTATACAAACCCGTTTCTTTACAGCGGCCTCACTTGCCAATATCTTAATGGAGAAAAACCAGAAAGGTACACTAAACAGCTTCTTGTCTACACTAAAAAAGGTGGAATTAATGGTTATAGACGAAATCGGATTTGTACCACTTCACAAAGAATCAGCTGAGTTGCTATTTCAGGTAATATCAGAGTGTTATGAAAGAAAAAGCCTTATAATAACCTCCAATCTTGAGTTCAGTGGATGGAATACTGTTTTTGGAGATAATAGATTGACTGCTGCTTTAGTAGATAGGCTTATACATCACTCACATATTATTATATTCACAGGTGAGAGTTACAGACTTAAACAATCTATGCTTCGTCAAAAGCATTAAGAAGGAATATCAACGATACTCTGGAGAAAAGGTATCGAGAAGATCAGCGAAAGGTCTCGACTTACAATATCTCCTGAGCAGGTGTTTATGCAAATCTAATATTAGGTCAAACGCCCATTGAAAACTAGGTCACTTCTTAAATAGAATATGATATGCTTTTAGTATCACACTAAGAGGAGGAAAGGGAAGTGATTAAGCGTGATCCTGTGATTACAAGTGCAATGGTGGATAGGTTTCTCATAGAGCGCAAATCATAGACATGACAGGAGAATCCTACAGATTAAGCGAAACATTTAACAAAAATGGTAAGTCAATATATTGCTTGAAGGGGGTAGTGTAATGATAATTGATAAAGCATATATAGAAGAACTTAGACAGCCAGGGAAATGCATAAATGAGGAGTTAGAACAGATATTGTTGATCACGTTAGGTACTGAGCCACATGTAAATGAATATAGCGAGCAGGATATCTTTGAACAGTCACGTAAAATTATTTACAGATACAAAGAAAGTAGTTGCAAGGAACGTGCAGAAATGCTAGTTAGCTCCCAAACGGAAGCAGAAATAGAAAGAAATATGACACGTGAAGAGGCTTGCTTTTATGAGCTTCAGCTGGAATATGATATTACAAAAGTGCAAATCAAGGAATTAGAAGACTATATTGAAATATTAAAGAAACTATTGGCTGAAAATTCTATAGAGATACCATATATATATGGCCCTGTTCCATTCTAATAAAGAGTAGCAAGCACCTATGAGGATAGTGCTTCATAGGTGCATATTTTAAAGAATCGTGACCTAGAATTTAATGAGCGAATGACCTGAAAAGTTGTTGACATATACAGCAACAAAGGAGCTTCTATATCTGTTGCATTGGGGCTCATCCAAAACCTATTATAATACAAACAACAGATGGCCAGATTTGAATATAATCTTCACAAAAGTGGTTAATTTTACTTGATAATCTATAGGTATACTCTATCTTATGTAATTTTGTAGTTATAGCCCAAGTATTTTATGGTATTACAGTACGAAGTATTCATAAATTAATTATTGACTGGAGGTGATGAAAAATGAGTATAAAAACCAAGCAACAATTAGAACAGGAAAATAAAGAACTTTTAACATTAAATAGTTCATTAGCTGATATATATAACAAGTTAGAATGTGAAAACAATGCATTAAAGCAGCAGATTGAGGATAGCCAAATAGTCTTCTCTTGTAAAAAAAAAACGAGCGTGGAGCCGGTAGGAAGAGAATTGTGACAGATGAAATTAAAACTCAGATATATAAATTATTTGAATCCTGCTGGACGATGGATGAACTTGCTGAAAAATTTAAATTATCAAAAGGAACCATTTTTAATGTTATACATGAGCCTGAATAGTAAGTTTAAACAACAGATGGTCAGCTTTGGATGTGATTTTCACAATAAAATGGTCAATTTTACTTGACAATCTATAAGTGGTCTAAAGAGGACTTCTACCATTATGTCAGAAAAATGATAAGCTAATAAGAACCTACCTAATGCAACAAAGGAACTTCAATATTTACTACATTTGGGTTCATCCAAATCCTATTATTATACAAAATTAGGTGTTGGCAGGTGCACAACTTTTCGGGGCCCAAACGCACAACTTTTTTCTTGACAAACACAAATACTTCTGCTATCTATTTTTTATTATTTAATTTGCTTTAAAAGAATGGTACAAAATAAATATTATATTCATTTAATAAAGTAAAAAGGATTTTGTACACTATCTCCCCAAATTGAAGTAGCCATTCTCCACATTGCTTTTGCATGAATTCTATCATGCCATATAAATCTACGAAGAACCTTTCGCACTGACCATTGTTCAGCAAAACTTCCAACAACAACTGGCTTCATTAAGTAATCGACCAAAACTTCAAGGGAAGTAAAAGCAGTTTCCCTGTTTATAATTAAATCAGGAAAATTATTTTCACCTTTTACACCAACTTGCATTAAATAATAATACGTAATACAGTTCATATGTGAAAGCATTTCATTTGCTGTTATAGGAACATCACCATAAAAAGTTTTTCTTGGTAATAATGTTGTTTTATCTTTATCTGGTATAGAACT
>DATCID010000117.1:0-9291 GCA_036507975.1 Ruminiclostridium sp.
AAACCTGCTGCAAAAATCGGAATTGATTAACTAATTTAGTTCAATTCAAAAGAACCTTCAACATAAACAAACTGACGCCATCTAACAAATGGCGTCAGTTTGTTTATGTTGAAGGGGAATAAAATTAAACTCCATCACACCAGTAACAGTTTAAATACCAATAAATATACTGTTACTATGAGCAGTTCTAAGCTTCAGAGAGATTTTTACTACAACTGAAGCTTAGACATCAGCTAAATAGTGATTGGAGTTTTTTATGCTTAATTATAATAAAGCCAACAGTGTTAATCAGTACAGAAACATCGTGGTGGGTGTTAACACAAAGGTTCCACTTGATAATGGTACATATACTACTGCTGTCAATTTTGATAATGCAGCCACTACACCAAACTTCTACTCTGTGGAAAAGGCCGTTAATGATTTCTTGCCGTGGTATTCTTCAATACATAGGGGCAAGGGTTATAAATCTACTTTTTCAACCGATGTCTACGAGGATGGAAGAAAATTAATAAAGAGCTTTGTAAATGCCGACAGTGAGAAAGACATAGTTATATACACAAAGAACACTACTGACTCAATAAATATGCTAGCGTATGTCCTAAGCCAGCAAAAAGATGGCAAGGATGTTGTATTATCAACCTGGATGGAGCATGCTGCAAATGATTTGCCCTGGAGAGATAAGTTTCTAGTAGAATATGTGGAGATAGATGAGTTTGGAAGGCTGTCTCTAGATGACCTTGAGTCAAAACTGAAAAAATATAAAAATAGAGTAAAATTGGTTACAGTTACTGGAGCATCAAATGTAACGGGATATATTAATGATATACATACCATGGCAGTTTTGGCACATAGGCATGGAACTCAAATTCATATCGACGGAGCACAATTAGTTCCCCATATTGCTGTAGATATGAAACCCTTTGACTGCGAAGAGCATATTGATTATCTTTCGTTTTCTGCTCACAAAATGTATGCACCCTATGGTAGCGGAGTTCTGATAGGTCCAAAGACCACCTTTGAAAACGGAGTGCCTTATTGTAAGGGGGGAAGTGCCATACAGCTTGTTACTCACCAACAAATCTGGTGGGAAGAGCCTTCACAAAAGAATGAAGCGGGTACGCCAAACCTTATTGGTATAGTTGCTATGGTTGCTGCGATAAAAACCATGTCCCAAATAGGTCTAAACAATGCTTATAAGCATGAAAAGAGTTTATTAAACTATGCATATGGCAAAATGGTAAACATTCCAGGTATAAAGTTTTACAATTATCCCCATAAGCAGGAGACTATAGGAGTAATTCCTTTTAATATAGAGGGCATACATCACTCACTTATGTCGGCAATTTTGTCTTATGAGGCCGGCATTGCCGTAAGAAATGGCTTCTTTTGCTCACACCCATATTGTGAAAGATTGTTGGGCTACAGCGCAAAAAATATGGAAGATATAATGAAAGACCCAAAGGCATTATTCCCCGGTATTGTGAGAGTGAGTTTTGGTCTATACAATAGCTTCACTGAAATTGACGAAATGATATATTTTCTAAATCAGATAGCTAGGAACAAAAAATATTATATTGATAAATATAGCAATTCCAGAGGCCGGTATGATATTAAAAATGAAGTGTGAAAGCTCCTTTTTCTGGGTTTTAAAAAATGCGTAAATATGTTACACTATATTGTGGTAAAATAATTAGGAACAACTAAAAAATAACATAAAATACATTAGGTGATAAGTATGAATTATGGATTTGTAAGAGTTGCAGCCGCTATACCAAAACTTAAGGTTGCTAACTGTGATTATAATGCTGGGGAAATAATTGAAATAGCAAAAAAAGCTCAAGCCCAACGAGCACAATTTGTAGTTTTCCCTGAACTGGCTATTACAGCATATACTTGTGGGGATCTTTTCTTACAGCGCACACTACAAAATGAGGCCCTAAATAGCTTGAAAATAATCCTATCAAAAACACAGTCTTTAGAATGTGTTATAATAGTAGGAATACCATTATTAATAAATTGTAGAATGTATAATTGTGCGGTAGTAATAAAAGCTGGAAACATATTGGGTGTGGTTCCCAAAAGCTATATACCAAATTATAGCGAATTTTATGAGGCAAGATGGTTTTGCTCAGGACTAGATATTCGCAAAGAAACTATTAATTTATTGGGTAATGCAGTTCCATTTGGAACAGATATATTATTTGAAGCCCAAAACATTGATGGATTGTGTTTTGGAATAGAGCTATGTGAAGATTTGTGGATACCAATACCGCCTAGCAGCTATCAGGCATTAAATGGTGCTACACTATTATTTAATCTTTCTGCCAGCAATGAGATTGTTAGCAAGCATGAATACAGAGAAAATTTAATAAAAATGCAATCAGCGAAATGTGCTGCTGCATATATATATACGTCATCAGGACCAAACGAATCAACCACTGACCTTGTTTTTGGTGGACATGCTTTGATATGCGAGTATGGATCACTGCTTGTTGAATCAGAGAGGTTCTCATTTGAGGAGCAGCTGATTACTTGTGATATAGATATAGATAGATTGGTAAACGAAAGACTGAAAAATTCCGGCTTTACTCAAAGTACAATAGAAAATGAATTTAGAAAAGTTGTTTTCAGTGTGAAGGAGCTTGAAACTGACAGAATACAGAGACGTATTGATCCACAGCCCTTTGTTCCTTCAGATACAAATACAAGAAACAAGCGTTGCGATGAGATATTTAACATTCAGACGTCGGGTCTGGGAAAAAGGTTAAGGCATACTGGAATAGAAAAATGTGTCATTGGAATTTCAGGTGGACTTGATTCTACGTTGGCATTATTAGTTATTGTAAAGGCTTATGATAGGCTTGGACTAGATAGAAAGAATATTCATGCAATAACTATGCCAGGCTTTGGAACATCTGCCAACACGTTGAACAACTCACTTGAATTGATGAGGCTAATGAATGTTACAACATATCAGATAGATATTAAAGAAGCGTGTATGCATCATTTTAAAGATATAGGTCATGACCCTTCAGCTTTTGACGTGACTTATGAGAATGCTCAGGCCAGGGAAAGAACGCAGGTACTGATGGATATAGCGAATAAAATAGGTGGTATTGTTATTGGTACAGGAGACCTTTCGGAGCTTGCTCTCGGCTGGTGCACCTACAATGGGGATCATATGTCTATGTATGCTGTTAATACCGGAGTACCGAAGACACTTGTTAAGTATTTGGTGGAGTGGGCAGCAGACTATGTATTTGAAAGTGAAACCACTAAGGTGTTGCTGAGCGTTTTAGACACCCCAATAAGCCCTGAATTATTGCCAACTGATGAAACCGGTCAGATTCAGCAGAAAACTGAGGATATTGTTGGTCCGTATGAGTTACATGATTTCTTCTTATACCATTTAATAAGGTATGGTGAAATGCCTTCAAAGATATTAGTAATGGCAAAACAGGCTTTTGAAGGAAAGTATACAGATGAAACTGTTGAAAAATGGCTGAAAACCTTCTTGAAAAGATTTTTTAGTCAACAGTTTAAACGTTCCTGCATGCCAGATGGACCAAAGGTTGGTTCCATCAGCCTTTCACCAAGAGGTGATTGGAGAATGCCAAGTGATGGTGACGTAAGTGCTTGGTTAAAGAATTCGTAAATTTAGGGGGGGTAATATGCAAAAGCGTTGGGTCAAATGGGTTGCAGTTATTTTGGCAGTGATATTCATACTGACATCAGTTGGAGCAGTGGGATTTTCAATAATAGCAGGGCAGTAAATTGAAAGAAATATATAAATATAAAAAGTATGAATATTTAATGATAAAAATATAATATAATAGGTAGCAAAATTGGTTATTATTACCCATTTATTATATTGGGTTTTTATATTAAAATTAGTGTATATTTTACTTCTTTACTTGAGAAGAAATTATTATTACTCATTTTTGCAAGGACGTGAATTATTTGTTGGATGCTTTAGCTCAAAACTTTAAAATCGTAATTAATTTTTTATCGGTATATATCCCATTTAAGGAGCCACTTGAAATACTTAGATCATTTGTTGATATAAGTATTGTTTCTTATCTAATTTATAAGCTAATACAGCTTGTAAAAGAGACAAGAGCGTGGCAGCTAGTAAAGGGTATAATTGTTATACTCATTGTTGCTATGCTCAGTGAATTGCTGAAGCTTAGAACTTTGGCATATATACTTAATAGGACAATCGAGCTGGCGGGATTTGCACTGGTTGTCGTATTTCAGCCTGAGCTTAGGAGAGGTCTTGAGCAAATAGGAAGAAGCAATTTTAAAGACTTCTTTAGCTTCGACGAAAATGATGATGTGATACATACTACATTTACTATAGAAGAGATTGTTAGAGCTGCTACAGAGCTCTCGAAAACAAAGACAGGTGCTCTTATTGTTGTTGAACGACAGACAAGACTAGGAGAGATAATAAATACTGGAACAAGGCTTGATTCAAGCGTTAGTGCAGAACTTATTATGAACATCTTTACTCCAAATACCCCACTTCACGATGGGGCATTAATAGTTCGGGATAACAAGCTAAAATCGGCTGCTTGCTTCTTACCACTTACTGATAATCCAAATCTAAGTAAGGAGCTTGGCACAAGGCATAGAGCTGCATTGGGAATAACAGAGGTATCAGATTGCATTTCAGTGGTAGTTTCAGAGGAAACAGGCAAGATATCGTTTGCGCTAAACGGAGGCTTATCAAGAAACCTCACACCTGATATTTTGAGAAAAGCATTAAACAAAAATCTGCTGGAAAAGAAGTCTGTAAACAAGAAGATATCTCTTTGGAAGGGGAAATCAAAGTGAAAGAATTCTTTAAGAAGGATTTGACATTAAAAATATTATCAATAGTTTTTGCAATGTTCATTTGGTTTGCTGTTAATCCTGTAAAGACAAGCTATTATACTGTTCCCCTAACCGTGATAAACGAGGAAAGTTTGCGTTCAAAAGGTTTGGTCTTAAATACTAAAGCATATCAAAAGTATGTTGTGATTTCAGTGAGGGATAGGGGAGACGTCCTTGATGCTATCAAGGATACTGATTTTGTGGCAACTCTTGATTTATCAAAGGTGAAAACTGTTGAGGACAAGGTTGTTGACCTGGAAGCCCCTGAGTATTTGGGGAGAGAGAATATTAATGCTAATAATATAGATTTAAAGCCCAAATCTATAAAGTTGGATTTAGGGAAGATAGAGGAAAACCCATTTATTGTACAAATTGAAACGTCTGGCAAATTGCCAACGGGATATGAAATCATTTCAAAAACAGCTGAACCAGATACTGTATCTATTCAAGCTTTAGACACTGTCATTAATTCGGTGGGTTCAGTGAAGGTAGAGGTAGATGTTTCGGGATTAAATAGGACTTTAGAAATTCAAAAGGAATGTAAGGTTTTTAATAAAAAGGGCGAAGAAATGCCTGAATTAGCTAAAAAACTTACTGTTAATATAAAAATTGAGGTTGGGAAGAGAGTACCTGTAATACCAATAACCAAAGGCATTCTGGCGAAAGATTTTATTGAGGGTGTTCATACTGTGAAGCCTGAAAAAATTCTAATAACTGGTGACCTTGATCTTATGGACGGAGTTAATGAAGTAAAGACTGAGCCTGTAGACATTGAAAATGCAACTAAAACCTTTAGTGCACAGGTACTTCTTCAATTGCCAGAGGGAATTAGGCTTGTTAGTTCCACTCGTGAGGTGGGTGTTACAGTTGAAATTATCCCATTACTAGTGCGTAATATGGAGCTTTTAGCTGAGAATATTACGATAGAAGGTAAGAAAATTGATGGCACAGTGGATTACGAAATAACTCCGCCTGTTACTATCAAATTAAAGGGTAAAGTTGAGGATTTAAATATTGTAACTATATCGAGTTTACTTGCGAGCATAAACGTAGATGGCTTAGCAGATGGAACACATAATGTACCGCTCAAAGTGAACTTACCTAGTAATATTACTCAGGTTGAAGAGGTATTAGTTCCAGTTAAAATAACAACAAGGTGACAGATGAAGCTTCTAATATCAAATATAATCTTAGGTCTAGATGCTGGACAAAAAGAGCTTGAGCAGCAGGTTGCACAGAAGCTTAAGATTAAAATCGAGAATATAAAAAAAATTAAAATAGTTAAGCAATCAATTGATGCCAGGAAAAAACCTGGCATACTTTTTGTTTACTCCATTTCTTGTGAGATAAATGACAGCATTAGTATGACTAGTAGTACTGATATCAGAATTCTAGATGAAAAAGAAGATGAAATATTAGTTCCAGGGGATAAACAAATTTTTGGGAGACCTCTAATAATTGGTGCTGGTCCAGCCGGTATTTTTTGTGGACTTATTCTTGCTCAAAATGGCTATAAGCCTCTAATAATTGACAGAGGTGATAGTATTGAAGAGAGAACAAAAAAAGTTGAGCGCTTCTGGAATTCAGGGAAGCTGGATACTGATACAAACGTTCAGTTTGGTGAGGGTGGGGCAGGAACTTTTTCCGACGGAAAGCTCACTACAAGAATAAATGATCCAAGATGTGATAGAGTTTTACAAGAATTTTATAACTTCGGGGCACCTGATGAAATAAAGTATATGGCAAAGCCTCACATTGGTACTGACATTCTCAAAAATGTTGTTGCAAATATCAGAAAAGAGATTGAAAGGCTTGGCGGTACTGTATTATTTAACACAAAAGCAGTTGATTTGAATATGCGTGCTGGTAAGGTTTGCGGAGTTTTGACTGATGCTCATTCAGATATTGACGCAAATGTGGTTGTTATGGCAATTGGGCATAGTGCCAGAGATACCTTTGAAATGCTGTATAACAAAGGAGTACCATTTGAGCAGAAGCCTTTTTCGATAGGAGTGAGGATTGAGCATCCGCAAAGCATGATTAATACTGCACAGTATGGGGCGGCTAGTGGGCATTCCGCACTTGGCGCTGCTGACTATCAGCTGTTTTGCAAGCAAAATGGTCGCACTACCTATTCATTTTGCATGTGCCCTGGAGGGATAGTTGTGGCATCAGCGTCAGAGCAGAACTCCATAGTAACTAATGGTATGAGTGAATACAAACGGGATAGGGAAAATGCAAACAGCGCTTTAGTGGTTTCTGTGGGACCATCCGATTTTGGAACTGCGCATCCACTAGGTGGAATTGAGTTTCAAAGGAAATGGGAGAGACTTGCATATAAGGTTGGGGGCAATAATAATAGTGCACCTATCCAAAGATTAGAGGATTTTATTGGGAACAGAGTTGGAAATGTTGGAAGTGTAAAGCCGAGCTACACAGGTGGTACTCGCTGCGCAGATATAAATGAATGTCTGCCCCAATATGTTACAGACAATATCAAGCAATCAATTGCTTATTTTGATAGAAGGGTACATGGATTTGGAATGAAGGATGCACTACTCACTGGCGTGGAGACGAGAACCTCATCACCTGTAAGAATGCCAAGAAATGAAGCTCTAGAATGCATAAATATATCTGGTCTCTATCCTGCTGGAGAGGGTGCTGGATATGCTGGAGGTATAGTCAGTGCTGCTGTAGATGGCATAAAAATAGCACAGCAAATTATCAAAACCTTTGCGTTGCCAGGTTAGAAAACAACCTCCTCATATTTGCCAATGGCGCAGGGGAGGATAGAAATTTCATCAAAATTTTATTGCCGTTATGCGGCTCATGGAGGTTAATGTGGGAAAATTATTTGGAACAGATGGTGTTAGAGGTGTCGCAAACTTGGAATTGACTCCAAAGCTTGCATATCAGCTAGGTCAGGCTGGCGCTTATGTACTGACTGGGGAAACTAAGCACACGCCTAAAATTTTGGTAGGCATGGATACAAGAATATCAGGAGATATGCTTGAGGCTGCTCTTGTTTCTGGAATTTGTTCAGTTGGCGCACACGTTATAAGTCTTGGCGTCATTCCAACCCCTGCAATTGCATATCTTACCAGGCTATACGAGGCTGACGCAGGTGTAGTTATATCAGCTTCTCACAATCCTTTTGAATACAATGGAATAAAGTTTTTCAACTCAAATGGGTATAAACTGCCAGACGCAATTGAAGATAAGATTGAAGAGATTTTGTTATTAGGTGGAGAAGAGTTACCTAAGCCAATTGGCCAGAATGTGGGCCATAAGGCATATCAAGATTCTGCTCTTGAGGATTATATCAGCTTTGTAAATGGCACAATTACCGGGGATCTAGAAGGAATAAAGGTAGCAATAGACTGTGCAAATGGAGCTTCTTTCCAAGCTGCACCAATGGCATTATATGAATTAAAGGCGGATGTAAGTGTAATTAATAATGAACCTGATGGAATTAATATAAATAGTGGATGTGGATCAACACATATGCAGCAACTGCAGGCATACGTAAAGGAAATCAAGGCTGATATAGGTCTGGCTTTTGATGGAGATGCAGACAGAGTGCTGGCTGTTGATGAAAACGGAAATATTGTTGATGGTGACCAAATAATGGCTATAATAGGCCTACATCTTAAAGAACAGGGAAGGCTAGCTCATAACACTATTGTTGCAACAGTTATGAGTAATATGGGTCTCGGTATGATGGCCAAAGACCATGGCATGAACATTGAGAAAACAAAAGTTGGAGATAGATACGTTCTTGAGGAAATGCTAAATAGCGGTTATATGCTAGGAGGCGAGCAGTCTGGGCATATCATTTTCCTTGAGCATAATACCACAGGAGATGGACTTTTGACAGCTGTTCAGCTAATAAAGGTACTAAAAGATTCAGGAAAGAAGCTTTCTGAGCTTGCTGGTGTAATGCAGGTATTGCCACAGGTGCTAATAAATGCAAAGGTAACAAATGAAAAGAAATATAAATATCTTGATGATGAGGTAATAAAGAAAATGTGTCAGGAGCTAGAGGATGAGTTCAATGGCGAGGGTAGGGTATTGATAAGACCTTCAGGGACTGAACCACTAGTTCGGGTAATGATAGAGGGCAAGAACAAGGAGATCATCACAAGGCGTGCAAAAGAGCTGGCAAGGGTTATAGAGGGGAGGTTGGGGTAATGGCTTTTATTAGCTGTAATTTTAGATCCAAAGCGTTGGGGATGAATACACAAATTAATGTCATTATTCCAGAAAAACTACGAGATGTGAAGAGAGATGACGGGTTTCCCGTTCTTTATTTATTACATGGATTAAGTGATGATAACTCAGCCTGGTGTAGAAATACATCTATTGAAAGGTATGCAGAGGATAAGGGGCTTGTTGTAGTAATGCCTTGGGGTGGTA
>DATCID010000118.1:0-33079 GCA_036507975.1 Ruminiclostridium sp.
AACAATTCCGGATCATATAGTACAGAGTGCCAATGAGGTTGTAGTAGTTGATTTAACACCAGATGCACTGCAGAATCGAATGAGAAGAGGAAATATATATGATCTTAGTAAGGTTTCACAAGCATTAAAGAATTTTTTTAGAAAGGGAAACTTAAATGCATTGAGAGAACTGACGCTGCGTGAAATTGCAGAAGAAGTGGATGAAGACCTGGCTAAATACATGAAAAAGGAAGGTATTCGTGATAACTGGGGAACTGTAGAAAGAATCATGGTCTGTATAAGTCCGAGTATATCTGCAAAGAAGCTTATTCGCAGAGGTGCAAGACTGGCAAACAGGTACAAATGCGAATGGCATGTTGTAACTGTGGATTGTACAAATCGTTTTGCAAGAAAAATGTCTTTGAAGGAGCAGGAGATGCTTAATACGCACTTCCAGCTTGCTAAACAATTAGGTGCTGAAACAACAACTCTTGAGGGCAGAAGTGTTTCTGGGGAATTAGCAAGCTGGGCAAATGGAAAGCATATTACGCAGCTTATCATTGGTTACCCAAAGAGAACTAAGATAGAAACACTCCTTCGGGGTTCTACAGTAAACCGATTAATTAGAAAGCTTAATAATGCAGATATACATTTGATAGCTAATGATATTTAGTCACTGCTTAGCTATCAAGTAGCTTCTTTATCTCAATATTTGCTTTTAATACGTTTACACGTACTTCTCCAAGAATTCCAAATGCTCTGCCTTCGGTACATTCAGCTATAATACTATTAAGTTTGGCTGCATCAAGATCTGTTGCTTTTGCTATGGCAGGAACCTGGATTTTAGCAGCCTGAGGGCTAATATGTGGGTCAAGTCCTGAGCCTGAGCTTGTAAGTAAATCAGTTGGAATATCGTTTGTGCTCGTATTTGGGTGAGTACTGATAAATTCATTAATATCACTTTCTACTCTTTTGACTAGGACGGGATTGGAAACGGCAAGGTTTGCTGAACCTGAGCCCAAAGCAAAGCTACTTTCGTCTTCTTTTTTATATGTGTTATAGTCATATGCACTTACCCTACCATGAAAATATCTGGGATCACTGAATTTCTGACCCAATAATTCTGATCCGACTTGCGTACCATTATAAGTGATAAGACTGCCCTCACTTTGATGGTTAAAAAGCAGTTGACCCAGACCTGTAATTGAGAAGGTATATATAAATCCACACAATATTACCATTGTAATACTCATTTTTAAAGCAGTGATTATTGTTTTCATTTCGCTTCCTCCAAATTTTACTGAAATAGTGACTAGTGACTTAAGACAGATTTAAAACCCTAAGAATTGGATTGATTAATAAATCAATTAGCTTAATACCTACAAATGGTACAAGAATACCTCCAAGCCCAAATATGAGCATGTTCTTAGCCAAAAGCATTTCTGCTGACATAGGTTTGTATTTTACGCCCCTCATTGCAATTGGTATTAGTGCTGGGATAATTACTGCATTAAATATTAAAGCAGAGAGAATTGCGCTGTTTGGCGATGTGAGACCCATTATGTTGAGTACCTTCATCTGCGGAATAGCAAGTGTAAACATTGCAGGAATAATTGCAAAGTATTTTGCCACATCATTTGCAATACTAAATGTGGTTAAGGAGCCACGTGTAATAAGAAGCTGCTTTCCTATCTCAACTACCTCAATAATCTTTGTAGGGTCAGAATCAAGGTCAACCATATTTGCAGCTTCTTTTGCAGCTTGAGTGCCGCTATTCATGGCCAGGCCCACATCTGCCTGTGCAAGAGCAGGCGCATCATTAGTTCCATCACCTGTCATAGCTACTAGCTTTCCTAGAGCTTGCTCTCTTTTAATTATATCTATCTTCTGTTCAGGTTTACACTCGGCTACAAAGTCATCAACTCCAGCTTCACGTGCGATCGTTTCTGCCGTCAACGGATTGTCTCCAGTGCACATAATGGTTTTGATGCCTATTTCACGCAAACGATTGAAGCGTTCAACAAGACCGGGCTTGATTGTATCCTTTAAATATATAACACCTGAAATTTCTTTGTCAACGCACACAACTAGCGGTGTTCCACCTTGCCTTGCTATCTTCTCCACTGCTACATTCAAATCATCTGGAATCTCGCCGCCCAAGGATAAAGCAAAGGCTATAACTGATTCGGTAGCACCTTTTCTTATTTTGACGCCATTTGGCAAATCAAGCCCGCTCATTCTGGTTTGACTGGTAAAATCTATTCCTATGGCATTTTCATATTCCGAGGTATCAACAGTTGTACCAAGCTTAGCTGCCAAATCAACAATAGAACGGCCTTCCGGCGTCTCATCCTTTAGTGATGAAATTAGTGAAAATCTGGCAGTATTATCAGGTGTGGAGTTACCCACAGAAATAAATTCTGAAGCCATTCTGTTACCAAAGGTTATAGTGCCTGTTTTATCCAGAATCATAGTATCTATATCACCGCATGCTTCGACTGCCTTACCCGACATAGCAATTACGTTAAAGCGGGTAACTCTATCCATACCAGCTATTCCAATAGCTGAGAGAAGGCCTCCGATGGTTGTGGGTATGAGGCATACAAGCAGTGCAATCAAAGTGGATATCTGTATTTTTACATTTGTATACCTTGTCATAGGATACAAGGTAGCTACAACTATTAGGAAAATCATTGTAAGACTTACTAATACTGTAGTAAGGGCAACTTCATTAGGTGTTTTCTGCCTTGCTGCACCTTCAACCAAGCTAATCATTCTGTCCAGAAAAGATTGGCCCGGAGTAGCAGTGATTCGTATTTTTAAGGAATCGCTTTTTATTTTTGTTCCTCCTGTAACAGAGCTGAAATCTCCACCTGCTTCTTTTAAAACTGGAGCAGATTCACCCGTTATAGCAGACTCATCTACAAACGCAGTTCCCTCTATAACTTCTCCATCATTTGGAATGAATTCACCCTCATAAACAAGTACGATATCTCCTTTTTTAATTTCAGAGGAGCTGACAATTGATTCTTGACCATTTTTGTTAATTACTCTGGCTTTTGTGTCATGTCTGGTCTTTTTCATGCTGTCAGCCTGAGCCTTGCCTCTACCCTCTGCGATAGACTCAGCAAAATTTGCGAAAAGAAGCGTAATCAATAAAATCACTGTTACTATTCCATTGAAAAGTCTGCTACTATCATCCTTGAATGCATTGGGGAAAAGCGTCAGGAAAAGTGTAATAATACAACCTACTTCTACCACAAACATTACAGGGTTTTTTATTAAATATTTTGGATTGAGCTTTTTAAAGGAATCTAGAATAGCTCTTTTTAAAATATTAGAACTAAACCATTTTTTATTATCTTTCATGTTAACCTCCATTTAGTGTACAAATTAGTGTACAATTAGTGCCCAAGTGTTAAATGCTCTGCGATGGGGCCAAGGCAAAGTGCTGGGAAAAATGTAAGGGCACCGACTATAATTACTATTGCTAAAAGCATGATGCCGAAAATGGCATTGTCAGTTCGAAAAGTACCTACCGTAACGGGAACAGCCCTTTTTATCGACATTGAACCAGCTAGTGCAAGCATTGCTATTAATGGTATATATCTTCCTAAAAGCATAATGACACCTGATAGCGAATTCCAGAAGACAGTACTATCTGCCAAGCCTTCAAAGCCAGAGCCATTATTGGCAGCAGCTGAAGTAAACTGATACAACACTTGACTAAAGCCATGATAGCCTGGATTACTAATTCCTGCTAAGCCCTGTGGTAATACAAGTGCTAATGCGGTAGGAACTAAAATGAGGAGAGGGTGTATAAGAATGACAATTGCCACCATCTTAATTTCTTTTCCTTCAATTTTTCTGCCCAAGAATTCGGGGCTTCTGCCAACCATGAGTCCACACAGAAATACTGTAAGTATCGCGTACATAATTATATAAATAAACCCAGTACCCTTACCTCCAAAAACAGTCTGAAGCATCATATTCCACAGCGCTACCGCACCACCTAGGGGAGTCAAAGAATCATGCATTGAGCTTACTGCACCTACTTGATAGGCTGTAGTTGTAGCAGCAAACAGAGAGGATTGTGCTATGCCAAACCTTATTTCCTTGCCTTCCATATTGCCCATAGACTGCGATAGGCCTGCTTTTTGTAATAAAGGATTTCCTTGCTGCTCGGCGTAATAAGTCAAGGCTATACTTCCTATAAATAACACCATCATTGAAACAAAAATCACTACTGTCTGTTTCTTGTTTTTAAGCATTTTTCCAAAAGCAAATACCAACGCTGTTGAAATCAATCCAAGAGATATAATAGTGACTAAATTAGTTATTGGATTTGGATTTTCAAAGGGATGAGCTGAATTTGCTGCGAAAAAGCCACCGCCGTTAGAGGCAAAATTCTTTATTGCTTCTAATGACGCAACAGGCCCGAGAGCAATTTTCTGCAGAGTCCCTTCAATAGTAGTAATGGTTTGATTTGGTGTGAAGGTTTGTGGAACACCCTGCCAAACTAAAAATACACTTATTATTATCGAAAATGGGAGTAGCAACCTGGTAGTAAAACGAGTTAAATCCACGAAAAAGTTTCCAAGACCAGCTTTACTTCCTGTTATTCCTCTAAGAAAGGCTGCTGTTGCGGCAAGTCCTGTTGCTGGAGCAATAAACATAAAGCAGGTTAATATTATCTGTGATAGATATGAGACTCCTGTCTCGCCGCTATAGTCCTGAAGATTTGTGTTGGTAATAAAGCTTATAGCGGTATTAAATGCTAGATGAGGCGACATATTCTTTATTTCATTAGGATTTAAAAACAAGCTCCCTTGAAATCTTAGAACAAAGTAAAGTACTATTGCCAGAATGGTATTTAATATTAAAAGTGAAAACATATATTGCTTCCAATTCATTTCTTGATCTTTATTTATTCCTGTAAGTTTGTAAATAAACCCATCAACTCTATCTAATGCCGGATCAACAAGGCAGGCTTTTCGAGTAATGATTTTATAAATATAAGTCCCTAATGGAATAGATAAAGCAACCATTAAGGCTACTGTGATAACAATTTGTAAAATGTCCATATGCATTTGATTCTCCCTATCTAAAATTTCTCAGGATTAATTAGTACATACCCGAGATATAAAAATAATGTTACAGTTATTACTATAAGAACTATCATAAAAGCCTCCATTCAAGGGAATAGTATATACTTAAGTCGCAGTATATGTACGCTCCAAGCTATTAACCTATTATAGTGCAGGGACAGGCCTTTTCAAAAGCTCGGTATTTTATTATGATTAGCAATACCATGTTTATTTATAACAATTGAATCAATTTATCTATCTTTGACATAGAGTTTTCGCTGTTTAGCTCAATATAGTATCAGTATAACTTGTTGACTAAAAAAAATTACAATTCTATAATTTAGATAGAGAGATATATATAAGGCTAAGGTGGGGTTTAATTTGGCAAAAACACTTAAAGGTAAAATTTCAATAATTTATGTTGGTCTAGTTATACTTATAGCTATTGTAGGTATTGCTGGATATGTAAATCTATATAAAATAGAAGCGGCAGTGGATAATCTTATGACGGATAATTATAAGAGTATAAGTGCAGCTACCAATATGATTGAGGCTATTGAACGACAAGATAGTGCGATGCTCATATATATAAATGTTGATAAACAAAAGGGTATTGATTTGTTTACTCAGAATACTAATGACTTCTTGAAATGGTTTAGTGTTGAAGGTGATAACGTGACGGAGAAGGGTGAGCAGGATTTAGTAGATAAAATACAAGCTGATTATAATACATTTTCTAAGCTTTTCTCTGAATTGCAGGAAATAAAAAATGCACAAGGAGTAGCTGCAGCTTCAGTGTTTTATGATAATACTGTTATGCCACAGTTTATTATAGCTAAGCAGAAAGTGAAAGACCTGAGCACTCTAAATGAGAAGGCAATGCTAGCCAGTAAAAAAAATGCAACGCAGAAGGCAAAAGAATATATGAGTGCGATTTTGATAATATCTGCTTTAGCTGTAGCAGGAGGTTTAATAATTGCAAGGTTTTATGCAAATAGAATTTTAAACCCGCTACAAATTCTGACGCAAAGTATAAGTAGGGTAAAGGCAGGAGAACTCAATCAGCAAATTATAATTAATTCAAATGATGAAACAAATAAATTAGCAAAAGAATTTAACGAGATGACAAAACGACTACAAACTTATGAGAAAAGTACGCTTGGTACTTTGATGAGTGAGAAAAATAAGTCAGTTGCTATTGTAAAAAGCATCTCTGATCCTCTTTTGGTGCTTGACACAAATTACAGGATAATATTGATAAATAAAGCTTGTGAAGATTTCTTTGAAGTAATTGAGTCAAAAACAATAGGAAAGCATTATCTTGAAGTTATTAGAAATAGCGATATTTTTGACCAGATAAGCAGCATGGTTGAACGCAGCGATGAGCATAGAGAAAGAATATTACGAATTCATAAAGAGCAAGATTATTATTTTAATGTGGTCATAACGATGTTTAAGGATACTGAAAGTAAGAATAAAGGTATTATTGTTGTACTGCAGGATGTTACTGAGCTTAAAGAACTGGAGAAGGTGAAGACTGATTTTGTTGCTACAATTTCTCATGAGTTTAAAACGCCTCTGACATCTATAATTATGGCAGCAAGTATGCTGTCCGAAGGAGCCCTAGGAGAGCTAAATGATGAACAAAAGGAGGTAATTAATTCTCTAGAGGAAGATGGCGAAAAGCTTTCGGAGCTAGTGAATGAGCTTTTAGAGCTTTCGCGTATCGAATCAGGAAGAGCAGTATACAACTTTGCCCAGTGTTCAATTAATGCTATTGTTGAGTCGTCTTTGAAAATGTTTTTTGATATGGCGCAAAGACGTAATATTAATCTTATAAATGAGATGGATGAAGATTTGCCGGCAATACAAGGTGATTTTGAAAAAATACAGTGGGTTATGAATAATTTAATTAGTAATTCATTAAAGTACACAAATGCAGGAGATTTTATCACAGTCAGCGCAGTGGAAAAAGACAAAAACATATTTGTATCGGTTAAGGATACTGGCGCAGGAATACCTGCTCAATTTATTGATAGGATATTTGATAAATTTGTTCAGGTCAATGGAAGAGATATTGAGGTAAGAGGCACCGGACTTGGCCTTTCAGTGGCTAAGGAAATCATAAGTGCACATAAAGGCGAAATATGGGTTAAAAGTGAATTGGACAGCGGAAGTTTATTTACGTTTACTTTACCTGTAGCTAAATGAGATTTTTTTAAAATAAATACAACGTGGTAATTCATACAAACAGGATAAGGATGGGCTATAAAAATGAAGGTTTTAGTAGTTGATGATACAAAAAACATAAGGACATTATTGACAAAATGTTTGCAACTTGAGGGGTATGATGTGAAAACAGCTGCAGATGGGCGCGAGGCTCTAGATATGTTTTATAATGAAAGTTTTGATTTGGCATTTTTAGATGTGAAAATGCCAAATTTTAGCGGTACAGAAGTTTTAAAACAGATTAGAGAAAAGGGAATAAACACTCCTGTTATTATTATTACGGCATATGGTACTGTGAAGAACGCTGTGGAATGTACGCAGCTTGGCGCAGTTGCATATCTTCAAAAGCCATTTACTGCTGATAAGGTGAGAACTGTGCTTGCTCAAATGATGAAACAGGATATACAGTCCACCAAGGATAACCAAATAACACTGGCTGAGGACATGATAAATAAAAAACATTTTGCAAATGCGATAACACTTCTAAAGGATGCTCTTGCAAATGACCCCCTAAATTCAGGAATATACTTGCTGCTTTCAAATGCAAGTACGGGTCTTGAAATGAAACTTGAAGCAGATAAATATATGAGACTGTACAACAGCTTTATGATTTCTTAAATATTTGCCGAAGAGGCTATCTTTTTATTGATTTAAAACAATTATAAATGTATAATTTTTCATATAAAGTGTAAATGGGGGTTACTGGTATATGATAGAGTGGAAAGATGATTATTTATTGGGAATAGAAAAAATTGATGAGCAGCACAAGAAATTATTTCAGATAGCGGGTGATATTTATTCGCTTATGAAAAATCAGCTTGTAACAGACAAGTATGATGGTATCGTAAGGCTTATTTCAGAGCTTAAAGACTATACCATATTTCATTTTACTTATGAACAAGAATACATGCAAAGTATAGGATATAGAAAGTACTTTACTCATAAGGTTGAACATGATGATTTTGTTGAAAAAATCAATAATGTAGATATGGATAAAATTGATCTAGATCATGAGCAATATTTATTAGAACTGATGGACTTTGTTGTTGATTGGATAGCAACACATATTTTGGAGACAGATAGAGCTTATACTATTAAATAGTAATATATTTTCATGGCATATTTCTTCGTTAATCGGATAGAGATATGCCATTTTAATGTAACGGAATGAACCAATTTACTTAAAACATCGTATAATAATTAGAAACTAATATCCTAAATAACTCGTTTGTAAAATATACATAGTGGTATATAAATAAATAACATGGGCAATTTTATTACATTTTTAGCTGCTTTGCAGCTCTTGGAGGTTAATATGAAGGTTGTAGTTATTGGGTGTACACATGCTGGAACTGCTGCTATTAATAACATAGCAAAGTTATATTCTGATGCGCAGATAACTGTTTATGAGAAAAATGACAATATATCATTCCTTTCATGCGGAATTGCACTATATGTGGGTGGAGTGGTCAAGGATCCAAAGGGTCTATTCTATTCATCGCCAGAGAAGTTAAAGGAGCTTGGGGCTTCGGCAAAAATGAAGCATGAGGTTATAGATGTGAATATTAATGCTAAAACCTTGATTGTAAAGGACATTGAAGGTGACACACAGTTCGAAGATAGCTTTGATAAGCTGATAATTACTACAGGTTCTTGGCCAATAATTCCTAAAATTGAGGGAATAAATCTGGAAAACATACTTTTATCAAAGAATTATGACCATTCAAATAAAATAATTGAGAAGACTAAGACTGCCAAAAACATTGTCGTTGTTGGAGCAGGATACATTGGAGCTGAACTGGTAGAAGCTTTTGCACAAAATGGTAAGAAGGTCACGTTAATTGATACTGAAGATAGGGTACTTAGTAAGTATTTTGATGGTGAATTTACTGACAAAATGGAAGAAGTATTTAGAAGTAGTAATATCACTCTTGCTTTAGGAGAAACCGTTACAAAGTTTGAAGGGAACAATAATGTGGTTTCTCGTGTTATAACCAATAAAGGCAGCTATGATGCAGATATTGTTATACTCAGCATAGGGTTTAAGCCAAGTACAGCTTTGTTTAAAGGAAAACTTGATATGTTGCCAAATGGAGCAATTATTGTTAATGAATATATGGAAACTAGTAGAAAGGACATTTTTGCTGCTGGGGATAGTTGCGCAGTAGTGTATAATCCTACAGGTAAACACCAGTATATACCACTTGCTACTAACGCGGTGAGAATGGGAACACTAGTAGCTAGAAATCTTGTAAGACCAACCATTAAGTATATGGGGACACAAGCAACCTCTGGCATAAAGATTTATGATTTGAATTGTGCAGCTACAGGGCTTACTGAGACTTTAGCAAAAGCTATGGATTTGGATGTAAAAACTGTGACAGTAAAAGATAATCATAGACCTGAGTTTATGCCAACCTATGAGGAGGTTTTGCTTAAGGTGGTATATGATAGTAAATCAAGAGTGGTACTGGGCGCACAGATCCTTTCAAAAGCAGATTTGACTCAATCTATAAATACTCTATCTGTAATAATACAGAACAAAATGACGATAGATGAGCTGGCATTTGTAGATTTTTTCTTTCAACCACATTACAATAAACCTTGGAACTTCCTTAATATGGCCGGCTTAGCAGCAGATTAATCATCTGGGATAAATTCAAATTGTAGATATAAATTATACCCACTAGATAATATGCTGACAGCTGTGTTATTATTGTATAAATGAATTAAAAAACATACAGATAAGCAGATACTTTTGTATTCCAAATGGTAAATTGTATTTGGTGCAGCTGGAACTAGGAGGTTAATAATGAAACTTATTTTTCATATTAAGCAAAGAATTGAAGATCTTTACTACGCTTTATCAATTAAAAATAAGATTAGCCTTGCATTTATAATAGTCTTTTCATCTTTACTTATTCTTCTTGTTGCTATTGTCTATAACATCACATCAGGCATATTAATAAATAAAGCTATTGATAGTACATTGCAAAATCTAAGATTGGTTTCAGAAAAATTTGATATTGCCTTTGAAAATGTTGAAAACTATGCAAAGGCAGCCATAATTAATAATGATGTTCAAGAAGTGCTATTTAAAACACAGACAGGGAATGAATTGGATGATTACAGCAGTGTGCAAAAAGTTAGAAAAACACTAGATAGTATAATTAATCCAAGATTCCTTATTGATTCCATGATTCTTTATGATTTTAAAGGAAAAGTTTATGATTCTGGAAAAATACAAGGCTTGGAGTATGCCTTCAGACCTGAGTATAACAGATTCAATGGTGATTTTGTTACATCTGGCCCCAAATTTTGGACAGATACCCATGAAAGTAACTTTACAGAAGCTGAATCAAGACAAAAGATAATCACATTTACTAGCGCAGTAATCAATGCTAATTCGGGACAACCTCTAGGCGTTTTGGAAACCAATGTTAACGAAAAATATGTTTCGGGTTTATACTCGAAAATAGAGATGGGTGAAAGTGGAAGACTATTCATTGTAAACAAAGATGGAATGGTTGTTTCCGATACAAAAAAAAATAATATATATTCCAACATTTCAGCTGAGCCATACTACAAATGGGTGCTTAACAATGAAGGCGGAAAAATATTTAAAACTAATAACAATCAAAATTTAATAATAAGTAGGCATTATAAGAGGTTGGACTGGATTATTATAGGGATAGTGCCTACCTGGGAGATTACTCAAGACAAGTATTTCCTGATAAGTAGAATTGCCGTTATAGGGTTGGTCTTTATATTGACATCAATAATGCTTACAATATTTATATCTAATTCGATAACAAAGCCTATTGTAAAATTGAAAAAATCTATGGAGTATGTGGGAGAAGGAGATCTAGAGGTAAGTGTTGAGGTTAAAACAAAGGATGAAGTTGGCGCTCTTGCAGAAGAGTTTAACAGAATGATTAGGAAAACATCAGTTTTGATGGAAAGTGTATATACAGAACAGAAAAGGAAGAAAGAATATGAACTTGCACTGTTGCAGTCACAAATAAACCCACATTTTCTTTATAATACCCTTGAAAGTATTTGTGGACTTGCAGTATTAAACAGAAATGAAGACATTATTAATCTAACTAATGAGTTAGCAATGTTTTATAGGGGAGTTCTGAGCAAAGGTAGTAGAATTGTTACTATTGAGGATGAAATAAAAATTACAGAAAGATATATGAGAATACTAAAGGTTCGCTATGGTGACCAATTTGATTACGACATTAATGTGGAAAGTGAAATTTATAAGTTTTCAACGATTAAGCTAGTGCTTCAGCCAATTGTTGAGAACTCAATAAATCATGGTTTAAGAAATAAAAGAGGAAAAGGGTTTTTGGAAATCAAGGGATTGGTTGAAAAAGGCAATGTTAGTATTTATGTTATTGACAATGGTGTGGGAATGAGACCAGAACAGTTGGAACGAATATTTATGGAAAATACAGGAGATAATCTGAAAAAAAGTTTTGGCCTAAAAAGTACAGATGAAAGGATTAAATTGTATTTCGGTAATGAATACGGGCTGATAGTGAAAAGTGTATTTAATGAAGGCACTACAGTAAAAATAGTTCTTCCAGCAAAAGAAATGTGGGGTGGATTAGAGTGATTAAAGTAATTTTAGTTGACGATGAGTTTTTGGTTAGAGCAAGACTTAAAGCATGCGTAAACTGGAATGAGCTTGGCTTTGAAATAGCAGGTGAAGCCGGAAATGGCGAGGATGCTCTTGTTCTGGTTGAAGAAATTCATCCCAAGTTGGCAATTGTGGATATTAATATGCCTTTTGTAAATGGTTTGGATTTTGCAAATATTGTACATGAGCGTTATCCTGATTTAAAGGTTGTCATTTTGACTGGATACAGTAGCTTTGACTATGCCAGGGGGGCATTGCAGGCAGGAGTAGTGAATTATCTACTAAAACCTGTTATTCAAGATGAATTAAATAAAATACTTCTTGAATTAAAAGAACAAATTACGCAAGAGTCTGAATTAAGAGAGAATATTGAGAATTTAAAGGTTAATTCAAGGGAAAGAATCACATTGCTCAAACAGAGATTTATTCAGTCTTTACTTGAAGGAGTTGAACCAGATTTTTCTGATGATGGAATGGAAAAGTTGAAACTTTTCTGTCCTAGATTGGGAAATCGTGAGTTAGTAATTGCTGTTATAAGTATTGACGGACTAATCTCAGGCAACATTTGTGAAAAAGACAAAGAATTGTGGAGGTTTGCAGTTTCAAATATATTTAGTGAAATTTTTGAAAGTGAAAACTGCTTTGAAATATCATATGACCAAAATGGACAAATTGTTTTAGTCGTAAATACTGTTAATGTTGAGAATAACAATTCCTCAGTTGATTATATTTCTTTATGTGAAATAGCTAAAAAATTGGTAAAGGAGTATTTGCATTTTACAGTAACGATAGGGGTTGGCAAAGTTCATACTGGAATCTCTAAGATATGCTCTTCATATAAGGAAGCTCAGATTGCAATAAAAAATAAACTGATTTTAGGTAACGATAGAATTATAACCTTTAACTCCCTTGAGCTTAATCGGGGAGTTGTTTCTGGAGATATGAACTTCAGAAATAATATGTTAATAAACCTACGGCTGGTGAATACAACGGAGGTTATGGAGGAATTGCATAGAATTTTTGGTTCCATTGTGGAAAAGGGTTTATTAATAGAAAATTTGTATATGGTTTTATCTGAGCTGCTATTGACGGTTACAAATTTCGCAAAAGAGAATGAAATTAATATGTCTGAGCTAACGGACGAGGATATTAACGTATCGGAACTGATAAATAGCAAAGAGACAATTACTGAAGTAGAAAATTATTTCAGAGGAATTTTGAACAATATTATCAGAGTTTATAGTAGTCGCCGATATATGGGACATACTCGCATAGTGGATAAAGTAAAAGCATATATAGACATAAATTATTCAAACAGTGATTTAGGCCTTGAAAATATAGCAAGTAATATGTCTATAAATGCCAGCCATTTGAGTAATATTTTCAAAAAGGAATCCGGATTATCGATAACGGAATATCTGACTGAGTGTAGAATGAAGTACGCAAAGGAACTTATTGACAAAGGAAATAAGAAGCTATTTGAGATAGCAGATTTGGTAGGTTTTAACGACCCTTACTATTTCAGTAAATGCTTTAAAAAGAAATTTGGTGTTTCTGCTTCAAAGTATTTTAAAACTAAATAATTGTTTACGAAAAGTATTTTATATTAAACAAAAAATTTACTAATACACGAAAGAAATTCCATTTTAAAGTCTTCTAAGAAGCTATATAGTTATCTTGGGAGATTTTTTATGTTTAAATGCATTTAAACTTTAGATCTTACTTACAAAAGTTAAAGATTAACTGATCCTTTAAATATTTTAAAGAATTTCCTAATCCATCAAAGAAATTACATTTATAGGATGATGGAAAGATTTATAATTAAAGCAACAGTAGAAATTGGTTTTGACCCTTATAAGTTAATGGCATTTCTACCAAAAATGTGCGCACACTTCTATCATTACTATTTAATATCAAATTTGGGAGGAAGTTAATAATGTTAAAAAGAAAAATTAGTATGGCTCTGGCAGTTGCAATGAGTGTTTCCATGCTTAGTATTGCGGGTTGTGGGTCAAGTAGCAATAGTGGAACTGATACTGCAAAATCATCAGTAACAACCAGCGCGTCAGAATCTACAAAATCGCAAGTGGATGAAAAAGTAACAATCAGAATATTAACTAGATTATCCAGTAACCAACCTAATGCAGTAGCTTTCAAGGATAGGGTCAAAGAGTTCGGTGAAAAAAATCCGAATATTACAATTGAAGATCAGTCCATAGAAGATGAAGCGTCCTTTACTACCAAGTTTAAGACTGGTGTTGCCAGCGGAGATGTTCCTGAAATGTTTCAAACATACGGTGGAGCGGCATTTTCAGAATATGCAAAGAATGGTGTGGCTGCTGACTTAAGCACTGATTTGGATACAGACAAAGAGTGGTCTGGCGCATTCCTCCCTGTTTTTGAGAATTTCCAGTTTGCTGATGTAAAGGGAACTTATGCTGTTCCTTATGAATTCTTTGCAGTAGCACTATTCTATAATAAGGATCTGTTTAAACAAATAGGTGCAGAGGCTCCTAAAACTATTGAAGAGTTTGAAGCTGTCTCCGAAAAGTTTATTGCTGCTGGTATAGTACCAATGGCTTTAGGTGAAAAGGATGTATGGAGAGGCGGACATTTGATTGCAAATCTTATAGATAAGAAACTGGGCGCCCAAGAAAACATGGATTTAGCCACCAGAAAAGCAAAATATGATGATGCAAATATGGTAGAAATGTTCCAGCTTATTGATAAGTGGACAAAGAAAGGTTACTTAGGTGTCAAACCTGCTACTTTTGATAATAATGCTGAAAAGGCTATGTTCCACTCTGGAAAAACAGCAATGCATATGAATGGTAGCTGGTATGTTCCAGAAGCTGCTGCTTCACCTATTGCTGATAAAGTAGGGGTTGTACCTTTCCCATACTTCTCCGATAAGCCAGATAACCAAAATGTATGGATGGGCGGAGCAGGCGGAGCATTTTGTATCTCAGGTAAAGCTGAAGGTGCTAAGAGAGATGCGGCTTTAAAACTCCTAAAATACACAACATCAGTAGACGCATTTAAGTACTACCAGAAAGTACAAAAAGGCGGAATATTTCCTGTTGCAATGGAGTCTGATCCAAGTGTAGTAGACAAATTGACTGTTGAGTACAGTAATCTTCTCAAAGATGCACAGTTTAAGGCAGAAGTATACAGCTATGATCCTCTACCTACAATGATGGATAAAGTAAGAAATGAAATTCAAGGTATGTTTGCCGGACAGGATCCTGCTAAGACTGCAAAAAATATTCAAGCTGAAATAGACAAGAATACAAAGTAATTTTTTAAACATGATTAATTCGGTATAGTGTGTGCTATACCGAATTAATCAAGTAATTTTGGAGGAAATGATGATTAAGAGAAGGTGGAATTTTCATTTAGTCGCAATACTTTTTGTATTACCAGCACTATTATTATATACGATTCTTTTGATTAATCCTGTTATACAGTCAGTAAGAATGTCATTTTTCAGTTGGAACGGAATTGCTCAAAGTCCACTTGTATATGTTGGCCTTGAGAACTTTAAGGAATTGATACAAAATGGAGAATTTTGGAGGGCTTTGGCCAATGTCGGGAAATTTCTCGTAGTAGGGTTCTTGCTACAGATGCCGCTGTCTTTTATATTAAGTCTGATAATTACCAGTAAAATTAAGGCTATTAAATTCTTTAAAACAGCATTTTTTATTCCAGTAATTCTCCCTGTTACAGCGATATCAATTATGTGGACTTTTATATTATGGCCTACAGGCGGAGTTATAAATTCCATAATGCAAACCTTGGGTATGCAAGGTCTGATACAGGATTGGCTTGGAGATCCACATATAGTATCTATAACCATTCCACTTATTAATATGTGGATAGCAGCTGGCTTAAATATGATTGTTTTTTCTGCCGGTATTGTAAGCATACCGGAGGAATTATATGAAGCAGCAGAAATAGATGGCGCTACAGGATTCAAAAAAATATGGAAGATAACAATTCCTTTATTAAAAGAAACAATAAAAATTTACTGTGTATTATGTGTAACCGGTTGCCTAAAGGTTTTTGACATTGTGTATGTTATGACAAGCGGTGGACCTAATGGAGCTTCGGATGTTCCTGCTACACTATTATATTATTCTGCATTTAAATACCAGAAATATGGTTTTGCCAGTAGTATAGGCACAGTAATATTAGTTCTTGGATTGGTTGTAAGTCTTTTAATAAATAAATTTGTAAACAATGATGATTTAAATAAATAGTATTTCAATAAAAAGATGGTAGGTATCTAAATGAATAAAAAATTAGCTAAGTTAAAAAGTTTGCCTGTATATATTTTGGCATCGATTTGGGCTGTTATTACACTTTATCCTATTTTGTTTACTATATTTTCATCCTTTAAGAATAACGACGAAATATTTTCGTCTTCTACTTCTGCGCTGATGCTTCCAACATCCTTACGGTTTGAAAATTATGTGGATGCGTTTACTAAGGCTAATATGCTTAAATGCCTTTTTAATTCTGTTGTAATATCAGGTTTCTCTACTTTACTTGTATTGCTTTTAGCATCAATGGTATCGTTTGTTATTGCAAGATTATCTTATAAAATTAATAATATTATTCTAATATATTTTACACTAGGAGTTATGATACCGATACATACAACTCTGGTTCCTCTTTTAAAAATAGTCAATTCATTACATGGACAAAACAGTTATGTAATGATGGTGATTTTATACACTGCATTTAACTTACCGATAGCAATATTACTCATTACAGGGCATATGAAGGGGATAACAAAGTCTATGGATGAGTCGGCTATAATAGATGGGTGTGGACCTATCAGGCTATATGGAAATATTATTATGCCATTGACAATGCCAGCTTTATCTACTGCAGGTATTCTTACATTTTTATTTGTTTATAATGATCTTTTATTCGGGGTTTTGTTCATTTCAAAAAAGAGTATGTATACTATAACTTTGGGAATTCTTACCTTTGTAGGGTCAAAGGTAACGGAATACGGACCTATATTTGCATCAATTATAATATCGATAATACCAATGGTCATAATCTATCTGATGTTTCAAGAGAAAGTCGAAGGCGGGCTTGCTGCAGGCGCAGTAAAAGGATAGAAAAAATAATTTGTACTACGGGGGAATTTAATAATGAATCAACAAGAACTTTTAGAAAAGCAAAAATGGTTTATAAATCTTAGACTTGGACTGTTTATACATTTCAACAGTGCTACCTTCCAGTTTAATAGCGGAGATATAATGGACTGGGAGTTTGACCATGAAAATAATGGGGCGCAGCGGAGGTTCCCATTTAATCCTTCAAGCTGGAATCCTGAAGAACTTGATTGCGTACAGTGGACAAAAGCTGCAAAAGCAATGGGCGTAAAATTTGCAGCATTAACTTCAAAGCACCATGAGGGCTTTTGCTTATGGCCAACTGCCACAACAGAGCATTGTATTAGAAATGGTCAAAACAAAACAGACGTTGTCAAAGAGTATCTGGATGCTTTTAGATCAGAGGGAATTGTCGCAGGACTATATTTTTCGATGCTTGACTTAACACATAAAATTAACAGAAAAAAGTGTACTAGGGAAGATGTTGACTATACAAAAAGCCAACTGACAGAACTGCTTACAAATTATGGGAAAATACCATTTATAATTATAGATGGCTGGCAGGCTCATTGGGGTGGACCATCCTATGAGAATATGTCATATGAAGAGATTGATGAGCATATAAAGTCAATTCAGCCCAATTGTATGCTGCTTAATATCAGCTGTGAGAGCAATCTGAATCATACCGAGGTTGTTTTCTATGAAAATGCCGCAGGGCAAGAGGTTGAGGACAGCTTTGTAGGTCCTGGTGCATCTTGTAACATTTTGAATAGTTGTTGGTTCTGGAGAAAAACTGATCCTGAAATGGAATTAAAAAGTGCTCAGTGGGCAGTAGACAAAATTAAGGATATGAATGATCATAACGTAACTTTCCTGTTGAATTCATCTCCTAATACCATGGGATTAATAGACGATAATTTTATGCAGTGCTATGAGCAAATAGGCAAACTGTATAAAAGACCTAAAGAACTTACTGAGATTCCTTCAGGCTGGATTAAGAGATAAAAATTTAAAAGTTAACACTAAATTGACAAAAATGTCGTTTTATGAAACAATACAAATATACTCTGATGCTAATGTTTGCAGGCATGCTGGACGGTGGCAGAAACCGTCCCATTAACTCAGAATCTCTTGATACACATGAAATGGAAGATTAATATGAAACTAAGAGATCTATTAAGACAAAGGACATACTTAACTAAGATTTATCTATGGATAACTTCTGTTGTGGTATTAATTATTACTGTGTTTTCAACAATTGTTTATTTCAATGTTCAAAATAGTGTGCTTGATAATGAATATAAAAACGCTCAAAAAGTATTATATCAAATGAAATATAATATTGACTTTGTTGATAAGTCAATTAATACTATATGTGTATCAACATATTATGATCAAGACATTAAGTCTCTTATGAATACAAATGGCGAGATAACTTTTGATTTAATGGAAACCTTAAATAAGTTGAATAATACCACTGTTCAAAGTAATTCATTTATACAGTCAATTTATATTTACAATAATAATAAAAAGGCCTATTACTCTACGTATAAATCTTTTTCATATGAGGATGAGGAACTTAAAAGTTTAATTAAATCGATGAAAGATATACCTATCCTAAAACCAATTGTCAGGAAATGCGAAACCTATGATCTAGGGAATTCCAAAATATATTACAATAATGTACTAACATATTTCATGTATGAGCTTAAAGATAGTAGTAACAATATGTATGGTGCGGTAATAGTAAATATAAAACTTGACTGGCTTTTCGATAATATTAATACAATCAATTCAATTGATGGGAATAAGCAAGGAAAAATATTTATTTTAGATAACGAAGATAAATATATCCAAGCAAATTTAAATACAAAACCTGAGGATACAGAGTTCCAGCAGAGTTTGAAAAAGGCGTACAACTTTCAAAAATCAAAGGAGATAGATAGTGCGACAAGTAAAGCTGGGTTTTTTAAGGCAAAAGTTGCTGGTGAAGACTACCTTGTTACGTATACTTCAGTTAGTAATTCGGGTTGGACACTTCTTAAAACACAACCGTATGATTCTGTTTTTGAATATATCAATAAACTTAAAACTACGATAATTATTATAACAGCTATTATAATTCTACTTACATTTGTAGCAACTTTTACAATCTCACGAGGTATTTATAGACCTCTTAAGAAGCTGTTGGGACAAGTAATATTGGAAAGTGGAAATACAGCTATGGGTAATAAGAACAGGGATGAATTTTCTTATTTACAAGAGATTTACAAGAACTCATTTGATCAATTGAATAAATATAAAGAAGATAAGAATTCAAATGAGAGAATTATGAAAATATACTTCTTAAAGAAGCTCTTATTTGATAGCTACACCGTTACAAATCCTGAATATGAAGATTTCAAAGCGGAATATGGATTATTGGTGGATTTAGACAAGTCATATGTGGTTTGTGTGCTAAAGCTGGACAATTACAAAGAGATAGAGGCTATAAATGATGCGAAGTCAAGAGATTTGCTTAAATTTGCCATTATTAATATCACCTCGGAAGTTGTTTCAAAGTCTTTTATGAATGAAATGATTGATATGAAGAGTGATGAGATAGCGATGATAATAAATGCTGATGCCAATGAGACCTTTTATGATCAGCTAGATATATTATTAAAGGAAGCTCAGAAGTATATTTTTCAATATTATCAGGTTTCTTTAACTGCTAGTATAAGTAATAAAATGATGGATTTGAAAAATGTAGCTGGCGCTTATAATGATGCATTGAGTAACGTATTATACAGGTTTGTTTTTGGGAAGCAAGCAATAATAAAACCTGAAATGTTGAAAAAGAATAATTATAATGCTCAATTTGAATATTCCTCTGAAGCTGAACGAAAGTTATTTGAGAATATAAAGCGAGGCGACCTTGAAGGGTCAAATGAGAAGCTTTTATTTTTGCTCAGCGAAATCAGGGATTTTGAATATAATAATATTATGTTATGCTTATCCCGACTCGTAAACGCTATAAAGAATATTATTTATGAGATGAATCGGTCACGTACTGAGCCAATTAATATAAATATAATTTTTTCAAGCCGTGAAATATTCGAAATAGAAACTTTAGAAGAATTCTCAATGAAGACAATGGAAATATTAAAGCAAATTTTAATCCCGAGTGAGACTTCACTTAACAAAAATCATCTTATGACCGCTGAGACAATCAAGGAGATTATTGAGACGAATTATTATGATTTTAATTTGAGTGCATCGGGGATTGCTTCCATACTAAAAATGTCCCCATCCACAATAGGTAAGATATTTAAAGAAAACGTAATGATGTCCATTCCTGAATATATAGGCAATTACAGATTAAACAAGGCAGTTCAATGGATGGAGAATTCAAATATGAGTATTAACGAGATAATAATAAAAGTTGGAATTGAAAACGAAAGCTATTTCTATAAAATATTCAAAGCCAAGTATGGGACAACACCGAGGGAATATGTTTCAAAAAGACAAACAATTTAATATGAATTTTACTAAAAAAAGTCATTCTTTTTCGAAAACCTATAGAATGGCTTTTTTTAATGTCTCTAAACACGTGAATAACCTTTTCTAAAATATTGAAATTTCAATTCCTTAGCCAACAATAGTGCTATAATCATTGCTGTCTAAGGGCATAAATTTAAAAAATACAGTAGGCAAGTTAATAAATACTCAAAAAGTACAGTTTAAAAGTATATATTTTTCAAAAAATCCAGTGCACCAGAAGCCCAAAATCTAAAATGAGCAGTATCGGGTATTAATTTTGTATTGTAGAATCGAAATATAGAAAGGTTGTGACAAAATGAATTTTCTTCTAAAGGAGATAAAACAATTTAAGAAAAACAAGGCTTTGTTTCTATTAGGATTACCAGCGATGATAGCACTATTTTTTGTTAGTTATGTCCCCATGTTCGGTCTTATTATAGCTTTTAAAAATTATACCTATGACAAGGGCATATTTGGGAGTACTTGGGCAGGACTAAATAACTTTAAGTTTTTCTTTACTTCTCAGGATGCCTTTAGAGTTACACGAAATACATTATTGCTAAATAGTTCATTCATTATTTTAAGTTTTGCTTTTGCTGTTATAGTTGCGCTTATGCTTAATGAACTAAGTAAAAGATCTGTAAAAGTATTTCAGACGGTTTTATTCGTACCATATTTTATTTCATGGATTGTAGTAGGTTATTTGGTATATGGATTTCTTAGTTTTGATTATGGAGCAATTAATTCAATTTTGAAAACTTTTCATATTGCACCGATAGATTGGTATTCAAACCCCAATTATTGGCCAGCTATTCTAATACTCTCTTATTTGTGGAAAAATGTAGGTTATCTAACAATTATATTCTATACAGGTATATTGGGAATTGACTCAACTTTTTATGAAGCAGCAGAAATAGATGGTGCAACTAAATTTCAACAAGTTAGAACGATTACAGTACCCCTAATTAAGCCATTAATAATACTTATGCTAATGCTTAGTATTGGAAGAATATTTTATTCGGATTTTGGATTATTTTTCTTCGTACCTAGAGAAGTTGGTGCACTTCTACCAACAACAGATGTTATTGATACCTATGTATATAGATCCCTTAGGGTAATTGGCGATTTGGGAATGGCCTCAGCAGCAGGGTTCTACCAATCAATTGTTGGTTTTTTACTTGTAATGGGTACTAATCTATTTATAAGAAAGGTCAGTAAAGAAGATGCTGTCTTTTAATTACCTAAGGGAGGATTTATAATATGCAAAAAGACTATAAGGGTAAAAGTTCTAATTTAATCATAAAGATTGTGTTGGCAATTTTATCAATATTAACAATATTACCTTTACTTTATTTAATATCTGTGTCATTTTCAACAAATGCGGGAATCGTTAAGTACGGATATACCTTGATTCCTAGGGATTTTACCTTGGAAGGCTACAAATTTATTTTTAAAGTACCTAAACCGATTATAACAGGCTATTTAGTTACAATCACTGTTACAATATTAGGCACAGCACTTGGCTTGATTTTGTCATCGTCACTTGCTTATGTAATGTCTAGAAGAGATTATAGATATAGCAGATTTACTTCGCTTTTTGTCTTTTTTACAATGCTTTTTAATGGTGGGCTTGTTCCTACTTATATGCTTATGACAAAGTTCTTTCATGTACAGAATACAATTTGGGCTCTAATTATTCCATATAGTATCAGTCCATGGTTTACGATGATAATGAAAGGATTTATGCAAACTCTTCCTTTTGAGATTGTAGAATCAGCAAAGATTGATGGGGCAGGAGAATTCAAAACCTTTATAAGAATTATATTACCAGTAGCTAGACCTGCAATTGCCACAGTTGGTTTGTTTTATGCCTTTGCATACTGGAATGATTGGTGGCTTGCAATGCTTTATATAGATAAAGAGAGTTTGATTCCGCTTCAATTTCTACTATACAGAACCTTGAGTAATTTGAGTTATATGCTTAACAACATGTCGTCACTTTTAAATGTCAATATCGGTAATATTCCTAGTGAATCTGTAAGAATGGGAATGGCAGTTCTGGCAGCAGGACCAATGTTAATACTATTCCCATTTTTCCAAAAGCACTTTGTAAAGGGACTCACTGTAGGTAGCGTTAAGGGTTAGTATTTTAAACAGTTTGATACCAGAAATGGTTTCGATAAATAAAACTTTAGGAGGAAATAAAATGTCAAGAAAAAATCAAAAAGGTCTAGTTCTAGTATTAGCAGTTGTAATGGCATTAAGTATGATGCTCACAGGTTGCGGAAGTACACCTGCTACTCCATCAGCATCAACCACAGTAGCAGCTGGAACATCAACTGCAGCAGCATCAACTGCAGCTCCAGAGCTCGCACCTTATGAAATTAGTTGGTTATTCCCAAATGGAGCTCAAGCAGATGTCGATTTGGTAGCAGCTGAAATGAGTAAAATTACTAAAGAAAAGATTAATGCAACATTAAAGATGACAATCATTGATTGGGGCAGTTATGCACAGAATTTACAGATAAAGATGGCGTCAGCTGAACCTATGGACTTGATATGGACAGATGGAGGTACGCTTCCATATTTACCTTCAGTAAATAAAGGTGCATTTGCAGAAATTACACAGGATATGTTAACTCAGTATGGCCCTAATATTTTAAAGGGAGTTCCTGAAGCTTGTTGGCCAGCAGCAAAAGTTAATGGCAAACTATATGCAATAATTAATACGCAGGTTGAAGGAAGAACACCTGGTATCTTATTTCAGAAAAAATTTGTTGATCAATTCGGTCTTGATTTAACAAAGGTAACAAAATTGGAAGATTTAACTGACTTCTATACAAAAGTTCATGCTTCTGATCCTACTCTTGTTCCTTTTGAAGTTGCACAAAGCAACAGTGGCGGTATCTTCTTTAATGAATACTCCAGTACACTTGGAATAGAGTTATTAGGAAGACAGAATCCAGCAGCTGTATATATTAGTGATGATACAACAAAAGTAATGAATTACTTTGCAGCTCCAGAAACTAAAGCATATTTAAAATTAATGCATGAATGGTACTTAAAAGGAATCTGATACAGCTGCAAATCAGGCTGCAAAATTAAACCTCAAAGCTGCAGATATGGCATCTTTGACATTCTCTAAAACTTTCATGAATACAGCATCTATCATTGCTACAATGACAGCAATAAGCAAAACTTCAAAAGATCCAAACAGATGCATTATGCTTTATAACTTATTATATGATGATAAAGATACAAAATTATTTAATATGATGAATTATGGTATTGAAGGAAAGCACTATACTTTAAAGGATGATGTAGCTACATTCGTTGCAAACAGTGGTTATATGCTTGCTAGTGGATGGGAAAATGGAAATATGTTTAATTCATATAGACAGAGTGATGTTCAACCTAAATGGTATCCTGTTGGACCAGATATGAATAACAGTGCTACAGTATCAAAACTTCTTGGATTTAATTTAAACCCAGAGCCTATAAAGAATGAATTGGCACAAATTGCATCGGTTGTAGATGAATACTATGGTGGACTATTCACCGGTGTTGCAGATCCTGATGTAGCTTTACCTAAGTTCCTTGAAAAATTAAAAGGAGCAGGAGCAGATACTATAGTTGCAGAAACACAGACCCAGATAGATGCTTGGAAAAAGACTAAATAGACTTATGGAATTCGGAGATGAAATATTTGTTAGCTCTGTGCCAAGACAGGAAAAGTTGTTAGTTTTGGAAAGGTTACAATGTAAGATCCTAGGTAAACCAATATAGTTTGAAACAATCTAAATAAAATAAATCAATAAAGTACTTCACAGCCCTCCTTCAAGATACTGTTCAATATCTTGGAGGAGGGCTGTTTGTCTGTTATTACAGCTTCGATGTTTTTGAAAGAACTCAATTTGTAGAAATGAGATTGATTAAATTTACTGCTGTCACACAGAAGTATTGTGGCAGTTGAGTTATTAATCATATGCTGTTTTACCAAGGCTTGCATTTGATTTGCCTCGTAGGCGCCATCTTCATTTATTCCTCGACAGGATATGATTGATAAGTCTGCATGGAAATTATCTATGAAATTACCTGTCAACTCACCTATAACAGATGTCGAACCCAACTTGAGCTGTCCCCCGGCAATATAAGTTGTAATAGAATCTATCTGAGCTAACTCAAGAGCTGTTTTTACGCCATTTGTTACAATAGTAAGATTTGTGTATTTCTGAAGAATTGGACAAATGTTACTGACAGTACTGCTTGAATCTAAAAAGACAGCATATCCGTTTGAAATAAAATCAAGAGCTAGATTGCATATGTAGTTCTTTTCTTCCTTGTTTTCCATTTCACGAAATATATAAGAATACTCAATATTAGAACTGGGAATTAAAGTAACTCCTCCATGAGTTCTTATGACTATACTTGATTTCTCCAATTCAAGGATATCTCTTCGTATTGTAGAGGGACTTGCATAAAGTTTTTCACATAAATAAGCAGCAGATACATGCTTCTTTGATCTTAAAATATCAATTATATTATCTAATCTTTCTTTTGAATACATTTTATACCTCACTCTTATGAACGAAAATGGATGAAAATAAACGAATAATTTAAATATCATTCTAATAATACCAAATAAATATTCAAATATAAACAAAATTTTATAATGTAGTATAATTGTAGTATAAATATTAAAAATACAATAGAGAGGAGGACTATAAATGTCAAAGGGAGTACTTGCATTTGATTTTGGCGCTTCTAGCGGAAGAGCGATGTTGGGGTGTTTTGAAAATGGTAAAATAGAGTTAAAAGAAATACATAGATTTAAAAATACTCCAATATATGAGAATGACAATATTTGTTGGGATATACAAAACTTATTTGGCGAAATAAAAAAATCTTTGGCTTTGTGTGATGAATATGAAAGTATTGGTATAGATACTTGGGGCGTTGATTTTGGTTTTGTAGATGAAAGTGGTAAAATTATTAAAAATCCGGTAAATTATAGAGATCCCAGAACAAAAGGGATGATTGAAAAGGTTTCTGAGAAAATAAGCAGGGATAAACTTTACAGTCTCACTGGCAACCAAATAATGGAGATAAACACAGTATTCCAGCTTTATTATGAATTATTATATAATAAAGAAATATTTGATAGTGTTGATAAGATTTTATTGATGCCGGATTTATTAAACTTCTTACTGACAGGAGAAATGAAGGCTGAAAGAAGCATAGCTTCTACTACTCAGCTTATTGATCCTTACAAGAAGCAATGGAATGATTATATTCTAGATCAGCTGGGTATTAGAAAAGACATCTTTCCTGCATTAATACCTTCAGGGACAGAAATAGGATTAATAAAAGAGGACATTGCAATAGAACTGAATATAGAAAGAAAAACAGTTATTGCAGTATGTGGGCATGACACTGCAAGTGCAGTTGCAGCAGTGCCAGCAGAGCAGGACTTTATATTTATATCTTGTGGAACTTGGGCCTTATTTGGAACAGAGCTACAAGAACCTGTTATTACAGATAAATCTTTAGCTTATAATCTTACAAATGAGATTGGCATAAATGGAACTACAAGATTCATGAAAAATTTAACAGGACTTTGGCTGCTGCAAGAGACTAAAAAGCAATTTGAAAGTGAAAATAAAAGTTATTCCTTTGATGAATTAGAACAGCTTGCAAAAGCAGCAGAAGCTTTCAAGTGCTTTATTGACACTGATCTTGACAGATTTATGACACCTGGAGATATTCCACAAAGGATAAAGGAATATGCTTCTGAAACAGGGCAGAGAGTACCTCAGACAGATGGTGAAGTGGTAAGATGCATATATGATAGTTTAGCTTTCAAATATAGGTATACCTATGAACAAATAAGTGAATGTCTAGGCAAAAAGTATGAAAAAATTCACATAGTAGGAGGTGGTTCCAGGGATTCATTACTTTGCCAAATGGCAGCTGAAGCTTCTGGGCTGGAAGTTATAGCGGGGCCTGTTGAGGCAACGGCAATCGGAAACATAATAGTTCAGCTTATAGCAAGGGGCGAAATAAAGAATCTTGAAGAGGGTAGAAAGATTATAAAAGCTTCATTTGAGACAATTAAATATGTACCAATAGAACACGATAGTTGGAATAAAGAGTATGAAAGATATAAGAATATTATCAAATAATCGACTAGCATTGAAAAGACATTATATATTTTCATTAGACTAGCTTTTAAGGAGGAGTTAATATGGGTTACCCAAAGATTGGCATTAGAGCTACAATTGATGGAAGATGGGGTGGCGTAAGAGAAGGACTAGAAAAGCAAACGATGGATATGGCATATTCTGCTGCAAAATTAATAGGTGAGAACTTAAAATATCCTGACGGAACAGCAGTTCAATGTGTGATTTCAGAAACGACAATAGGCGGTGGTACAGAAGCTGCAAAATGTTCAGATCAATTTTCTAAAGAAAATGTATGTGCTACATTAACTGTAACACCATGCTGGTGCTACGGTTCAGAAACTTTTGATATGGATGCTAATACAATAAAGGCAGTTTGGGGCTTTAATGGTACAGAAAGACCAGGCGCAGTTTATTTAGCGGCTGTAATGTCAGCTCATGCTCAAAGAGGATTGCCAGCTTTCTCTATCTATGGTCATGATGTTCAAGATAATGATGACAAATCTGTTCCAGCAGATGTTAGAGAAAAAATCTTAAATTTTGCAAAATGTGCTATTTCGGTTGGTTTAATGAAAAATAAATCTTATGTTAATATCGGTGGAGTATCAATGGGTATTGCAGGATCCTTCTGTGATCCAGATTTCTTCCAAAAATACTTTGGTATTAGAGCTGAATGGGTTCCCATGGTAGAGATAATTCGTCGTATTACACTTAATATATATGACCAAGCAGAGTATGAGAAAGCATTAGCTTGGACGAAAGAAAATTGTAAAGAAGGATTTGATGTTAATGCAGGTAAGAATTTACCTGAAATCATTACAAAATCAAAAGTTGTTCCAGCTGATAAAGATTGGGAATTTGTAGTTAAGATGACTTTAATTATTAGAGATATTATGTTAGGAAATCCTAAATTAGATGAAATTGGCTGGCATGAAGAAGCATTAGGACGTAATGCAATTCTTGGTGGTTTCCAAGGGCAAAGGCAATGGACCGATTTCTTACCAAATGCCGACTTTTCAGAAGCTATCATTAGTTCCACTTTTGATTGGAATGGCGCTAAACAACCAATTCCACTTGCAACTGAAAATGATACATTAAATGGTATATCTATGCTACTTGGAACATTAGTAGCAGACAAAGCTCCTTGTTTCCATGATGTTCGAACATATTGGAGTCCAGAAGCTTGTGAACGTGTTACAGGTAAGGCTCCTACTGGTGTTGCACAAAATGGCTTCATCCACTTAATCAACTCAGGTGCAACGGCTCTTGATGCTACTGGCGCTGCAAAAGATGAAAATGGAAATGGAATTATGAAGGCTTGGTGGGATATGACCGAGGAAGATATTAAAGCGTGCACAGATGCTACCGACTGGTGTCGTGCTAACTATGAGTACTTCAGAGGGGGCGGATTCTCCTCACACTTTAGAACAGCTGCAGAGATGCCAGTTACTTTGTTAAGAGTGAATTTAGTCGATGGAATTGGACCTATAATACAAATTGCGGAAGGTCAGACAGCGGTTCTTGAAGATGATATGCATAATGCAATTGATATAAGAACAGATCGTTCATGGCCTACTACATGGTTTGCGCCAAACCTTACAGGTGAAGGAGCATTTAAGGATGTATATAGCGTAATGGCTAATTGGGGTGCTAACCATGGCGTTACAGTATATGGTCATGTTGGAGCAGAACTAATAACATTAGCAGCTATGCTAAGAATTCCAGTTTCGATGCATAATGTATCAGAAGAAAAGATCTTTAGACCACACGCTTGGGCAGCATTTGGAACAAAAGACCTAGAAAGCGCAGATTATAGGGCTTGTCAGGCATACGGACCATTATATAAGTAGATTAAAGTAAGCAGTTGAGATATATTGTAGCCAATTATGTGGAGATTTTACATGATTGGCTACAATTATCTTTGTAGGTAAATAGTTGATATCATAAAAATTTTATGGTATTCTAATATGAATTTATATAATTTTGACTTTAAGAAGGAAAAGATGGATATTCAAGAGACGCAATATAAAAACAAAGGACTTATTCTTATAAATATTGTCCTATTAATATTTATGGCATGCCTTGATAGCAGTATTGTCAATGTAGCATTACCAGTTATGGCAAATAATTTGTCTGTTGGTATGGGTTTAATATCAACAGTTGTATCAACTTACTTGATAGTAATTTCCGCAACTGTTCTGATATTCGGGAGATTGGGTGATATCAAAGGAACCGCGAAAATATTCAAGATAGGTATTGCTGTTTTCACAGTAGGTTCATTGTTGTGCGCTATTTCAAATTCACTAAATTTACTAGTGCTCTCTAGAATAATACAAGCTTTAGGAGCAGCAGCCTTTATGGCAACAAATCAAGGAATTATTACTAGAGCATTTCCTGCAAATGAAAGGGGAAGAGCACTAGGCATAACGGGTTCTTTTGTGGCCTTGGGGACTTTGGTTGGACCTCCGTTAGGTGGGTTTATTGTTGATGTGGCTAGTTGGCAATATATATTTTTAATAAATATCCCAATAGGAATAGTTGCATTCATTTTAGGCATGAAGATTTTACCTAAGGATGAAGAAAATGTGAAGGCAAAGTTTGATGTAAAGGGATCCATACTTTTTCTTATTTGTATAATATCGTTGTTCGGCGCATTGCTAGTAGGACAGAAAAATGGCTTTACCAGACCTCTAATACTTGGAAGCTTTGCACTCTCCATTGTTTCTTTTATTCTATTTATTAAATTTGAGAGGATTGAGGAAAGCCCATTGCTACAACTGAATATATTTAAAAACAAACTTTTCTCTTTAAGCATACTTTGTGGCTTTTTATTGTTTGTAGCAATGAGCTGCTCAAATATAATAATGCCCTTCTATTTTCAAGACGTAATAAAATTATCGCCTTCTATGACGGGGCTATATTTGATGACATATCCTTTGGTACTATTTGTGGTAGCACCAATTAGTGGTCATCTCTCTGATAAAATTGGTTCGGAACTGCTTACCTTTTTCGGCTTGTTGATTTTTAGTGGTGGATTGTTTCTAATGGCGACCATCAATGAGGGCTTTAAGCCGATAAAGCTCATTTTATTTATTTCGGTGATGGCGATTGGAAACGGCATGTTTCAATCTCCAAACAATTCGCTTATAATGTCCACTGTCCCACGAAGCAGTTTGGGTATTGCTGGAAGTATTAATGCTCTAGTAAGAAATTTGGGGTTAGTAATTGGCGTATCCATGTCTACGATCATTTTATATGGGGTTATGAGTAGTAGATTGGGTTACTCTGTTGCAACCTTTGTTAATGGTAAAGAAGCAGAATTTTGTTACGCAATGAGTGTGACTTTTATATGTGCGGGTTCACTTTCTTTACTTGCTGCAATATTGACAGCTAATAGGCTATATAGAAAGCGTAGATATAATGCTTAGCCAACATTAGGTTTATGTATTTATAATATTTCTAGTAAATCTGACGGCTTTTTCAAAAAATAGTCTGCATCAATATTTTCTGCATTATTAGAGCCCCAAAGCGCCAATGCAAACTTAACACCTGCATTTCTAGCACACATTCTATCAAAAAGAGTATCACCAATATATATTGTATCTGACGGGTTTGCATTCATTTTTTCCATAGCCTTGAGCAGTGGGTCTGCATTTGGCTTATGTAAAATTGTATCCTCTGAGCATATAACTGAATCAAATTGATGAATAATGCTTTGAAGGCAAGTATCAATATCTATCTCAAACCTCGACCTTGAGGAAACAATTGCCATAGGAAGGTTTATATCTTTTATGCTACTTATTACTTCAATAATTCCATCAAAGGTACTACATTTTGCAAGGCCTTCTACAAAGTGCTTATAATAATCCTTTACAGCTTTTTCTATATCGGTAAATCCGAATTTAGCTAAAGTTTGGAGAGTAGGCACTCCGTAACCTGCTAAAAGTTCTTCATCAGTAAAATACCTACCATACTTTTCAAATACTACACTCTGATATGAATGGATTATAGCCTCTTCAGTATCTATCATTGTGCCATCTACATCAAATATAACATATTTATACATTTTTCCTCCGTTAGTTACATTTACTTTTATAATTTCATTAAAATAACTTCAACATCTCATGTGTTTTGATATGGAAATAGCAAATACAATTGATATTATAACATATATCAGAGGGTGTTATAACGATTGTAGAATTTTGATAGATAAAAAATAACCAGGAAACAGATGCCAGTTGAGATAAGCACATCAAAAACAATGAGATTATCTGGAATAAGATTGCTTATAAATTTCGTTGACAAATATCCTATAACTCCAATGATGGTATATGCTAAAGTCTTTTTAAATGAGAATTTTATTTCACAGATTTTTCGAATTTCAAAAAGATTCAAACAAAGTCCTGTTACAGATGTTAATATAATGGCAACTCCATATCCATATATATTTATTGAGGGAATGCTAGTGAGGAAAAATACAAGCAGCAACCCTTCTAAAGAGACAATGATAGAATTTTTCAAGTTAACATTTTGCTTTCCTAAACCATTTAATATTCCAAAGGATGCTGAGGAAGCATAGCTTATAAAGCTGCATATACCAGCAACCTTAATCATTGTACCAAGATCATTTCTGGAATAAAAAAGCATACCTAGTTTTTGGGGGATACATAAGGAAACTATTAGGGTTCCCATTCCCACGAGACATGAAATCTTCATCACCTGCAATATCCTTTTCACAGTACTCCACGAATCCTTTTTACTCAGGCTAAGTGACATATCTGGAATTAGTACCGTCATCATAGAACCAACTATTATAAACGGAAGATAAACAGTTGTAAGAGACATACCGAGAAATTTTCCGATCAACTCTAATGCTTTGTCATAGCTCATTCCAGCGCTTATTAGTCTCCTTGGTAAAATTAGAGTTGATGCTGTATTAAGTACAGAAGAAAGGAATCCATTTAGGCACAGTGGGCTAGAAATCACCAGTATATCAGCTAACAACTGAAATGGGTTTTTAACTTTTGCTTTTACTGGAACTAGTTTGTGTGAAAAAAATTTAAAAGCGGTGAGGAGCATCAAAAGGCTTATTGCTTCTCCAACGGCTAAGGCAAAATAAGCAATAGTTACTGTACCCTTTACATCATTAAAAGCCAATATCGATAATGAAGTTAAAAGTATGGTTATGCGGATACATTTTTCTAAAATATCAATACCTGCGGGAATAGTAAACTTCTCAAATCCGTAAAAGAAGCCTTTAAATATTGCTGACATAGGAATAAATATTAGCGCAGGACTTATGATTTTCAGCGCATCTGTAGCTCTAGCATCCTTTATAAAAAAGGTACTGATATTAGAAGCGTTAATAAAAACGAGTATAGCTACCGAAATACTCCATAAGCCCATAAAACAAATTGCAACCTTGATAGTTCTGTGAAGATTTCTATAATCTCTTTTACTATTATACACAGCACAAGTTTTTGAAACTGCAGTTATTAGACCATCAGCTGTAAGGCATAGCAGAAGCGAATATACAGGCATGATAAGGCCGTAAAGACCAAGTCCCTCAGCACCAAGTTTTTTTGAGAGCACTATAGAAAAGGCAAAGCCAATAAATCCAGTTATAAAATTTGATAATGTCAGTATTGCAGAATTTTTATAAAACTTATCAAGCCCCATTGATATAACTCCATAATTACAGTTTTATTAAAGGGTATTCAATGAAGAGCTTCTTTATTACAAACAGGTTAATGCTTGGAGACATATAGTGAGTGTGTGACCTGGCTTGTGGCAGGGGTAGTAGCTAAATACTAATTAAGTATAAATAGAGGCTGCTTCCTTTGTATAGCAACCTCTATCTGTTAAATAAGTAATAAATAGATACAATCTGAGCGAGTATTATTAACGGTATTATGGTCATAAAGTACCAATGGCGTGTTTTGTGATTAAAGTAGAAGAGACCGATGTATACCCCTACACTGCCGCCAAGTATAGATAAAAGGAAAAAGGTCCTTTCTGGTATCCTCCACAATCTGTTTTTTGCTTTATATTTATCTAAGGATACTAATATGAATCCCAATATGTTTAGTAGCACTAACAAAACAATAACAATTTTTTGCATAAAAAGCACCTCGTGTTTCCTCTACTAAAGATGTATTACACTATAATCATACAATATTATACATCGAAAGTGTTAGTTTTGTTTACTGTTTTTTATAAACTTTCTCTCAAAGTATAATAAATAGATTACAATTTAAGATTATAAAGATAAAGTGAATTGACAGGTTTAAAATAATATGTTAATCT
>DATCID010000119.1:0-40121 GCA_036507975.1 Ruminiclostridium sp.
CATTTAAGAATTGAAATAGATAATTTAGATGCCTTCGACGTTGCATATAATATGATCCTTGAAAAAAAAGTACATCAGATTTCTTTTATGGACCATACCCCAGGTCAAGGTCAATATAGAAATTTAGAAATCTATAAAAAAATTATAACGTCATATAAAGGTAAGGATATTCAAGAGTTAGGCTTTGATGGTGTTTTAGAAAGGCATAAAAACAAGGAGTTTTTATCTTTTGAAAAACTTAGGGAATTAACACTACTTGCATTGGAAAATGGTATTTCAGTAAGTTCTCATGATGATGATACAATAGAAAAGCTTAACATCAACAAGGAAATTGGTGTTTCTGTAAGTGAATTCCCGATCTCAATAGCAACAGCAAAAGAGGCTAAAAAATTGGGTTTCCATACTGTTGCAGGTGCACCAAATATCCTACTTGGTGGCTCTCATTCTGGTAATATGTCAGCGGCGGAAGCAATCTGCGAGGATTGCATTGATATTCTATGCTCTGATTATTACCCCTCAGCTATGCTACATAGCATTTTTATAATGAATCAAAAATACAATATTCCAATTTATGACATGGTTAATAAAGTTTCTCTAAACCCTGCAAAGGCTATGAAAATTGATAGCCAGTATGGCTCATTAGAAAAAGGTAAAAAAGCAGATATTTTAATCATTGATGTTTTGGATGGCTATCCAGTAATTACAACGGTTCTTATTGATGGTTATGTGACATCAAGTTTAGAATACAGAGTTTAAGGAGTGTTCTTATGCCTATTTTAGAAATTAAAAATTTAAGCAAGGATTTTTATTTGTACAACCTAGACAAAGAGATAAAAAGCTGTTCAAATATTAGCTTTTCTCTCGAAGAAGGTGGTTTTATAGGTATTGTAGGTATGTCCGGATCTGGTAAATCAACAATACTTAAATGTATTAACAGAACCTATCTGCCAATTAAAGGTGAAATTTTATATGATAGCGAAGCGTTTGGAATAATAAACTTGTCAACTGCCACAGAACGAGAAATACTTTATCTTAGAAAGTATGAGATAGGCTATGTTTCACAATTTTTAAATGTAATGCCCCGAACAACAGCAAAGCAGCATGTTATGTCAGCACTGCTTGAAATGGGAATAGATGAAACGACTGCCGAGAATGAAGCGAAAGATATGCTCTCATATTTTAAACTGCAGGAAAATTTATGGAATATATACCCAAATACATTTTCAGGTGGCGAAAGACTTCGGTTAAACCTCGCCCATACAATGATTAAAAACCCACGACTAATGCTTCTTGATGAGCCAACAGCATCACTTGATAATAAAACCAAAATACTTGTTAAAGATATACTAAAAAAACTAAAATCCAGAAATACAAGCATGCTTGGAATTTTTCATGACCTTGAATTTATGGAAGGTGTGTGCGATGGTGTGTTTAATCTCTCAGAGGGGGCGTTCATTTGATAAAGGCAGATTTACATATTCACTCCAAAATTTCAGATGGCAGCGATACGGTTGACAGAATTGTTGAAATTGCAAAAGAAAAAGGCCTTACCCATATTTCTATAACAGACCACGATATTTATATAGATCATACAAGCCTCTTTATTAAAATAATATCTGGTATTGAAATTTCTTCAATAGATAAAGCGTCTCAAAGAAAAGCTCATATTTTAGGATATAGTATTAACGACCCTACCTTTGTAAATGATTTATGTAAACCCTTGCTTGAAAATAGGCATAAAAATTGTCTAAGACAAATTGAAATATTAAGAACTAATGGATTTAGTATCAATATAGACCAAATAAATAAAGCAGATGATAAATATATTTATAAGCAACATATTATGGAATACTTAGTAAACATGAAACAAGTAGAAACCATGTTTGGCGATTTTTATAGAAATACTTTCAAAAATGGTGGGATATGTGATTTTGATATTGAATATATTAATGTTTTAGAAGCAGTAAAGGCAATAAAAAATGGTGGTGGCTATGCAGTTTTGGCACATTGCGGACAGCAACAAAATTTCGACTTAATACCTAAGCTTGTAAAAATCGGACTTGATGGTTTAGAGCTAAATCATTTAGGAAATAGCGAAAATGATAAAATAAAAATAAGAGAATATGCTTCAAAATACAACTTACTTCTAACAGGTGGCAGTGATTATCATGGAATTTATGAGGCAGAGAAAGTTGCGATAGGCGAGTATTTATCCGAAGAAAAGGTGGTTGAGATAATAGAAAATGTTTGATAAATTAGTTGGTGAAAATGTTGTTTTAAACAATGTTGATTTAGGAAAATACATAGAAATAAAAGATAATTCTGTTTTAGAAGAAGTGAAGTTTGGGGACTTTTCCTATGCAGCAGGATATAACCAGATTTACTATGCAAATATCGGTAAATTTTGCTCAATTGCCTCTTTTGTTCGTATAAATCCTGGCAACCATCCAACCTATACACGAATTGCACAACATCATTTTACCTATAGGAGCAAAATGTTCGGCTTCGGTGAAGATGATAATGATTTCTTTGATTGGCGTAGGAAGGATAGTGTAGAGATTGGCCACGATGTGTGGATTGGTCATAATGCTATAGTCCTGGCAGGTGTAAAAATTGGAAACGGGGCGGTTATTGGGGCCGGAAGTATTGTAACAAAAGACGTTGAAAGCTATAGTATTGTAGTTGGAAATCCTGCTAAAAAAATAAAAATGAGATTTCCGGACCAACTGATAAAAAAGATAGAAAAATTAAAGTGGTGGGACTGGGATTATAATACAATCAAGTCTAGGCTTAATGACTTTAGAAATTTTGATGAATTTGTGAGGAGATATTTATGATTAGAAGTGCTAAAGAGAATGATATAAACCCTATTTATGAGCTTATCTGTCAGCTTGAAAACACTGAATTTGATAAAGGCAAATTTTCTAAAACCTTCACCCAAAATCGAAAAGATGAGAATATTTATTATTTTGTGGCAGAGGAGAACTCTCAGGTAGTGGGTTTTATTAGCCTAATAATCCTCTCTCCTCTCCACCATTGTGACATCATCGCAGAAGTAGCTGAACTTGTTGTAGCTGATAATATGCAAGGCATAGGTATAGGAAAGCAACTCTTACAATATGCTGAAAATAAAGCAAAAGAACTAATGGCTACACAAATCGAACTATCTTCAAATCAGAAAAGAGTAGCCGCACATAGATTTTACAAGATTGCGGGATATGGGAATACCCATTTCAAACTATGTAAAGTGCTTTAGTTTTGCTTACAACTCTTTAAACTTCTTGACGCCTGTGGTATTAAGTATTTTTATGAGTATCACATTAGATATTAACAAGATAATAGAAAAAGCTCCTAGGAACAAATTCACATTTTCCAGCTTTAAAAGAACAAATAAAAGCACAGGTATACTAATTATTACAAAGGCTGCCAGTATAGCTAAAAGCACACTTGCGCTCTGCTTAACCACCACAACCTGAGTAGTCCATTCCAGCTTTGGAAAGTATAGATTTATCAATATACCTAATATCGGTGAAAGTAAGCAGTACAACAGTGAAACTACAAAAATGGCTAGTATTGTTACTGCATCCATTTTAAATGCCAGTGCAACAATTGCAATATTAATTATAAGGGCAGGTACTGTAAGTGTCAGGTTCACAAGTATTTTGCTCCAGAGTATACTCTCTATCTTTACGGGAAGAGCTTTAATAATCCAGAGACTTTTGCCCTCAAGAGAAATTGACGCAGCAGTTGTAGATGTAAAGCCAATGCAGAAAATAAATACCAAAGTTATTATTGGAGAAATATATGTTTCAGCCATAGGTATTTCAAGTACTTTAGAAACAGCATCTTTCCCGAAAACAGCTATGCCAATAGAAAAAATCGTCATCATTATTACACTAAATGAAGTATTTAGCACATAGATGTACGAAGAAAAATAAAACTTTAATTCTTTTATGTATAGTGCTTTCAGAGGTGTCGAAACTGTTAGCCTTTTCATTTTGTAGTTTGACGCCTTGTACTTTTCCGATAGCTTTGAATTTATTGATTTGAAGCCCTTTGAAAAAACTACAATAAATACTCCGAAAAATATCATGCTAACAAGAACAAATGCTATTAAATACAATACATTATTATTTTTAAGCGCACCTATATACAGTTTGGTCCAGAACAAAATATCATTCAAAGCGGTAACAGTTGGAATACTATTTTGTACCTGCACCGTATTTATCTGCCCCACCGTTGTTGAGGCGACCATTATTGAAATAAATAATATAAACGATCCAATAAGCATAACTAAATTAGTCGATCTAAACTTTGAAGATACTCTTCCTAAGAAATATGCAAAAAAGGCACCTATAGATATTGGAATCAGCGGTATAAATAGTGTCGTTATAGCAACGAAAGTATAATACAATACCCCTCCTGATGTTTTCATACCATAGATAATTAATGGAGGAATCCCTACCACAATTGTTACCAACAAATTTGACAGGTAAATAAAGATCATTTTACTTGCCAGTACAGCTGATGGTTTCAGTGGTAATGACATTAACAAGTCATAATCTTTAAAGGAAAACAAGTAGCTTGGAATCTTGTATATGCTCATCATCAGTGCAAAGAGCGTCGTTGATAAAATTGAGCTGCTTATCAAAAGCTCCAAAGCATTCAATTTCTCTAAAACCTGCCCCAATGGGTAGTTAATCATAAACATAGTAAACGTCACGATACAAAACGCGTAAACTATAACTATACCCAGCAGTCCAGCCTTTATCTTTTCACCTCTAGCTTTTGATTTTATGACCTTGTTTATTCCCCAGGAATTTAAGATGTTTGCCTTAATTAATGTAAATAAATTATTCATTATCATTCAACTCCAAAAATAGCTGTTCAAGTGAACTATTTCCCTTAACAGCTGCAGTTTCTCCACTTGCTATAAGCTTGCCATCCTTGATAATTGCTATTTTGTTGCACATTTTTTCAGCCACTTCAAGAACATGTGTTGAGAAAAATATTGCACTTCCGTTTTTGCATTGCTCCTTCATAATCTCCTTGAAAGTATGCGCCGCCATCGGGTCAAGACCCACAAAGGGCTCATCCATAACATATAGCTTTGGCTTGTGTATCAGAGCTGATATGATAGCAAGCTTCTGCTTCATACCATGAGAGTATGATGAAATGAGGTCTCCGAGGCTTGATGTAAGCTCAAGTAAATCAGAATACTGCTTTATTGTAGCTTGTCTTTCAGTGCTTGATATAGAAAATATATCTGCTATAAAATTCAAATACTGTATTCCTGTCATATTTTCATATAAATCAGGATTATCAGGAATATATGCTATCATCTTTTTGCATTCAATCGGGTCAGACTTTATTGACTTGCCACCAACCCAAATATCACCTTCTGAGAACTCCAAAATACCTGTGACACACTTAATGGTAGTGGTTTTTCCTGCTCCATTATGTCCTATAAAGCCATAAATATCTCCACTACAAATTTCTAATGACAGGTTATCTACTGCCTTTTTCCCACCCTTGTAGGTTTTTGTTAAATTGCTTATTTTAAGCATTGTATACACCTTCCATATTTTTAAATACTCCTTTAAGTCATAGCTAAGGATATAAAATATTATATTAAATTATACAATATTAGTCAAATTAATATCACTTTTAGTTTATTAATGTGCAATATTCCCCTATGCAAATGTACTAGCAAAAATATAAGGTTTTTGTTTAAGTTTAAACAATTATAACATTCTAATTAATCTATATTTATAGTAAAATATGTCTAGATGGTTATTTTACATTTTTATACAAAACTAATAAAGTGATCGAAGGTGATTTCATTGGAACAGAATATACCTATTATAGACATAGTTCTATCTCTATCTAGTGCTATTGATTTAATAGACCCAACTATTACTAATCATCATAAGAGGGTTGCATATATTTCATACAGCCTCGCAAAAGAAATGAATCTCCCTGATGAGGATATTAAGAATCTAGTATTAGCTAGCCTACTACACGATTGTGGCGCCGTTAATTTATTTGAGAGAAACTCTCTATTTGAATTTGAATTTGGAGATTCCATGCTTCAAAGACATTCTCACGGATATAAAGGATGGTTTATTCTTCATGATGCTACTGAATTAAAAGCTGCTGCAGAAATCATTAAATTCCATCATGTCTTTTGGGAAGAGCGATCAGATCGTTACTTAGAGGCCTATAAAATACCTTTGACTAGTCATATACTCCATTTAGCTGACAGAATTGACATATTAATTAACCGCAACCAGGAAATACTAAATCAACGTAAGTACATTAAAAATATGATAAACAATAAAAAGCGAACAATGTTTATGCCACAAGTTGTGGTCGCTTTTAACAATCTGGTGGTTAAGCCATATTTCTGGTTTGATATAGTAGGTCCATATTTAGATGATTTAATTAAAAAGTATATGTCATCTTATAAGGTGAATATCAATAGTAGTAGTTTACTACAATATTCAAATATCGCGCATCGCATTATAGATTTTAGAAGCAAATTTACTGCAACTCATTCTATAGGTGTTGCAACAAGTGCAAGCACATTAGCAAATAAATTGGGCTTTACAGATGTCTCCTGTGAATTAATGCATTCAGCCGGACTAATGCATGACTTAGGGAAGCTGGCTATTTCAGAAAATATTTTGGAAAAACCGGGTCCTCTTGATCAAAATGAGTCCAACCTTATTAAATCACATACATATCATACATACAGGATAATAGATTCTATACCTGGCTTAGACAAAGTTCGAGATTGGGCTTCATTTCATCACGAAAAGCTTGATGGAACTGGATATCCCTTCGCGCTTCAAGCAAATAAGTTAGATTTGGGCTCAAGGATTCTTGCTGTCAGTGATATGTTTACAGCTCTCACAGAGGATCGTCCATATAGGAAAGCCCTGTCTTTAGAAGCCGCTATGGATATAATAGACAATGTTAAGAATTTGGATTATGATGTCAAAGCTTGCTTAAATAAAAATATAGAAGAAATAAATGAAATAAGAAAAACTTCACAAGGAAATGCCTTTAAAAGCTGTCATGAGATTTTTACAATTCATAATACAGGTTTAATGCAAAACGATTCATTGCCGTATGCTTTAAATAATGCTTAACGAATTAAGTTGCACTCTATGAGCAAAAAAATTGCTGGCAGAATGCCAGCAGAATTTAACTTTAAGGGTATTTCACAACTATTATTTTATACTATTTGATTGCATTTTACACTGTAAAATCATTCTTGTAGAGGAATTTTATGCCTACTAGTAGTTTACTGATGGTATTATAAGTTTTATACGGTAAGTTTTACACATTATTAATTGTTGACAAGTAATAATGTGTAATGTAGAATATAAAGGCAGCTTAAGGGCTGAATTAAATATGGAGAGATGGCTGAGCTGGTCTAAGGCGCACGACTGGAAATCGTGTGAGCTGTTAAAGGTTCCGAGAGTTCGAATCTCTCTCTCTCCGCCAAGTAAAAGGGCTCTACGGTTTATACCGTAGAGCCTTCTTTGCGTCTATGGGTGTTGTATTGTACCAAAATTGTACCTTTATTTATTTGCTTGTGTGCCAGTTGTAGAACTTTTTGTGTTTGAACTTTTATTATTTGGTGAATCCTCCTATATCATTATTTGTTTTATCTTGAATATATGAGTATATTAAGAATATAAGGAGCGTGATTAATGTGTTGAATAGAGATGCTATTAAATCTCAAATAGATATGTTGCCTGAGCCTATATTAGCGAAAGTATTAGAATTTATTGACTATCAGAAATTTATTGCAGGCATATATGATAATGATACAGATTACCTTTCATCCGTGTCAGGTGTGAAGGAAAGTATAATAGAAGGCTTAAAGATTCCTTTATCAGAATGTAGTAGGAGTTTAGAATGATGTATGAACTATATTATACAAACCAAGCTAAAAAAGATTATCAAAAGTTAAAGACATCTAATTTGAATGGAAAGGTTTTGCTATTGCTGGATATAATAAAAAACAATCCATATCAAAGTCCTCCACCATTTGAATGTTATCTGGTGATTTGAAGGGTGCTTCATCTCGAAGATTAAACAAGCAGCACAGATTAGTATATGAAGTAATACAAGAAAGAGCAAAAGAGTATCAAGGTAATCCGCAGGTGGACACATTATGAGTAATTAATAATATATTTTGCTCCAATCTAATTATAATTTGCCTCTGAGAAATGAACTCCAAAAGTGACTACCAGAAAGCAACTAAAACTCTCCAAAAAACCCCTGATCGCTTCTGGAAATCGTGTGAGCTGTTAAAGGTTCCGAGAGTTCGAATCTCTCTCCGCCAGATGTACGTGGGACTTCAAGGTTTTAATTTGAAGTCCTTTTTCTATCTTTTTAGCTCTAAATTGTACCGTAATTGTACCGTTTGACGACGTAATAGGGAAAACCACTGAAAATCAGGAGAAACTATTTGCAAAAGCTTGATAATTATTTCTTCTCCTCACCCTTAGCAAGAGGTATTTTTTGTCTTAACAAGAGCATTGAAAGGACCCTATCGCAGATTTCCCACAATAGAGTCCTTATATGGCTTTGCAGGAGGCGACATTTTGTCGTCGCTACGTGATCTAACTTCAACTTTATCACTTTATTATTATTTCAACTATTGCGCTGCGTTTATTATATATACTGTTGTAGCAACAATAGAACTCGCATTAATGTGTGTGTCTCTTTGATAAAAGACTTTTATTACATCATTTTTATGTAGAACCATCCATCCGTTACCCGAAGCGTCTATAATCTTTGCATTATTCACATATACATTTAAAGTTATATTATCTTTATCCCTTATAATACAAGAAATATTATTTCCGCTTTCCCCTGCTTCTATAGAAATAACTGTTCCTTCAATTAAAGCATCTCCATTTTGAATCTGTCTGTGCTGTAGAATATTTGCTACAATTGTGTCAAATCTGGTTGCTTTTTCATATGGTATTTCATATGTAAATTTGTCCTTTTCCACAAAAAACTTATTGCCCATAAGGATAAATACTCTCTCTGTGTTATCTTTCAACCGTATTTTTATACTATATCCCCCACCCCTATAATCTTTAGGATTTAATTCTGTCTCAATTGGATTTAATGAAATTAGGTAATCGGCAACAGTAGAAATTTGCTCCTTATCAACTATATCAAATGCCTGAAAAAGAGATGGAGAAAAAGAAATATTGATTTGTTGTATTTCATTATTATCAAGCAATTGGTCAAGTTGGGATGCTTGAATATCCATATGATTACTATCAGTAACAATAGTATACTCTGCTGTAATTTCGGTATTGCCTTTCTCATTATGTTCATTGTACTTATAATTCTGGGAACAACCTGCCAGTATAATAATAGACATAAATACCGACAGACAAATGCGAATCTTCATTTGTCTCTCCACTTAAGAACACCTCCAATTAAGTTTCATTTCTGCTTCAGTCGTAGGTTACTGATTTTTCTCATAATGATAAATACACTTAATATCAATAATAGTATACCGATACCAATCAATAGCAAGCTTTGTGCTTTTGAACTTGGAGTGCTTGCTGTTTGTTTTAGCAGTATATTATATAAAGAATGCGAAGTAGTAATTATGTTTAGTTCTCTTCACCAATATAAAAAGTATACATTAGATTGCAAAATCGTGGCTATGAAAATGTCGCATTTTTATTACACTCGACAGCCATCATCTATTTCATTAAAAGTTTGTAAGCATCATTTTCTAAAACTATAATTTTTTGTTCTTCTAGTTTATCAAGGGCTTTTTCAATGTCTTTTTCAGTATAATTGTTATACTTAGTTTCTATCCAATAACTTAAAGTCGACCCCCAATTTCCCTTTTGAATATATCCGTTATCAATAATTTCTTTTATAATGCGGGACGAAATCCCATACCGGTCCAACATAAATATTTTATCCGGTCTACCTATTAATTTTTTTAGCTTATAAATAGTATATAGAGAGCCTATATAAATATGGTTATCCTCTAAGGAAATGACATTTTGAGTAATAATCTCTTTAAACCCATCATTGTCATAGTATTTTATTCCAAGATTCTCAATTTTCACTACGTCCAGAAAAAAGCTTGGGATTGATTTTCCTTCCTTCTCTCTCTTTTTTCTTTCTGTCATGATAAATCTATATTTACTATAGGATTCGAACTTTTTTATATAACTTATACCCTAATCTGGTAGTTCCAAGGTGAATTTATCAATATCTATAATATATTGGAAGTCTGATTGTGAATGTGAATAACTTCCATCCCATACAGGAGTGATTTTCTTTTCTTTATACCGGTATACATTTGCACGGTATTCTCCATCCAATGTTTAGTGCATAATAAAAGTGTAGCAAAGTGCAATCAAAAAGAACATATCATACTTTTGCACTAAATTATATGTGTGAATGCAGATATCTATAAAGCTCAAAGAATTGTAGAATTAAATACTTAAATGTAATATAATTACTTATATTAAGAGAATCACAAACCAAGTGAGAGGTTACTTCATGGAAAAAAACAAAATCGAAATATTAATATATCAAACTGAAGACGGTGTAACTAAAATTGATGTCCAAATGGAAGATGAAACTGTTTGGCTCACTCAAGCACAGATGCTGGAGCTGTTTCAGACTACCAAGCAGAATGTAAGTCTACATATTAGTAATATTTTTAAAGATGGTGAATTAGATCAAAATTCAGTTGTCAAGTAATACTTGACAACTGGTATCGATGGTAAAAAGTATCGCACAAAATTTTATAATCTTGATGTAATAATCTCAGTCGGCTATCGTATGAAATCTTTGAGAGGTACACAGTTTAGGATTTGGGCAAATAGTGTTTTAAAGGAATATTTAGCCAAATGGTTTGCTATGAATGATGATTTGTTGAAACGTTCTGGTGGTGGGAACTACTTTAAAGAGCTCTTAGAACGTATTAGAGATATTCGTTCATCTGAAAAGTTGTTTTATCGTCAAGTTTTAGATATCTATGCCACACACAACCTATGTCCAGTTACCTATTAATAATAGCGTTTATTATAATTTTATTGAGTTTTAGTAATGATTTGCATATTATGTTGACAATGGAAATAAAATGGAACAATATGTTATTGTAATGCCGACATTAACAAAAAAGTAAAGTGGATAATGATAAAAGGAAGTTAGTATAATTTGATTGTAAAAAATATTATAAGCATACTACATTATCACCATATGCTTGGAAAATAGGAGACAGAAGTAATAGTATCACTGATTTACTTACCTAACGCATCTAGGAAAGGGTGATTTTATGAGATTAAGAAAAGAAATATTATATGTTCCTGGTTTTCTGATATTTGCATATCTTTTAGAAAAACTTAATTTGGTGTTATTTAATGATAGGCACTTTATCGTATGGTTTCAATATGCATTTTTATTTTTTACAGGATTGTTTATTGGTGCAGAGAAAGTATTATTTTGTAGGCAAAATAATATCTTAAAATTTGATTTAAAGAGAATGTTAATTACTGTTGTTCCGTTGCTTGTAATACTATTCTTTACAATCGGAGGACCATTATTAATTACAGATTTTATAATATATCCAATTACTATACGTTTAATGAATATAGCTTTATTTAATCATATTGGCTTTGTCTTGTCAGGCTATTTTATTACATCAAGTTTTTGTAAAAAAGAATGATGATAATATACAGAATATATCTTAGCCAACTATAGGGGTATCACCAATTGGAGATGAAAATATGAATAAGAATGAAAATATTAGCACTGTATTGTCTGCTTTAAATAGGCTTATTCCTGTTTTTTTAATTTTGCTTTTGTTCTGCTCTTGTTCTCAAAATGATTCTGCAGAAATTCAACATTTAAAGGTTTCAGTAGACGAATACACAAATAGATTTAAATTAATGGAACAAGAGATGAACACGCTAAAGGAGAAGAAGAATAAACTAGATACAGAAAATTCGAATCTAATAAGCGACAATTATCACCTACAAAGCAAGAATAGTAATTTGGAACGGTCTTTGGAACGGTCTAAAGAATATTCAAGAAATTTAATAGATGACCCCCTTTTTCAGTGGGTACATATTTCTGATTGGAACAATATAAAAATCCAATATGATTATGGTAAATCTGAAATTGAAATTCCATCAGTTAAGCTAGCACCCTATACATTCATAGATTCTATAACAAAAGGTTGGGGACCAGAAGCAATGGATGAAGGTGTTTGCAATTATGAATTTATTCAGAATGATATATCTTATGTAATAGAGATTTTTCAAGAACATGTATTTAAGTATCAAGATGTATTTTATTATTGTGATAACAACCTTTTTGATTTGTATGAATCATTTATACCAGTCTCCTTCAATTGGCTAAAAACGGATAATATATTTAATCTGATTTACCACAGTAAGATAATTAATATGCGTAATAGTTATTTCATAACTGATAAAACAAAAAGTATAGCTGTATACATTGCATCATTTCAAGTAGTCGTATCCCCTCCCAAAAGTAATGTTGGCAAACAGAATGATATAATTAAGTGTTATAATCATGGTGAAGCAATAACAATTTCTATATATGATAATTATTTATCTATTCTATATAAAAATGTTACTACTTGGTATAAAGGAACTGAAGAAGATAGACCGCCTTCAGGGGTAACCGATATTATTACTGCTGGATAATTCCCCACTTCTTATAACAAGGCTTTTACGCTGGAAAATCCCACTGTCAAGGTTTTTCGCTGCTTTTAGCCTTATCAACATAAGCTTTAATGTTGCTAATTAATTCATCTTCTGCAATACCGTCCTGGAATAGCTTATTATCCTCATTGACCCTGCTTTTTTTGTCAACAAGCTTAATATCGCCTTGAATGGGGTTCACTGTACAATACTTGCCGTCCCAATCAGTTATGAACAATATATGATTATCTCCTTGCTTGAAATAATCAAATCTGTTTAATTCTATTATCTTTTCTTCTGAACTACCTCCTAGTTGATAGATTTTGATAACATCGCCCTCTTTTAAATCACCTTTGGTAACTTTTGATACTTCAACTTCAGACACTGTAAAAATGTGATAACCTTCTTCTGAATTTTCCAGCTTTTCTCTCTCGGCCTTGGTAACTGTATCAGGGAAGTCAAATTTTATGGGCACTTTCACTGATGGATCAACGCTGAGTACTTTTCCGGAAATGATAATTTTTGAAATATTTATCAAACTGGTAATATCGGGTTGAGTTATAATATCTGCGTATATTTTTTCTATTATTGAGTTTCCTGTAGCTTCGGTACTTTTACTAACAGTACTGCAACTGGAAAACAAAACAGCGGCAATGGTAAGTACAATTAAACAGGTAACGAACTTTCGAAACTGGTGTAATTTCATAACAATGCCTCCTATTATATTGCCACAATTTCGTATCTATTACATTATATCACTTTACTTTATTGGAGGATTACAATCAAATTAATTTTCTACTAGAACGAAGAAGTTTATCGTCACATAGGCAACATAGCCTACGACTTTCCACCCATGAAAGCAGATATATGGTAGCTGGTCAAGGTAATGAATTCATTGCAGTAGACAAAGAAGATACAATAGAAGTATATTGTTATATTAGTAATCAATATAAACAATGACTATCAGAAATTTATTGCAGGCATATATGATAATGATACAGATTACCTTTCATCCGTATCTGGAGTGAAGGAAAGTATAATAGAAGGCTTAACGCTTCCTTTATCCGCATGCAGCAGGAGTTTAGAATGATGTATTCACGATATTATATAACCCAAGCTAAAAAAGTATATATTTAGGATTTGAACCTAGTAGGCAGCCTTCACGACGGTGAAATCCTGAAAATTGTAGATTATTGCAGTTATCTCCTTTCTTATTCCCGCAGTTCGCTCAACCCGCATATTTAAATGTATTTAGTATAGTTTTTGGGATTCTCTTTCTACTGTTTCAGTTGTTTGATTCACATTCTCGTTATGCATATTCTCATTTCTCTCTTTTCCAATTTTTACTTGGCTTGATTTATTGGTTATGCCTGTGTCTGATATTTCTGGTTGCATTGGAGTGGTGTCCATCAAATCCCAACTGTCTACAGCATCGCAACGTGCAAAGCTAACTGTCAAGTATATGGATACCACATTGATTTCCTGTTTTGATGTTACTATTGAAATAAATTCATGCAATGCTTTTTGAAAGTCAATTTTCACACGGCTATGCGGAATTAAGTTCTCATATTGTACCTCTAATTATATTAATAATTTTGTACCACTTTTTAGGTCAAACAATTTTAAATACCCAAATTTACAAAGTTCTTGACAATCAAAAAAATTTATAATATACTTTGTTTAGCAAAGTACTTTATTTATAGGAGATGATTGTATGGATAAACAGACTTTAGAGCAGGCGGCAGAGGACATTAGCATGATAAAACAGGTTATTGAGCGCACTTCAAATTCTTTCATTACTTTTGGACAAATTTTTATATGCTGGGGAGTACTTCTGATTATTTCAAATTTAATTGGATTTATTGCGTACTATAACTTTTACTCTATTTCAACTTCACCTTTTTTAATTTTAATTTCCCAAGTATTATTTTTTTCTATTGGTGTAGTAATTTACTTTAGGAATTCCAGGAAGATCCCTCTAATAGGATTAAGCAGACAATTGATGACCCTATGGCTTTGCATAATTGCTTTCAGTATACTGATAATGTGCATATCTTCAATATTAGTTAGTGTATTTAACGCTCCCTTTTATGATTACTATGCATCTATTCAAATGACATTTGCTTTTGGGTTCATTTGTACAAGTATTTTTACACGGCTCAAACTACCCGCTTTCTTGGCATTATTTTATGTGATTGTGACTATTGTTTTTATGCAGTTTGCAAGTTTTCTACCTTATTCAATTTCATTAAAAATACCAATATTATCTGCACTATTACTACCTATAGGTTTGCTGAGTATGGGGTCATATCTTGAGTTCATAAGAATAAGGAGGAATTGATTTGGATATTAGTTCAATTCCTGAGGCATTTCAATCAAAAATAAGGTTAGCAATAATTTCTTCCCTCATAACAGGGGAAAAAACCTTCAACCAAGTAAAAGAAGCTACTCAGGCAAGTGATGGTAATTTAAGCATTCACCTAACCAGACTTGAAGAATCAGATTACATTGTTTCAAGTAAGTATTTCGTTGGGAAAAAGCCCCGTACAACATACAAATTAACAGACAATGGCAGAAGAGGATTTGGGAACTATGTGAAGATGCTTGAGCAAATTTTAAATCAAGATAATTCAAAATAACAAACATTAAAGGAGAGAAATCTATGTTAAAGAAAACTTATCAATTATTAGGTATTACTATGATTATTATTGCCTTATTCGCAGGATGTACCTCCAATAACAAACATGCATATACAGTTACGTACGAAGCGGACCAGGCAGATACTCTAGATGAAAAACAAATCAACAATGCAAAAGATATTATCACGGAACGTTTTAAGGCTTTAGATTGTAAAAACGTTAAAGTTACTAGTAATGATGACAAAGGTTTAAAGGTTGAGTTATCTTATGATGAACGTATAAAAACTCAAGCAGAGGTTGTAGGAAAACGAAACCTGTTTAAAATTAGTGGTCCTGATGATAGTATTTTAATTACAGATAATGATATTAGGGATGCAGCTTCACAGCAAAATCCTGAAACTAAGGAGACTAATATATTAATTAAATTTACCGAAGAAGGTAAAATCAAATTCGCATCTGCTACTTCAACATATATAGGTAAGCAAATCAAAATATGTCTGGATGATAAAGTCATCGCGACTCCAATAGTGCAGACTGCATTAACAGGAGGAGAAGTTGTTATAACGGGGAATTGGAGCAAAGAGGAAGCAAATGGACTGGCCAAAATTATAAAATTGAAAACCCCTCTGCCGTTTTCCTTTAAAGTTATTAGCATCAAGTAAAATTGAAATATGCTAGGCCTCCACAATCTTACAATTAAGATAGTAATCTAAATTCTGCCGAGAGTTCGAATCTCTCTCCGCCAAGTAAAAGGGCTTTACGGTTTATACCGTAGAGCCTTTCTTGCGTCTTGTGTTATTGTACCAAAATTGACGTATGCCTTTTATATTGTTAACACATGCCATCTCTAAAAACAATTTTAAGCAAGTGATTTTTTTCTTTTGCTCTTTTTTCAGACTTATAACAATATATGATTATCTCCTTGCTTGAAATAATCAAATCTGTTTAATTCTATTATCTTTTCTTCTGAACTACCTCCTAGTTGATATATTTTGATAACATCGCCCTCTTTAAAATCACCTTTGGTAACTTTTGATACTTCAACTTCAGACACTGTAAAAATGTGATAGCCTTCTTCTGAATTTTCCAGCTTTTCTCTCTCGGATTTGCCAACGCTATCAGGGTAGTCAAATTTTCTGGGCACTTTTACTGATGGATCAACGCTCAGTACTTTGCCGGAAATGATAATTTTTGAAATATTTATCAAACTGGGAATATCGGGTTGAGTTATAAAATCTGCGTTCATTTTTTCTATTATCGTATTTCCTGTAGTTGCGGTACTTTTAGTAACAGTACTGCAACTGGAAAACAAAACAGCGGCAATGGTAAGTACAATTAAACAAGTAAAGAACTTTCGAAACTGGTGTAATTTCATAACAATGCCTCCATAATTTTATTAAGATTTATAGCCTATGTGGCCACAGGGACCAGATATTTGATCTCGTGTATAAGTTAAGTATAAAGCAAGCTAAAAAGCACTATGGTTTTGGCTCATTATACAAAAGCTAGTCCCAAATATGTTACCTAATAATTCCCAAATTTATGTGCAGCTTGATACATTGCAATAACATTCTCTGTAGGCGTATTGTCCTGAATAGCATGGGTTGGCGCAAAGTGATATCCATAGCCCTTCATCATAATCGAAAGAGTTTTTTTCACATCTGCACTTACATCATCTACACTTCCATACGCAAGAGGACCTGCTGTTGATATGCAGCCACGGAAAGATAACCTACCACCAAAATGCTCTTTCAGATATTCTGGACTCATATTCTTAGCCTCAGGTTGCAGAGTATCAACGCCATGAATTCCCATATCAATAAAGTCCTCATAAGCCCAACTTGAGCTACCACAAGTATGAACTAAAATAGGGAGTTTATAAGCTTTTGCAAGATCAGCAAAACGCTTATGTATAGGTTTTAAAACTTCTCTATACATCTCAATGCCTATCATTGGTGCATTCTGCGTTCCCAAATCCTCCCCGAGCCACATAAAATCAATTTTACCACGGTTACTATCAAGAATTCGTTCTAATACACTCAGATACATATCCATACGTCGGTTTACAAAGCTTAGAGTAGCTTCGTTTTCTGTCAACAGATTTACAAGTGTATCCTCCATGCCCATAATTCTTCCAGTAGAGTTAATAATATCAGGAATACCGGGATTGCCTACATATATTGCATAATCATTATTTGCAGCTATTTGCTTGGTAACAGCTTTGTAATCAAAGTCATCCGGGTTTGGCACAGGGAAGTTTGCTATTGTTTCATCGTCTGCATTCATGAGAGGGAAATCGCAAAAATCCCAATAGCCTCCTGTTTGATGCTGTACCCATCGCATATTGAAGCCATCAACTTCGTTTGTTTTCCTGTCAGTCAATGTTTTAAAAAGCATTGGACCATTATAAGTTGCACCCACGCCGCGGTAGTCCACTCCAAGTGCTTGCATCACAAGCTCAATATTTCCATCTATTATACCAAGTGCACTAGCTACCCTTCTATTTACTGCATCATTTGCCTCATATCCAATTGTAACCCTGTCGGTTTTTTCCAAATTGAAGGTCTTCAACACTCGTTCTTTTGCTGTCATTGTTTCTTTCGCTTTGTGAATTATCATTTGCCCTCTCCTCATGTTAATTTTGATATTGCAAAATACAATTCTTATTATATAATTGTATAGTACACCTTATTTTAGTGCATGTATTTAAACAAAACAAAGGATTGGTTGGACAAAAGAAAGTTATGCAAAAACAACTGATGTATTTCAATGAGCTTAATCCTCACGTGCGATATTTAAATCTATTGCAGTGTACTCCAGGATTTACTGATGGTCATAGACGAATTTACGACCATCAATTTATCTATGTCCATAAAGGTAAAGGTAGAATAGAAATCGGCGAAAAAATGTACTCGGCAATAACTGGTGATGTATTCTTTTATGGTCCCGGTGTAGTCCATACTTTTTACGCGGATGAAGTTGATCCTTTTATCTTAACTGGATTACATTTTGACTTTACAAATCATTTTAAAACCCTACCTTTTCCAATTGGCCCTTTTGCCACCCATTTGTATAAAGAAGAGCTTGCGACTGAAACAATTGAATTTGTGGACTTTATTGGATTTCCGGAGCATATTAATCTTTCTGCCCATACGAGATTACGTGAACTTATTTTTGAGATGTTGAAAGAATTTGAAGAGGGTAGAATATATAGCGCTGGATATATTAATAGTTTGTTTCATGCATTTTTAATCATTATTTCTAGGAATGTTCTAATGAGTAAGGTCGATCCGAATTCAAAAGATGAAATTGTTACTGAAGTGATCCGATTTTTACAGGATCATTATGCCGAAAACCCCAGCAATGAATGCATTGCTGAAATATTTCATTTTCATCAGAATTATCTGAATCAACTAATGGTTGCGAATACAGGAGTTCCTATCCGTCAGTATTTGATTGATTTTAGGATAAGAAAAGCGTTGGACATGCTACTAAATACAGATAGCAGCATCAAAGAAATTGCAAAAAATGTAGGATATGAAGATTTGCATTACTTTTCAAGAGTATTTAAAAAGAAAACCGGTCTTACCCCATCACAGGTCAAATCAGATCTACTATAATAAATATCTCTTATTCACTAAAAATATTGTATAATTGTATAAGAATATAGCATTAAACATTTATGTAAACTTATCAATTGTTGATGAATAGATAGAATATCTGCATTTGTTTTCAGAAAAGGTGATATTAAAATGTATGTGTTTTTAAATCAGATAGCGAGTAATAAGGTTTTATGGACTACTCTTTTGGCTTGGTTGATAGCAGCATCTGTAAAAGGCGTTATTTATTTTATAAAAGAGAAGAAATTCAGTTTTTGGCGCTGTGTAGGTAATGGTGGTATGCCAAGCTCTCACTCAGCTACTGTGTCCTGCCTTTCTACTGCAATAGGACTTAAGGATGGCTGGAATAGCGTATCTGCAACTCTGGCACTTATTTTTGCTTTGGTTGTAATGATTGATGCAACCGGAGTTAGGCAAGCAGCTGGTAAACAAGCAATAACTCTTAATAAAATTATCGATGAGCTCTTTAAAGAAGGGGAATTTCATCAGGAACGCTTGAAAGAATTTTTAGGCCATACTCCGTTACAGGTAATTACTGGAGCAATTTTAGGAGTAGTAATCGCTATAATATTAAAATAGTTATTGGAATAAACACAGTATTGTGAGGAATGAAAATGAATAAAAGAAAAAAAGCAGTATTGAGCCTTATTATCGTTTTACCGATAGTTGTTTTGGGTAATTTCTTTTTTATTAACAGAATTAATGAACCGAAAGTTATCGTAGCTTTGAATAAAAATATTGTTACCGAGGAACATGAACTAAAACCATCAACTGAAACGGTAATAGCTGTGGTAGAAAATAATAAAAATGAAGTTAAAATTGAAGAACCAAAAAAAGAAGTTAAAGTTCCAAATATAGAGAGCATTTTTGAAATAATCGAAATTGACAAATATCTAGCCAAAAAGATGGAAGGTGTAACTTATTTCAAAAATAATGAAATAGAATTGAGTGACCTTAGATTTTTAAGACTGACCTATTGGAGCTTTAATGAGACCTCTCAAAAAGGTGAAATAATTGTTAATAAATTAGTTGCAAATGCAGTATTAGATATATTTAAAGAGTTATACGATAAACATTATCTAATAGCTAAAGTTAATTTGATGGATAACTATTTGGGAAACGATAGTTTATCTATGAGCGATAATAATTCATCAGCATTTAACTATAGGGTTATATCCGGTTCTACCAAAATATCAAATCATGGCTATGGATTAGCTATTGACATTAATCCTATGCAAAATCCTTATGTTGATAATGATTTTATTTCACCCGAAGAGGGCATTACCTTTTTAGATAGAAGCATTTCCAAAAAGGGTATGATTGTTAAGAATGACGATTGTTATAATGCATTTGTATCTAGAGGTTGGGTTTGGGGTGGAAATTGGAATACTAAGAAAGATTATCAACATTTTGAATTTTTGATAAAAGGAATAAACAAATAAATATATACATAATGTGAGGCTTATAAATGAAGACAAAACTAACTTCTATTTTATTAATAATGCTACTGTTGCTGGGCTTGATTCCGACTTCAGTCGCTGCCGCAACTAGTGATTTCCTCATTGACAATGGTGTGCTAATCAGTTACTCAGGTAAAGCAACCGCCATCGTCATTCCGAAGGGAGTCACCGTCATTGGGTCAGAAGTCTTCTTTTTGAAAACAAAGATTGTTAGTGTCACCATGCCAGATACTGTGACTATTATTGAAGATGGAGCGTTTTCAATGTGCTGGTCACTTAAAAAGCTCACTTTGTCTAAAAACATCAAAAGCATTGGCGATGCTGCCTTTTATGATTGCAGAAACCTAAAATCTCTTCACTTGCCCTATGGACTTAAGCAAATCGGCTATCAAGCTTTTGACAACTGTACTTTACTCACCGATTTTACTATCCCGGCCACAGTCACCTCTATTGCATGGGATTCTTTGCCTTATAATTGGGCCAAAAGCAAGAAACAGGAGTTCCTGATTTTAGGTGATGGAATTCTTTATCAATATAAGGGCAAGGGCGGGAACGTGGTTATTCCGAACAATGTAAAGATAATCGGCGATAGTTCATTTTCTATTTACTACGAATCGCAAATAGCTGTGAAAACCGTTACTATTCCAGGAAGCGTCAAGCAGATTTGGGGAGGTGCTTTTCGTTATTGCAGCAATTTATCGAGTGTCAAGTTGTCAGAAGGAATCAAAAGCATCAGCCCAACAGCATTTGAAGGATGCCCTAAACTGACTAAAATCAATATTCCAAAAAGCTTGGAGGATACCAGCCTCGTTTCCTTTAGAAGCAAAGTACGGCTTGATAATCAGTCTGAAGGATTTGACATCCGTGGTAACGGTGTTCTGTTTAAATATAACGGGACTGACGCCAATGTTGTCCTTCCTGATGGGGTAAAGGTTATCGGCATTAACGCTTTTTACAATAATAATACGCTTGAATCGGTTGTTATACCAAATAGTGTTGTGAGCATTGATTCCTGCGCTTTTAACTCATGTAGAAATCTTTATCAGATTGAAATACCTGATAGCGTGAAAAGTATTGGTGATTATGCTTTTTCTTACTGTAATAATCTTCGTACAGTGCAGCTCCCCATAGGATTAACACGTATTGGGGAAGGTACTTTTTCCGGCTGCAGGTCCCTGGAGCAGATTAGTATTCCCGATGCAGTCTCCATTATTGGAGAAGTCGCTTTTTCTAGTTGCTCTGCTTTGGCAGAAGTATTAATTCCGCAAAGCTTGACCCGCATTGAAAGAGCAGCATTTATCGGCTGCGTAATGTTAAATGGGGTAATCCTTCCTTCAAGCGTCACCTATATTGGGAAAACCGCCTTCCAATCCAACGTCAGCATGACTGATATGACCATTCAAAATGGTAATGCTCGTGTCGCTGAATCTGCTTTCTATGATCTTGATTCCTTCAAAAATCTAAAGGTAACCATCATCTCCCCAGCAGGCGGCTCTGTACAGCATATGGCTGCGCGCCAAAAGATACCGTTCAAGGCTTATACAAAGCAGGTAGCTGTGCAACAACAAGTTTCTCCATCTTTATATTCTTTATATTCTCTTACAAACAGTAATATTTTACTCCCTCACGTACAGATGTGAAATGAGTACAGAAATATTATACTTTGGCTCTCACACTGTGAGAGCTTTTTATTTAAGAATTACGAATCAATTGATGCATAATTCTTGACTATATGCATATAATATAGTATCATTGCATTAAATAGAGGTGATGAAATGAATCCGCATTACAATCAGAATTATACTAGAGAACAGATTGTCACAGTTTTAGATGCAATACAGGACTGCCGTGAGAGAGAGCCGATTTGTCATCTCAAAGAATGAGAGCAGACAGGAAAATATAGATTTTATAAACGAATATAATCTTAGTAGCAAAAAACAGAAAGAGATTCTATTGAAAATTGAGCTTGAGGATTTTTGCCATGCACTGCAAAATACGAATTTAGGATTTAAGCACGAGATTTTATATGTGTTTTGTCCTCAAGCACTGTTGTTTAGTATTGATGATCAAAAAGAGCTGATTGAAATGTATATCAAATTTAATATTATCGAGCTGAGTGTAGGAAAGCGTTTGGTAGTGATATCATTCCATAAGCGTAACAAGCCGATTGATTATCTGTTTCGGTAATTGTCTAAAATGAAAGGATGCTGCTTTATGAGTGAGAAAATGACTTTTTGTGAAGAATGCAGAAAAGATATCACCTATTCCGTAGAGATTGTTTCTATGAAAGGAACCTTGAAAGGTGAAGAATATAGTTATTCTGGGAAGAAAGCCACATGTGCGCAGTGTGGTACTGAAGTATATGTTTCTGAAATTGAAGATAAAAATTTGAAAATACTCTATGATGCTTACCGCCAAAAGAATAGTGTCATTTCCCTTGAAAGAATTTTGGAAATTCCGCAAAAATACAATATTGGAAAGAGGCCATTCTCCTTACTTTTGGGTTGGGGTGAAATGACATTTACGCGTTACTACGAAGGTGATATGCCGACAAAGCTGTATTCTGATATATTGCAGAAAATCTATGATGAGCCATCTTTTTACCTTACTCTGTTGGAAGAAAATAAAGGGAATTTAAAATCTCAAACTGCCTATAAAAAGAGCAAATGCGCTACATTAGAATTGCTTGGTGCGCAAAAAATTGTCACATCTAAAGTTGATGATGTAATAGATTACTTGTTGTTTCAATGTGAAGATATTACACCACTGGCATTGCAGAAAGCCATATATTATATTCAGGGTTTCTATTATGCTTTTATGGACAGTTTTCTATTTACTGATGATTGCGAGGCATGGGTTCATGGACCAGTTTATAGGGAAATTTATAACCGATATTCTGGATATCGATTTGATCCGATTGAAAGTAATGTCGAGTTTGATGTTTCCGTTTTTACTGATGCAGAGAAGGCTGTAATTGACAGTGTTATTCATAACTTTTGCTGTTATAGTGGGAAAATATTAGAGAAATTCACACACTCTGAAACGCCTTGGCTTAAAACACGTGGTAATTTGCCCGCCGACGCACCTTCTGATCGTACAATCACCAAAGAAACTATTGGTGAGTATTTTACGGCTGTGAAGCATAAATATAATATGCTGACGCCTAATGACATTGAAAATTACACTCAGCTTATGTTTAGCAGATCAAATATAAGCTAATGAAATATTTATTTAAGCCAATATCATAGTCAATCCTATGAACGAGCCTTCGTTGGAATTTCCTTCGAGGGCTTTTTTAGCATCACAGTATACAGATATCTTTATTTGACCATATAGGTATATCAATTTTTATTGATATACCTATATTTTTACCCTTGTGTCAATCCCATTTATTTACTGGGAGTTAGTTTTCGAAATCACTCATAAAGAACTCATATGCTTAACCTGATTCTCACGAAAGTTACGTGGAACTTAAAACTTCAAACATAAGGTCTGAACTTTCCATGGGTCTAGTTTAGTTATAAACCTATTTTTATCAAAGGGAAGCGACCTTATATATTCTTCATTAAGGTTTACTTCTTCTAGATAGATTATCTCACGGAAGCAATTAACTTCAGCTTCAGAAGCTTCATCCGACATATTATAGATTCGGATAATGATCTTTCCCTCTTCTTCGTTTTCGGCCCGTTTCAAAATACTCAAGCATACGTTATCACTTTTTAGCTCAATATAACTTTGAGGTTTTGGAAGCACATAGTCCTCTGCAACCCTGAAGGACGTCGATTTTATCCCTGCCTGAAGACAATCCTGTAATCTGGTTAAATCGGCATAAATTATTTCTTGCTGTAGTGGAACTATACTGTACTTAAATTTCAAATCTCCTAAAATCTGACCGCCTTCTTCTCCATTGGTCAGCACTGTCTTCTGGAAAGACCTGAATAGAGTTACCAGTATTGTTCCCTGTTCATCGTTTAAGGCAGCACATTCGTGGAGTCCATAAGCAGATACAAATGCTAACCCGCTCTTATCGTCAGATCTTTTTCCAACAATTCCTCCCATTTGCTTTTCAGGAACATCGCATTCTCTCCAACTTTGTGTTTCCAACTTTACACCTACATTTCTTTCAACAAAGGTGAAAGGTTGATTTGCAAAATATATTGATGTATTTATATTTGTTGGCAGTTTCAACCTTAACCGATGGTCCTTAGCGGTATTTGAAACTGTAGTTTCAATCTCGACATGGTTCGCTCCCTTAGATAATCCCACAAGTGAGCATATCTTCAGCATCACATAGTCTTGTGAACGACTAATTCCGTGAACATGATAATTCATTGACTCTGGCACTTTCATATAGACTATTATTTTGAATACTGTACGAGAAGGTCCATTTTCTACTCTTTCTACTGTACACTCACAGCCGCTGCTCGTTATAACGCGATCCTCAACCGGATTTGCATGAAACCAGCCATCTCCTATTTCTCCGTCATCCACATAGCTTAGAAGGTGTTCATAAGACTTTCCTATTACCTTATCAAAAATATTTAAGGTACCATCATCGTTTATTTTTAGCTTGATATACTCGTTTTCCACTTCATTTTCATTTTTAGACATACTATCCAGATAACGCGAAGCCTCATTAAAAGCTACAATTTTATATTCTGCAGTTCCCATGGCTGGAATCTCTGCTTCAAAGGAAACAGTATGCACATCAGCCTGTTCAACTAACTGATTATACCTTCTAATTTTATAGTTTTTCTTAATGCTTATAAGTCCATATGGAATTTCATTTCCATTACTATCAAATATTTTGAAGCTATTCTTTAGTTCATAGCCAAAAGGCTCCTGATATTGCGTTTTATAGTCCGTGTTAAAGTCGATGTCTACAGTAATAACCTCTTTCCTTTTAAAAGGAAGCGGATTCCAAAGCAGCATAGCTCTTGTTTCAGACTTACTGTCAATTTCATGTTGGCTGCGTTCATAATTAAATATTTCATCAATCAATTGATTTGAAATCATTTTGCTCTGATCAAACCGGTATTCCATATCCTTATGTACCTGGTCTATTGAGCAGCCGCAAATCGAGTCATGCGCATGATTCTGTATCAAATATTTATATGCCAGATCCACATAGGTTTTCTGCGTGGGAAAGCCCCTAATCCCGGCCACTGCGGTTAGTGGCTCTACCCACTTTTCAAGAAGCACCTGGCACTCATCATTTGCTTTCTTAATAGGATATCTGCTTGAAAGCGTGTGGGTGATCAAGTGAATATATCCGGCTTTCATCTTTGCCGTTTCATTAAGCTCGCCCAGTTTCACAGGCATCAAAGCCTTATACTGTTCAAGTTCCTTTCCCATTTCTTCCAGATTAGCCTGTCGAATTTCAGCTTCCGGATATAGCTCTTTTATCATCTCAATATACTGTGGAGTTTCCTTATGTATTGGTTCATGGTCAAGACCGTCCATGACAAGAACTATAGGAATATTACTTCTTTTCCTTTCATAATCGATATATTCCTTTATCTTTGGGTATAACTCATTTATGTCCTTATATCTCTTATCCTGCCATCCTAGAACGTCGATGCAGAATACCCCATAACCATTTTTATCTTCAAGCTTGTAAGTAATACATTCACTATTATCAGGAGACCGCCAGATAAAATGAGCTGGTGTCGTATGTTCATTCGTACCACGACCTAGTAAAGCATATTTAATCCCAAATCCATTAAATATTTGTGGCATCTGCGCAATGTGTCCGAAAATATCACAGATGTACCCATATTTCCATGGTCTGCCTCCCCATTCCTCTGCGATCCTGTGTCCCATCATCAAATTCCTGATTAAACTCTCACCTGAAAGTAAAAACTCATCTGGCATGACGTACCATGGTCCAACTACCAATCTTTCATCCTGAATCAGCGTTTTAAGCCGCTCTTTTTTCGCAGGTTCAATCTCAGTAAAATCTTCCAATACAATTGTCTGCCCATCAAAATGAAAAATCTTGAGCTCAGGATCTTTTTCCAAAACTTCAATTATTTCATTCACTGTTGAAACAAGTCTATATCTATAACCTTGAAACGGCTGATACCATTCGCGGTCCCAATGCGTACTCGATAGATAGTAAATTGTAAACTTTTCGCTGCTCATTTAATGTACTCCTTTATAATTAGGTTTTTAAAACATTATATACTAAATTATTGAATATATTTCATGCGCTCTTAATTTAACTTTTAATTCCGCCCAATAACCATCATCTTTTTTGGTAACTGGTATTCTGATATCATTATACAGAAAATGGACAGCAAGCCTGGTAAAATAAATAAGTATAAGTATTTCTGTTGATACATTTTTTTAAATATCAATTCAATACGAATATTCATATTGTTTTCACTAATTTAATGTAATATTGTTTAATGACTTTATTCTCTGATTATTATAATGGTCTAAGAAAACCAAACGAAAAATTTAAAGATATAATGAATATGCGCTTTTGGAAATCATGTGAGCTGTTAAAGTTCCAAGATATTATTTGTGTGATGAGAGACTCGAGTATAACACGGAAATTGAGGTAAAGTTAATGAATATTCATTTTTATAAATTAAGAATCTTTCACAAAGTAATTTTGATATTTCTTATAGTAATTATTCCAGTTTATTCTATCGCTTTATATATAAATCTTTTGTCAATGGATATTATTAAGAGAGAAACCTCCAATACTATGGTCACTAAAGTTCATCTTTTTACAAAAAGTTTTGGAGAAGAAATTGGTCGCATTAAGTTGCAGCAATGGCAGTTACTTAATAAACAAGATTTATTAAAACTTAGTGTTTATTCTAAAACAATGGAGTTCTACGATACCATTCAGTTAATTGATAACATTAAGGAAAGCTTAATAACTATAAGTAATTCTAGTAATTATATTGTGGAAAAGGGAGTAAGTTTATTGTTGTTCTTCCTACAAGGGAAGTAATGCAACAAAATATGGTATTTAGTAGTCACATAAGAGATAATAGTGAGAATATTCAAGTGGAATTTTCTGATGTTTGTTCATAATTTTCTTATATTAAATTTAACAATAATTTAATATAAACTAGAAATGATGTAATATTATTCTATCAACATTATAATATTCCTGCATATAATGTAAGTAAAAATGAAAAGGTGTATTTAATGTTTATTCATGTCGTAAAGCCAGGAGAAACACTATGGCAGATTGCAAATAACTATTATCTCCCTATTGCAGAGATAGTAGAAGTCAATGAGCTGCTAAATCCTAATCAGCTCGTAGCAGGTCAAGCCTTGGTCATCCCAAGCGAAGATATATTTCATGCTGTGAAACCAGGAGAGACATTATGGAGAATCGCACAAACATATCGAACCACTGTTCCGACTATCCTGCAGAATAATAAGATTGCCAATCCTGCCAATATATTTCCAGGATTAATAATATATATCCCTGCTCCCCGACACCGTATTCAGCCAGGAGAAACATTATGGGCAATAGCCCAGAGATATGGGATCTCCTTACAAGACCTAATAAAGGTTAATAATATTATTGATATAACCCTTGTTTACCCAGGTACTATATTAGTCCTTCCACGTAAACCAAGACCTCCTATAAACGTAAATGGATATATTTATATCTTGGGAGAAGAGGCTGTTCCTATTATTAAAAAAGACGGTGAACATCTTACATACCTGAGCCCCTTCGCTTACTTAATAAAAGAAAATGGAAGTCTGCAGCCTATTAATGATATGCCAGCAATACAAGCTGCCAAAGCAGAAAAGGCTATACCTATGATGTCCCTTACAAACTTTACTGCGACCACCAAGGGAGAAAATCTCGCACAAATTGTATTAAATAGTCCACCGATTGTGGAACGCTTACTTGCTGATATTATTAATACAATGAAACAAAAAGGATACTTGGGATTAAACATTGACTTTGAAAATGTACTTCCTGCTGACCGTGAAGCTTATAATCGTTTTCTTCAAGGTGCAGTAACCCGTTTGCATTCAGAAGGTTTTTTTGTATCTACAGCACTAGCTCCAAAAGTAAGTGCAGAGCAATCAGGGTCTCTGTATGAGGCACATGATTATGAGGCACATGGAAGAATTGTTGATTTCGTTATATTGATGACTTATGAATGGGGTTGGCGTAAAGGCCCGCCTCAAGCCATTTCACCATTAAATGAAATTAAGCGAGTTCTTGACTATGCTATCTCGGTAATTCCTAGAGAAAAAATTTACTTTGGTTTCCAAATATATGCAAGAGACTGGCTTCTTCCCCATATTGTAGGACAGGAAGCTGAAACCTTCAGTTCTCAGGGGGCCATTTTAAGGGCAGTAAAGTATGGTGCTGTTATCGAGTATGACTCATTCAAGCAATCGCCTTTCTTTCGGTATACAGATGAACAAGGAAGAAAGCATGAAGTATGGTTTGAAGATGCACGCAGTGCCCAAGCAAAGTTTGACGTAGTTAAGAACTATAAATTGAAAGGAATAAGTTATTGGGTTCTAGGGTATCCCTTCCCACAAAACTGGGTTTTGCTTGAGGATAACTTTACTGTCCAAAAATGAATTAAAAGAATAGGAGATATCTGTTATATTCAGACGGTCTCCTATATCTTCACTTATCAAAGGTGTATTCTCATCTAGAGTGCCTTTTTGTCGGTTGTAATAAGTTTCTATATATTGTAATTTTGTCCGAAAATATTACGTAAATTTTTATTAACAGAATAATTACTTGATGAATACTATGGTAGAAACAACATATTTGGAGTGAATTTTATGATATCAAGAATTGAGCCTGACGAAAGTGAGTTAGATGACATTATAGAAAAGGTTGGTTACTCTTATAATTCCAAAAAAGATTTATTCTTTTCAAATCCCAATGCATGGCAAAGAGAAATGGGATATTGTCGTCTGTACGATGAGGTGGCTGCGCCTTTCGGTATAATTGTAGATAGCGAACCAATCTATTTTTCGTATGCAGGTAAAAGGTGGTTAATTGAATTCTGGAAAGGTCAGTATGATTTAACAACCGGCTGTGAGATAGGATTATATACAACAGAAGAACCCGATTTAGATATTCTCGGGATTTTTAGTGGAACTTTCTATAATTGTGTAAGCCTAGAAGATGAATTATTTATGTCTTATACTTTAAAAAAGAACGGTGAAACAATGTTTACAAGAGAAGACAAACAATGGTGGCTTACAAGTTTTAAACTGGGTGAGTTTACTGAGCCATCAGAACTAACGATGGATATATATATTACCTTAAAAGATAAAACAATGCTTAAGGAGTTTATAACCGGATTAGAGGCGGCAGGATATTCAGAGGATGAATATAGTATAGATGAACTATCAGTGGCTATAAAATTTGACAAACCACATACACAACAACCTATTACACGAACATACCTAACAGATATGATCATTCAACAGAAAAATAAATTATTATGTGACAAGTATCAGAGTATAACAAAAGAATATGTAACTTCTTTAGCTAAAATAAATGCAATTAAGGACCAAGCACCTGAGCTGTATGGAGAAGTATTAAATATAGGAAAAACAAAACAATTCTTTGATATATATAACCAAATTAAAAAATACTTTTAAAAATTTTGCTACAAAAATTCCTTCTATATTGTATTATTATTTTAATTACTCTTGTGGTTAAACTAATTAAATTTAGGTAATAATATTATTAAAAATAAATGGGAGGTGTTTTTGTGGATAATATGTATAATCTTATATCATTGGCTAATCAAGATGATGTAATCAAAGATATTACAAAGTATGAAAAGGAATTGAAAATGAAAGTTGGACAAGATGTTGTTTTAATCGCATATTCTAAGGATACTAAAAAATAAAATATTATTGAGGTGAAGATTATGGCAAAGGCAGGAATGAGAAGACCCGATCCTAAAGATCCACATGGGACGGAAAGTAATCATAAAAATCATTTTCCTAAAAATGATGCTCCACCGGTTCCTGAAATACAGGGCAAAGCAAAAAGCGGTGAAAAAAAAGCAAAACCTTTATAATGTATAAAATAGAGACACTCCTAATTTTATAGGTGTGTCTCTATTTATCTATAAACCTAACGCCTTCCTTTCCTGGAGGTTGTTGGTAATTCCTTAACTTGCGGTAATTCCCCACTTATGAATGCTTTTGATAAAGCATCATTTACAGCATTAATTATTCCTACAGAGGTAAATGTCGCGCCTGAGACCATGTCTACATCTAAAGTCTGATTTTGGACGATTGCTGGTGGAATAAGCTTAATAGGTATTGAGTAAAACCGTTGATTGACTTCATTATGATCAGTTACTTCAACATTTATAATGGAATTGTTTTCTATTTTGACACTCACTTTCAAACCAGGGCGATAGCCTGTTGCTTCCCCAGTGTAGACACCATCTTTTAGTTCTGCACCTTCAAATTGGGCGTTTAACTGTTCTAAAGAAGTACTATCCTTGATTCCTTCATTGACTGAATACTGGTAGGAAACCGGGTCTGGGGAATTAAAAAGCACTTTGTTCACCTGAATACCACCAACATCTATAATATGCCATAGCGTCATGGACAAGAAAACGATGGTTAGAACCCTGTGGTAGTACATCCAACCTCTAAAGTGAGCTAAATATTTGCGCATCATCCAGTTAACACCTAATAAAATGGATATAATCCAACTTATGGTACCTATGTTAAAACTCAAAACAGCTTCTGACGAATACAGCCCATGTACTAGGCCCGCAGCAACTAATGCAATACCTACTTTCTTGTGGTGTTTTCTCATATTACGATTCAATTTCATAAAAAAGTTTTTATACTTACTAGATCTTCGTGCTGCGATTGGTAAAATAAATATAACGCTCAGAAAGATTACCAATATAATTGAAATCCAGGCAAATCCAAAATTCAACCATAGATTCATAGATGCCTCCTCAAATTAATAGTGCTAAATATTATATTTGCAGTGTATCAATTCAACATGAATCTAAGGTGTTGATAATGTTAATATATTATGAATAAAACAGAGGGAACACTAGACTACAGTGCTCCCTCTGTTTATGTTATTTACAGTATGTATATATGTTTTCAGTCTACAAACACACCTTTTGTTTAGTCTCTCCCTCTATTTTCCCTATGCCATAGCCATAGCAAAATGATTGGTACATACTTTTTATAATTAGTGAATGCAGACAGTTTCTTTCCTCTTCATTTAGACCTAAGTCCATTGTCCTCATAAAATTTTTGGTTTTATCTTTTGCAATAAGCTTAATTGCTTCTCTTGTTCCAGCCAAATCATTTTCAAGTTTATCTTTACCTTGGTGAAGATAATCCTTCATAATGCCCTCAAATTTTTCTGATTGTTTTGTGTTTTGTAGCTCTCCCATTTTGCCTCCCAGTAATATCTTAGGGACAGTTAAATAATAAAACCCGATTTTGCGGGGAGGAATTTTGTGATAGTGCAAGGCGGAGGAGGAAGCGATACTGGTCGTATCGCGACTGACGACAACGCTGCAATTTCACAAAATAACCTCTGCAAAAATGGGAAGTTATTATTTAACTGTTCCTGCATATTACTAAGTGTTTCCATAATTGTATTTTCTATACACTTATGATTGTAATATCAACTGGTTTAATGATTTTTTTTACGCTCTTTTCAAACTTAGTCCTAGCAAGCATCACTTGATGTGAGCAGCCAACACACTTTATCCTAAAATCAGCACCAGTTCGAACTATCTCCCATTGCTTGCTACCACAAGGGTGCTGTTTTTTCATCTCTACGATATCTCCCAAAGCATATTTATCAGGCATAATACCCTCCTTGAGCCACTGTTCGCGGCAGTTATCGACAATACTCGTTATTTAATTTACTCAACTTTCCCAGTTGGAATTTACTAATCTTAGCGACGATGGTAGATGTATCCAATGGGAGGCGCATCGAAATTATTTGTTAAATTTGTTAGCGATAGAACAGGATTTTCAAATAATTTCGCTAAGCATTCTCAAGGGATACATCTACCATAGCCGTGACTGATAATGATTCTACCTGGGAAAGTTTATTCCGGCTTCATAAGCGTGGTTCTGTCAAAAAACTCAAGTCCACTGGCCTCAAAACCTTCTTTTATCTTCATTCTAATACGACGCTCCACCGCCCACTGTTCATTTGGGAAGGTACGCGCAGTAATTCGCAAATTCATATTATGCTCTCCTAAGTTGGTTATTCCTAATATATGGGGTTCCTCGGTAAAAATAGAGAATTCGCTTTTTACCTCCTCACAAACCTCTTGTGCTATCTCATTAACTTTTTTCATACTGCTGGAATATGCTACTGGAATATCTACAATAACCATCTTGTTATCCCTTGTGTGGTTAGTTACCCTTTTGATCTCACCATTAGGAATAATATACACATCTCCAGCATAATGCTTTAGTCTAGTAACCCTGAGCTCCATACGCTCAACGGTACCAGTCATATCTTCAATAGTTATCACATCACCCAGAGCAAATTGGTCTTCTAGCAAGATGAAGAAGCCTGAAATAGTGTCTTTTATGAGGCTTTGAGCTCCTAAGCCTATAGCTATACCACCAACCCCTGCTGCTGCCAGCACTGATTTCAAATCAAGCATATCTGACAATACAAATATGATCACACCTATATATATAACGTATTTGAATACGCTAGCCATTAACGTTGATATGGTATCAAGCCTTTTGTCTTCCATCTTGAACTTAAATTTTTCTTGATTTTCAAAAAACTTTTTTATAAGCAATTTTCCTATTTTTACAATAAGTATAGCCACAATAAATATTAAAATTATTTTTAATATCTTCAAAGTAGGGTCATAGAAACCCCCAAGGTAATCATTTAATAACACATCTAGTTTTTTTAACATTAGGATTAACCTCCCTCTCTCCAATGTGCCCAATAAATTATCCTATTAGTCACATGAAAAATATTATCAATACCATATTTAAGCTTTTTATGTTCTACCTGTATTTTAGCATACCGAAACAAGCCTTTCAAATAACTTCAGATGAGTCTCATCCTTTCTCCACAAATTCTCTGGATGCCACTGGACGCCCAAAACGAATTTTTTATTCTCTTGGCTTATTGCCTCTATAATTCCATCCTCTGCATAAGCATTTACAATAAAGCCTGGTGCAACCTCACTAACTGCTTGATGGTGAAACGAATTTACCTTTAACCTATCTCTTCCAAAAATACTATACAAGCACGTTTCACTTTGAATATCAACATTATGTATTTGAAACCATCTCGGAGCCTGTTGACTGTGCTTTAGGAGCTTTTTTTCATCCTTGCTCTGCGCATAAATATCCTGATAAATACCGCCACCCGCAGCAATATTCATTACCTGAATACCTCTGCAAATGCCTAAAATAGGCTTATCCATTGCTATTGCCTGCTGAGCTATAAAAATCTCCATACTATCTCGAATTGGTGAAATCTCACCCGCATATGGCATATTGCCTTTACCAAAGTATGTAGCATCAATATCTGGACCACCTGATAAAATAAAGCCATTGCATATCTCTAGATACTCACCCCACACACTTTTTTTATCTGTTACCGGGATTAATATAGGCACTGCTCCACACTGTATAATAGCTTCATAATAATCATCCTTCATCGTGCTAATGCCTTTCTCATAATCATATGCTGCTGTAATTCCGATCACAGGCTTACCTCTATACATATAATAACCTCCCTTATTCAAATTATCATCAAAAAACGGCTTTCCTATAACCAGGAAAACCGTTTTCGTTAGTTTTGTTGTCTTCTTTATTGTTTTTCAAACATTCCTTTATCTACTCCACATAGTGGGCAAGTCCAATCATCTGGAATATCCGCAAATGCTGTACCTGGTGCTATTCCGCTATCGGGATCTCCTTCTTCAGGGTCATAAACATAACCACAAACAGTGCAAACGTATTTATCCATCTGTAATCCTCTCCTTGTTTTTTAATAAGTTTGAGCTGGTATGAAGGGAAATTAAATTCTCAACATAATTACTAAATATATATTCCCTCTTTTTAACGAGCATAACACCTTTTTTTAATTTTCTTATCAAGTTTATAGGCCATCTTGTGCTTTGAAGGTTTAAATTTATGAAGTTTGCTGTCCAATATGGTTTTAATATCTTCACCGTCACTCATCTATGCGCATCCTTTTGTTAATGACTAATACATTATATGCATAAACAGAGTAATCAGGCACCTAGCTTCTCCGGTTTCTAACAATTATAAGCAATCCACCTGAAATGAGTATAGCTGGGATAAGATATAGTCTCAAGATCTCAATCCTACCTAATGCAATTGTAAAGAATATTATCGACAATCCACCCAAAAGGAAAACTGGAATTAAAAGTCCCTTTTCTCTTGTTCCAAACGCGTATAGTTCAAATAAGCCTACAGCCACTGCAAGAATAAATCCTGGCCATAAAAATTCCCACAAGTTAAACAGCATGGATAGCTGGCAAGTAACACCAGTTACTAGAAGGATTCCCCCAGGAACAAGTAAACCAGCATCTGACGTTTTCCCTGTAAAAAATGAGTAGTGAAATATTAGCCCAGGAATAATAATAAACAATGGCCAGAATTTTGAGAAAATAAAGCCTACATCAAAGATATCAAAGTAAATTTCAAAAATCCCAAAATTCTTAAGTATATAAACTACACCTATTAAAATAAGCACGAACCCTATAGTCATAGTACCTTTACGCTTATTATTCATAAAAACCTCCTTAAAATATAACCTATTACATTACGTGCAAGTATAGTGTTAATAAATGCAACCGTTTTAATTTCTATATAACATTATAAGTTTAATATCTTAAAAAGTCTGAAATTTAATTTACTATATTACTTCTACACTAGGAATGCTTTTTTTATTGTCATCCCTCACTATTTTCCAAATAACATATTTTATACCGCTTGAAATAATATCCGCTATTTTCATAACTAGACCAAGTTTAGTATTTTGAAGTATTAAGAAATCCATGAATCCACTAAAATTTACTATTCCCGTTATATGCATGTTTCCGATTGGGTCCAAATCTTTATTTACTGCTGAACCGGGTTTTAATGCCCCTGTCCCAACTGTGATGTGCCCAACATGCTCAATCTTACCAAGGCATGCATCTATTGCGATTATAAAAGGCTTGTCAAACTTGTTTAAAATTAAGCTTGTTGTTTCACTTAGATTTTTTGCATGAACAGGGTTGTCTAAGTCCCCAAAAACATGCACATTGCCATATTTCATTTCCTTTAGCTTGTATCCAATAATTGGTCCTAGACTATCTCCTGTTGAGCGGTCTGTTCCAATACACACGAATACTATATCGCGATATTCACCTGTCCTACAGATTGTAATGGTTTGATATAGTGCTTCTGAAAATGTTGAAAATGCATTTACGCTAGTTGCATCAATATACTTTAAGCTAGTCAATTTTGTTCCAAAACTCATTTTTTACACCACCAATTTTTTTTTACTAGGAAGGACTAAATAAAAATTGTATTTTATTATTTAGTCTTTCTTTATTATTGCCAAAAATATTTAGAAATAATATTAAAAAAAAAATTCAATTCTATTTTAGATTAACTATGTTAAAATGTACGTAGACATAAGTAAGTTTGTTACATTTTTAAATATTTCACATGAGAAGAGTTGATAGTTTTGCCATATAGATTAAGAAAAAAGTTTGGTCCATCTGCTTGTAACTTTGTTGAAGAAGTAATTGATGGAATGCAGGATTGGGTTCGCGTAATAAATAAGGATGACACTGTGGTATATGTTAATAAGCCTATGCGCGAAGCTATTGGCATCGATACTGTGGGGCAAAAATGTTATACGCTTTTAGGCAGGACTTCTCCCTGTCCAAACTGTGTATCAAGAAGAAATCTTCCAGAGTGGTCTATTTGCAAAGAAGAAATCATTAACGGACGTACTTTTTCGGTAACCAGTTCTCCCTTAAAAAGTGATAACGCAGATTCAGAATACACTGTTGTTGAAGTTTTGCATGATATTACCGAATTAAAAGAAATGAGCATGGCTCTTGCAAGACAAAATGAGCGTTTAAAAGAAGACTTATCGATGGCTATGAGGTTACAATGCAGCTTTCTTCCCAAAAATAAATTTGTGAGTGATAAGATTGATTTTAGCTTTATTTATAGACCATGTGAGACACTAGGTGGGGATTTTCTTGATATATTTAAAATAGATAAAGATCATATTGGTTTATATATTGCTGATGTATCAGGTCACGGTGTAGCAGCATCTATGCTCACTATGTTTTTACGCACTGCACTCGATAAGTCTGCACTTTCTCCTAAAAATGCTTTAACTGCGCTCTATACCGCTTACAATAAAAACGACTTTGGTAATGAGCTATATATGGCTGTTTTTTATAGTGTAATTGACACTAAAAATTACACCCTTACTTACTCTAATGCTGGGCTAAATGTTTGTCCTATACTTTACTCTAAAGAAGACTTTCAGATACTCAGGGCATCTGGTTTTCCAATTAGCAATTGGGTTGAAAGCCCAGATTATACTGAAGTCACAATAAGCATCAATCCAAAGGACAGACTGTTTTTTTACACTGACGGTATAATTGAAATTAGAAATAAGAAGATGGAACAGTTTGGTGAGGAACGGGTAGTTGAACATTTACTTAAATCAGAGGTTGAGCCCTTCCAAACACTATCTCAGCTGATTGATAAAGCTATTTCTTTCTGCGATAGTAGTAACCCAGATGATATTATTGACGATATAACTATCGCCCTGTTAGAAATAAAATAAAAATAAACACTAGAGGATGTGTTTTTGTGTTTCCTAAGGAAATGTTAAAAAAATTAGAAGAGTATAAATCTCAAGGTTATATTATTCCATACCCATCACTGATTAAGACCACTCAGCAGATTGATGGAATACGGCTAAGTGGAAAGATAACCACCCAAATTTTAGATTTAGTTGGAAAAGAAATACGACCAGGCATTAAAACTTCTGAAATTGATAAGCTAGTGTATGATTATACAATAGGGCATAATGCTATTCCTGCCCCACTGAATTACATGGGCTTCCCAAAAAGTGTCTGCACCTCAATAAATGATGTTGTCTGTCACGGCATTCCTAATGATAGAACGATATTAAAATCCGGAGACATAGTTAATGTAGATGTTTCCACAATTTTGAATGGTTATTTTTCAGATGCCAGCAGAATGTTTATGATTGGTAACGTCACTTCAAATGCAAAGAATTTAGTGGAAGCAGCAAAAGCATGCCTTGATATTGGAACTGCACAGGTGAAACCCTTTGGCTCAACAAGTGAAATAGGCAGAGCTATTGAGCCATTTGCTAATAAAAAAGGCTACTCTGTCGTCCGTGATCTTGGTGGGCATGGAGTTGGCCTCAAATTTCACGAGGAACCACATATAGACCACTTTGAGAAACAGGACAAGGGAGTCTTAATGCTCCCAGGCATGGTATTTACCGTTGAGCCCATGATAAATCAAGGTGGTTACAGTGTAAAAATAGCCCGGGACAAATGGACTGTCACTACTAGAGATGGGTCTCTATCTGCCCAGTGGGAATATACTCTTGCAGTTACTAAGAACGGATATGAGATACTTGCGTGGTAAGCAGCCACTGCGCAAGCTTTTCTATACCTTCTCCAGTTGTGCAGCATGTCTCAATTATTTCAGCCTTTTCATTTAGAGCCCTTATGCCCTTATAAAAGCTGTCCCTGTCGAAATCTATATATGGCATTAAATCCATCTTGTTGAGAACCACTATATCTGCAGCCTCAAACATTGAGGTGTATTTATATGGCTTATCGTGGCCCTCAGGAACACTTGCAATAACCATTTTTATGCCTTCGCCCAAGTCGAAAGAGGAAGGACATACAAGATTCCCAACATTCTCAATAAATAAAATAGCTCCATCTTTTAAATCAAGGCTTTCAACAGCGCTTTTTATCATATTTGCATCTAAATGGCAGCCGCCGCCAGTATTAATCTGAATTACAGGGTTACCCAACTTTTCTATTTTCTCAGCATCAATACTTGATGCAATATCTCCCTCGATAACTGCTACATGCGCCCTTTCGCCAAAGGTTTCTATCAATTTCAAAATAACGCTGGTCTTACCAGAACCTGGTGATGCCATTATATTGACCGACTTAATTCCTTTAGACTGAAAGAAATCTCTGTTTTCCTCAGCTAACTTTTGATTTGCATGTAAGATATTTTTCATTACTTTGACTTCCATAACCTGCCTCCACAATTCTAATATATCCTTTTATTCTGAGTGACCTTTGGAAGCATCAGTTTTAATTTAACTGAAACAACCCTTATCACCACCACTACCACAACGCACAAATACGTGTTTATGACTAAATTTAGTCCAAATTCATTATAAAGCACATAAAATAATACAGAACCAATTATCGATGGGATAGCGTAAATCTCACTTACGAAAATCAAGGGTATCTCATTCACAAGAACATCTCTCATTATCCCACCGCCTACTCCTGTTATGACCCCCGCAAAAATCACACCCAGTAAGGGCAATCCACACTCTATGGCCTTATATGTAGCGGTGACTGTAAAGACACCTAAACCTATCGCATCAAAAATAATTATTACTGAAATTATTTTATGCACAAACCTATACAAGAGGCAAGTAGCTAGCATGGCAACAGTTATTGCAGCGAAGTACTTCCACTGCGTAAAAAAAACTGGAATGCTACTGTCTATAACTATATCTCTGATTATACCACCGCCAGATGCTGTTATAATAGCCAGTACAAATATGCCAAATAAATCTAGTTGTTTTCTAATTCCAACAAGCACACCTGAAACAGCAAAGGCCACTGTTCCAATAATATCTATATAGTTCAAAACCATCATAAAGTATTCTGCAAGCATAAACTAAGAACACACTCCAACTCCGTTTTCATACTTTATAATATGAAAACGGAGTTGGAGTGTGTTTTAGGAATAATTATTCTATTTCTAAGCTATCAATATAAAATTCTTTTCCAACACCAGTAGGAGTGCCCATCTCCCCACATATTGGGCAATCAAAACCCTTAGGTGGCTTGACAAAAACTTCTCCGCAGGCCTTACATTTAAACTCAGCTTTGACACGATTAAATACAAGTTTGGCCCCTTCTGCAAGGGTTCCTTCACTCATAATATCAAAATACATTTGTACTGATTCATCCATTATAGTAGATAAATCACCAACAACAAGTCTGATCTCTAATATCTTAGAAGCCCCAGCCTTGTATGCCTCCTCCACAGCCAATGAAATCACTGACTGGGTTACCGCATATTCATGCAACTTAAATCTCCGCCTTCATTTCACCATTGTGACTGTTTGCACAAGGTTTATTTTAAAAGGTACTTGTAAAAAACTGAACTTGAATTAATAGTGTTCTCGTAACAATAGTGTCCTTGAATTAAATAAATTCTGCTGGCACAGCCAGCTTCCATAACTATTGTCGAGTAGGTGCACCTCGCGGTACTTACCCCTCACAGATCCGGACGTGCCCAATTAAGGCATCCGGCTCTTCACTCCGCCATTCACATAAATCTTAGCCATATATGTTTACATAGATTTTAGGTCTT
>DATCID010000120.1:0-38374 GCA_036507975.1 Ruminiclostridium sp.
CAGCAGATTGTTTAGAAAACACACTAACCTTTCCTTTAATGAATATGTTACAAATTTAAGGATCAATGAAGCAAAGCGGCTTATGAGGGAGCAGCCCGGCATGCTTTTGAAAGACATTGCAGAAATTGTAGGCTATCAGGATCAGCATTATTTCAGTAGAATTTTAAGTCAATTACAGGCATTGCTCCTTCAGAATTCAATAAATAACAAAATATTATAATAATTTTTATTTGCTGCACTTTTCAGTCTGCAGCTTCACATGTGCGCATTGCCAAAATGGTTTGCTCGATTAGATAATCCAGCTCCCACCCAAGCATTTTCGCACCGCGCTCAATAACCTCTCTAGAGCAGCCAGCAGCGAAGTTGGCAATTTTATACTTTTTTTTAACTGATTTAACTTCCAAATCAGATACACTTTTTGATGGGCGCATAAGCGCAGCTGCTCCGATAAGACCTGTCAGTTCATCAGTCGCATACAGCACCTTTTCCATTTCGTGCTGTGGCTCAATATCGACTGTTAGTGCATAGCCATGGCTTGCAGTTGCATGGATAATAGCTGGATCTATGCCCCTTTTAGACATGATTTCCTGCTGCTTTATGCAGTGTTCATCTGGATACTGTTCAAAATCCAAATCGTGCAGTAATCCTATAATGCCCCAGAAGTCCTCTTCCTGCAAATACCCCAATTGCTTTGCAAAATATCTCATTGTTCCCTCAACAATTAGGGCATGCTTTAAATGGAAAGAATCCTTATTGTATTCTGTGAGCAAAGACCAAGCTTGGTCTCGTGAAATTTGACTCATAATAATAGTACACCTCTTTTTATTTTTTTTATTTTTATTAACTCAACTTTGTCACACTATAATTATTCATAGCCTTCTCAAGCTGCAATAAAGCCTTTTCCAAGGTTTTTCTCGGACAGGCAATATTAATACGCTGAAACCCCTCGCCCCCATCACCAAACATTACGCCTCTATCCAGCCAAAGCCTTGCTTCATTTACAATCAAATTATCCAGCTCGACTTCCGTTAATTTAACGTCCTTGAAATCCAACCAAACAAGGTAGGTACCTTGAGGTTCAACCATTTTAATTTGCGGCAGTCTCTCTAAAAGGAAGCTTCTAACTAATGATAAATTTCCAGCAAGATAGCTTTTAAGCTGGTCAAGCCATTCTTTACCATGTTGGTAAGCTGCCTGACACGCCACAAGCCCCATTGTACCTAGCTGACTATACCCGCTCTTTTCAATTTCTGTTTTTAACTTTTTCTTTATGTCCATGTTTTTAATGAAAATATTAGATACCTGCAACCCTGCAAGATTAAAGGTTTTACTTGGAGCAGTGCAGGTTATGGTAATATTTAAATATTCGGGTTTTAGACTAGCAAAAATCAAATGCTTATATCCCTCGTAAACAAAATCGGCATGTATTTCATCAGAAACTACAATCACACCATATTTTACACAAATATCCCCTAAACAAATAAGCTCCTCCCTTGTCCACACCCGACCAACAGGATTATGTGGATTACAAAGAATAAAAAGCCTTACATTATTGGCTATTACTTTAGCTTCCAAATCATCGAAATCTATATGATAAGCACCATTTTCATACACTAAGGAGTTATTCACAAGCAAACGCTCATTTGCTAAGATAGTTTCAGAAAAGGGATAATATACAGGCGTTTGAATCATAACACCATCGCCTTTATTGGTAAAGGCACGAATAGCCATAGCTATGGCAAATACAATACCTGGAGTTTTTACAAGCCAGGTCGATTGTATTTGCCACTCAAAATTTTCAGCATACCATTTCTTTAAAGTATAAAAGTATTCTTGATTTGTTTCAGAATATCCAAATATGCTATGCTGACTGGATTTTACAAGAGCAACTGTCACCTCTGGAGGTGTTCTAAAGTCCATATCAGCAACCCAAAGAGGAATAACATCTTCTGGCTTTCCATGACTATTTGCAAAATCATATTTTAGCGAGTTGGTATCTCTTCTATCAATTATTTCATCAAAATTGTATTTCATCTTACCCTCCATGAGCATCTATAAGTTATATTTTACATTGCATAAATTTTAAAGTCAATAACATACTAAACATATATGAAATATATATTTATTTTCCTAAACCTGTTGACATTTTTAAGTAGTTGAATTATAATTAAAACATACTAAACGCATAGGATATATATGAATTTGATGTGTATTTATATAAATAGATGTTAAAAATATTTTCGAATTCGTACCTGTATAAACATATAATTTTAAATAGATAACTAATAATAAAGGAGTGTATTATTATGTCAAAAGTTTATAAAAGTCTAACTGATCTAATCGGGAAAACACCTCTACTTGAGCTATCAAATTATGAAAAGAAGCACGGTCTAAAGGCAACGGTTGTTGCAAAATTGGAATACTTCAATCCAGCAGGAAGCGTAAAAGATAGGATTGCAAAGGCAATGGTTGAAGATGCAGAAGCAAAAGGTCTGTTAAAAGAGGGTTCAGTTATTATTGAACCAACTAGTGGTAATACTGGTATTGGACTTGCAGCTGTTGCAGCTGTTAGGGGCTACAAAATTATTCTTACTATGCCCGAAACCATGAGCATAGAGCGTAGAAATCTTTTGAAAGCATATGGCGCAGAGCTTGTCTTGACCGAAGGCGCAAAAGGTATGAAGGGTGCTATTGCAAAAGCTGAAGAACTTGCTGTTGAAACACCAAACAGCTTTATTCCAGGTCAGTTTGTAAATCCTGCGAATCCAGCAATACACAGAACTACAACAGGCCCGGAGATTTGGGATGACACTGATGGAAAAGTCGATATTTTTGTTGCTGGTATAGGCACGGGTGGAACAATTAGCGGTGTCGGTGAATTTTTGAAATCAAAAAATCCAAATATTAAAGTAATTGCAGTTGAACCTGCTGGCTCACCTGTTCTTTCTAAAGGAACTCCTGGACCACACAAGATTCAGGGTATTGGTGCAGGCTTTATACCCCAAACACTAAATACGAAAATTTATGATGAAATAATAGCTGTTGAGAACGAAGATGCCTTTGCAACCGGAAAAGAGCTTTCCAAAATAGAAGGTTTGTTAATCGGCATTTCTTCAGGTGCAGCAGTATGGGCAGCAACTGAGCTTGCAAAACGTCCTGAAAACGCTGGTAAAACTATAGTTGTTTTACTTCCAGACACAGGTGAGAGATATCTCTCCACTCCCCTATTCTCAGAATAGGGTTGGGCTTATGCTGTTGATGAATTAAATAAATATGTTGGGGCAGAAACAAGGCTATTATGGCTTGTTTCTGCCTATTTTAATATAAAGGTGTGAAGCAATATTGAAAATATTAATCACCGCAGGTGGAACCGTAGAAAAAATTGATGACGTCCGAGCTATTTCAAATAACTCAACTGGGAAATTGGGCATAGCAATAGCAGAAGCTTTTCTGGCATCTGATAATTTCTCCATTGAAGAGATATTTTATCTTTGTGGGCAAAATGCAGTTGTCCCTCCATCAGATAAAGTTAATATAATTAGAATAGGTGGGGTAGCCGAGCTTGCCATACATGTTGAAAATATATTATCAAAGTTGCAGATAGACGTAGTTGTTCATTCAATGGCAGTAAGTGACTATGCTGTTAGTTCAATTACTACCAAAAGTGCTGTCTCTGATGTAATCTCAAAATGCCTTATTCAAGAAGCTACAAAAGAATATTCGCCTTTAGAGCTAGCATCGAAGATTGTGGACAGCGCATTTGCTGGGACAAGCATCATAAAATCCGAAAACAAAATCAGTTCTAATATAGATGATTTAATTATTGTCTTTAAGAAAACACTAAAAGTAATTGGTACAATAAAAAAGCTTCAACCTCAAACCATTTTGGTGGGCTTTAAATTATTGAGCAATGCTAATTTGGAAACGTTAATTGATACAGGCTATAGTCTACTTCAAAAAAATAACTGTGATTTAGTGTTGGCGAATGACTTGAGTCAAATTACAAATAATAAACATGTGGGATATTTGATTTCTTCTGATAAAACCTTTGAAAGATTGGAAACTAAGACTCAAATAGCTGGAGCGATTACAGCACGTGTTGCTGACATTCTTAATAATAAAAGGAGATCATAACGTTGAAAAATATTATTTTAGGTGTTACAGGAAGTATTGCAGCATATAAGTCCGCAGATATTTCTAATATTCTAACCAAACACGGTTATAATCTTGATGTAATTTTGACAAAGAGCGCTCTAGAATTTATTACTCCACTCACCTTTCAATCGCTTACTAAAAACAGAGTATATTTTGATATGTTTGAGGAGTATACACCTAGCGAAATACAGCATATATCACTTGCTAAAAAAGCGGATTTATGTTTAATTGCCCCCGCAACAGCAAATATAATAGGCAAAATTGCCAGCGGTATTGCAGGCGATATGTTGACAACAGTAGTAATGGCTATGAACGATGTTCCTGTATATATTTGCCCTGCTATGAACACTAACATGTACAATAATGCCATAGTACAAAGAAATATTAAAACTCTTACTGAGTACGGCTATCATTTTGTAGAGCCAAAGGAAGGACTTTTGGCCTGTGGTGATTTAGGCAAAGGTGCACTTGCAGACGTAGCTACTATAATTGATACCGTTGAAGCGTATCTTAACATGTAGTAAGCTCTGCATTCGCTATATGGATTTTGAATGAGTACAGTTTTACTAAATTTCATAGTTATTGCGGCTCATGGAGGTTATATATGATGGAAAGAATAGATATTACAGCATTTGAAGGAATTCATATAGGGCACGCTGAGGATTTGGTGGCTGCAACAGGCTGCACAGTGGTTTTATGTCCCAAAGGAGCTGTTTGCGGCGTCGACGTACGCGGTGGCTCGCCCGGAACTCGTGATACCGATGCACTAAATCCTATTAATAACAGGAAATGTGTTCATGGCATATTGCTTGCCGGTGGAAGCTACTTTGGACTAGACGCCGCAGGTGGCGTTATGCAGTATCTCGAGGAACGAAGCATAGGGAGAGATGTTGGCAGAACTTTTGTTCCAAATGTGTGTGGAGCTATTTTATTCGACCTCAAATGTGGTGATTACAAAGTTCGTCCCGATAAGGAAATGGGCTACGCTGCTTGCATAAACGCTTTTGCAGAGCCGCTCAGAAGTGGTAGTGTTGGAGCAGGTACAGGTGCTGTCATAGGAAAAATAAATGGGAGTGAATATGCGATGAAAGGTGGTGTTGGCAGCGCTGCTTTCCAAGTTGGTGAACTAATGGTTGGAGTCATAATAGCAGTCAACTGCGTTGGAGACATATTTGATTCAAAATCAGGAAAGATTATTGCTGGGGTTTTTTCTAGCGATAAGAAAGCTCTTGGCTATACAGAAGACCTTATGCTAAGAAACTATAAAAGCAATAAGGATTTCTTTAGTGAAAATACTGTTATAGGCTGTGTTATTACAAATGCCAACTTGACAAAAGCACAGGCAACCAAGCTTGCAGCCATTGGACAAAATGGAATAGCCCGTACCGTAAGGCCTGCACATTCTGTGTTTGATGGTGATACCATCTTCTCGTTATGCACAGGAGCTGTAGATGCCAACTTTGATGCCATCGGTATTTTGGCCGCAAGAGCTGTTGAAGCTGCAATTTTAGATGCTATTGCAAGTGCAGAGACACTACATGGCTTCATTTCGTACAAAGACTTCACAGGTAATCTATTCTTGTGAAGATAAAACTACAACATACTATAAGGAGCGATTAACTATGAGTGAAAATATATACGGAAAAGAATATGGCTTTCAAACAAGAGCCGTTCATACAGGAAACGATATCGATAAGGATACTGGTGCAATTAGAAGACCAATAACGATGGCAAATAGCTACGAGCTTCCATATGATCCAACCGATCTAAATTGGAGCAGTGCGGGAGGCAAAGCAATCTATACACGAAATGGTGGTGCAAATCAGCAGTACTTGCAGGAAAAGCTGAGTTTTCTTGAAGGAGGCGAGGATTGTGTTGTTCTGGCTACAGGTGTCGCAGCGCTCTCTGGCTTGTTTTTTGCCCTATTAAATACAGGCGACCATGTTGTGTTTTCAACTGTGACATATATTGCAGTATATCGCTTGCTAAATGAGCTGTTCAGGGATAAATATGGCGTCGAAACCACTATCGTTGATACCTCTGATTTAGAAGCTGTTAAGGCGGCAATCCGTCCAAATACAAAACTAATACACATTGAAACTCCAGGTAATCCTACTCTTAAGATTAGCGATATTTCTGCTTTAGCTCACCTTGCACATGAAAGCGGAGCACTTTTGTCAGTTGACAATACCTTTGCCTCACCTTATAACCAGCGTCCAATAGAGCTTGGTGCCGACCTGACCGTTGAAAGTCTTACTAAATACATTAATGGTCACGGGGATGCTATGGGTGGAGCCATAATAGGCAAAAAAGAGATTATTGACCAAATTAGAACTCAGTCGATGATTAACCTAGGTGGAGCAATCAGCCCGTTTAATGCCTGGCTGATTATGAGAGGCGCCGTCACCTTACCTCTTCGTATGCGTCAGCATAATGAAAATGCTCAAAAGGTTTCAGAGTTCTTAGAAAGTCTGCCCGCTGTTAGCTTTGTCGCTTATCCTGGTCTCAAAAGTAACAAGGGACATGAAATAGCCAAAAAACAGATGACAAATGGCTTTGGTGGTGTACTCTCCTTTGGGTTAAAAGCAGATCACGATATCCACAACAAATTTGTTAGTCATCTAAAAGTAATTACCTCTGCCGTATCACTGGGTCACGATGAAAGCTTGATTGTATTCTTAGGCGAAAATGATGAGCGTCAATATCTTTACCCTAAAGAATTTCACAATGGTTTCTTTCGCTTTAGTGTGGGTATAGAAGATATAGAGGATATAATAAATGATATAGAGCAGGCACTTGATAAGGTTAATCTGGTATAATATATATATTAAAATAAAGCTAGGAGGGCGAAGATGAAAAACCTTATTGACAAACTACACCAAACGCAGCAACTTGAAAAATATGAGTTCGTATACCTACTCACGAATTTTGATGCTGCCATTAGTGAATATTTATTTGAAAAAGCGCGCCTAGTATCTCTACAGCATTTTGGTAATTCTATCTATACAAGAGGACTAATAGAATTTACAAATTATTGCAAAAATAATTGCTATTATTGTGGTATTGGCAAAAGCAACACCCATGCCGATCGTTATAGACTAAGTACTGATGAAATTCTTTCTTGCTGTGAAACGGGACACGAACTTGGTTTTCGCACCTTTGTTTTGCAGGGTGGGGAGGATAGTTTTTATTCCGATGATGATATAGTTGAGATTATCAGTAGAATTAAGATCGGTTTCCCGGATTGTGCCATTACCCTTTCGATAGGTGAAAAAAGTTATGCATCTTACCAAAATTATTTTCATGCAGGGGCAGACCGTTATTTGCTTCGCCATGAAACAGCTAATGAGGAGCATTATAAGAAGTTACATCCTCTTAATCTTTCATTAAAAAACAGGAAACAATGTCTTTATAACCTAAAAGAAATTGGATATCAGGTTGGAACAGGTTTCATGGTGGGTTCCCCATATCAGACTATTGAGAATATAGCTGAGGATTTGCTATTTATAAAAGAGTTTTCTCCTGAAATGGTTGGAATAGGACCTTTTATACCCCATAGTGAAACAAGATTTGCACAGGAAGCGGCTGGAAGCCTTAAGCTAACCCTTCTTCTTATTGGTATTTTGAGATTAATGCTACCAAATGTACTTATTCCGGCCACTACAGCCCTCGGCACCATTGATTCAAAAGGTCGAGAAAGTGGCATTCTAGCCGGAGCAAATGTTGTTATGCCCAATCTTTCACCTGTATCTGTTAGAAAAAAATACTCTCTATATGATAATAAAATATGCACAGGCGAGGAAGCTGCAGAATGTAGATCTTGTCTCCAAAATCGTATGCAAGGCATTGGCTACAAACTTGTTGTCAACAGGGGAGATTATAAAGGATAAGAGCCACATAGCGACTTACTATGCCATCCTGACACTACTAGAAAACCATTGCTAGATTTATTCTAGCAATGGTTTTCCTCAGCTATTCACTATCTTGTATAAATTAAGTAGGCATAGCCTACTTTCCATAACTATTCACTTTTAACTCTTCACTATTCACTGTCTTTTGACCTTAATCGTGACCTTGATCTTGATTTTAACCTTACCCTTTACCTCACAACTCTCGCTCCAAGTCCCTTCATTACTCCTTCTACCTCTTTGAGACTTGCCATAGAAGTATCTCCAGGTGTTGTCATAGCAAGTGCACCGTGAGCTACCCCGTAATTCACGGCCTTCTGTGCATCACCAGTAGTCATAAGTCCATATACAAGACCTGATGCGAAGCTGTCGCCTCCGCCTACCCTATCGTATATTTCTAGGCCAGGAAACTCAATAGAGCGATAAATTTTGCCTTCCGCCCAGCAAATTGCACTCCAATCATTTACAGTAGCAGTTTTCACACCCCTCAAGGTTGTTGCAACCACTTTTAGATTCGGATATTCCATAACAACATTGTCTATCATTTTCTTGTAGCCTTCTATATCAAGCTCTTTTAGGTTATTGTCGTTTCCTTCGACTTCAAAACCAAGGCATTGCGTAAAGTCCTCTTCATTTCCTATCATAACGTCAATGTATTTTGCTATTTCCTTATTAACCTCTTGAGCTTTTTTATTTCCACCAATATAATTCCACAGTGACGGTCTATAGTTCAAGTCATATGACACTATAGTATTATACTTTTTGGCAATTTTCACAGCCTCTATAACAACCTCTGGTGTTGTTTCTGATAGTGCTGCAAATATTCCTCCGGTATGAAACCATCTTGCACCTAATTCACCAAAAATGTATTCCCAGTCTATATCTCCAGCTTTAAGCTTAGAAGCTGCTGTGTTTGCTCTATCAGATACACCCAAAGCCGCCCTAATACCAAAGCCTTTCTCAGTAAAATTCAAGCCATTTCTAACCGCTCTTCCTATTCCATCAAAAGGCATCCATTTAATTAATGAGGTATCCACTCCTCCCTGGAGTATCATATCTTCAACCAATTTGCCGATATCATTTTCTGCAAAAGCAGTAACAATAGCACATTTCATCCCAAAACATTTTCGCAGTCCACGGGAAACATTGTATTCCCCTCCGCCTTCCCAGGCTTTGAATTCTCTAGAATTTCTTATTCTCCCATCTCCAGGATCTAATCTGAGCATTACTTCACCTAAAGAAATACAATCATATTTATAACTTCCCTCAGGTTTAACATTTATAACTGCCATGACAACCTCCATAAGCCGCTAATTACGGCCACAAAATTTTATTCTTCTACGCTCTTGCCTGTCTGACTTTCTCAACAAACTGCTTTCCTATCGTGACGATTGACTCATAGTCCCCTTTTTTCGCTCCTGCTGTTAAGCTACCACCAACTCCTACGGCAACACTTCCAGCCTTTATCCAATCACCAACATTATCAAGATTTACTCCTCCTGTTGGCATTAATTTGGCCTGTGGAAGTGGTCCTTTGAAGGCCTTGATAATTGCTGGACCAAAAAGCTCACCCGGGAATATTTTTATTATATCGGCTCCAGCTTCCATGCCTTCAACCACTTCTTTTACAGTCATAGCACCAGGCATGCACGCAATTTGATATCTATTGCAGACCTTTACTACTTCCTTGTTAAGGCAAGGACTTACTATAAACATTGCTCCTGCAAGAATTGCTGCCCTTGCTGTTTCTGGATCAAGTATTGTACCTGCTCCTATGATAATCTTATTATCTTTGTTTGCCTCTGCCAGCTTTTTGATAACCTCTAGTGCTCCCTCTACAGTAAATGTTATCTCTACTGCACAAATTCCAGCCTCAACGCAGGAATCGGCTATTTTCAGTGCCTGTTCTGGACTTTCAGCTCTTACGACTGCAACAACACCACAATCACAAATTTTCTTCAATACATCATTCTTATCCATTTTTTAACCCTCACTTTAATATTTTTTAAATCTACACAAACGGTTATCCCGTTATAAATACTGTTATTTGCTAATAACATCTTCAACTAGTAAATCCTTCCTGCCTAATAAGTTATTGAATTATAAGTCATTATATATTAATATACTAATATACAAGTTAATAGTCAATGTATTCTCTGTAAAATTTCTATAATAATAAACTTACATATGTTAAAATAATTATGTATTATAGTCACACCTTTAGGAGCAAATTATGAATGGTTATGCTAGAAGTGCAATTCCACTTAAAGAAGTCATTTACTTGGAAATTAAAAATAAAATACTAAATCTTGATTATAAACCAGGCAAAATGATTAGTGAAACAGAGATTTCAGAGCTTCTAAAAGTTAGTAGAACTCCTGTAAGGGAGGTATTTATAAGACTGTCCTATGAGAAGCTTATTAATATATATCCTCAGAAAGGAACCTTTGTATCTCTTATAGATTTACCTTTTGTCAGAGAAAGTGTTTATATGAGAAACCTTCTTGAAAGCCAGATTATCCATGAAATAGTGGACAATCAAATAAAGGAATTACCGCAGGAGGTTAAAAAGAATATTAGGATGCAAAAGGATTTAGTTGAAAACGCGGGTACTATAACCGAGTTTTTAGAATTGGATAATGATTTTCACAGGGCAATTTTCAAAACTGTTAACCATGCTACTATTTGGGATATTATAAGCACAACCAGAATACATTATAATAGATTTAGGGTATTGAAGATGTCTGAGCCACAAATGCTCATAAAAGTTTTTAATGAGCACTGTGATATAGTGACGCTAATTGAGTCAGCTGATAAATCAGCTTGTGATACTATCTTGAAGGAACATCATTATTCAGGCTTAGGTAACGCAAATGTGTTGAAGGAAAAATATCCAGACTATTTTTTATAATTGAAAAATCTACCCTCCAGAATGATAAAGGCCTGCAAATCAAAGTTTGTTTGCAAGCCTTCTCTATAACACTAATTTAAAAACATTTTAACGCTGTTTATCTTCGTTTATCTATATGACTTCTCATATATTGCCACAACATCCTTATCTGAAAGCTGAGCAGGATCACAAGCGAAAAGCCCACCCATTGTATGCCTTGCGTTTTTGGCAAGTTCATTTATTTCTTCTAGCTTCACGCCATAATCGGACATTTTCAGTTTATCTACCCCGCATGACTTTTGAAGTTCTACCAAAGCATTTACAAAGTCCATAGGCTCTTTTGCGTCGGTTTTACCTAGAGCCTTTGCCATATCTATAAGCCTTTGGTCACATGAGCCTGATTTTGCAAAGAAGGTATAGTAAGCTTCACTTATAATAATCAAGCCTGCCCCATGAGGCAACTCAGGATGAAATGCACTAAGCGCGTGCTCTAATGAATGCTCAGAGGTACACCCTGACGTTGATTCAACCATACCAGAAATAGTATTTGCTAAAGCAATTTTTTCACGTGCCTCTTCATTTGATCCATCTTTTACAACAGTGGCTAGATATTTTCCAACTAATTGGATACTCTTTAATGCATACATATCGCTCATTTCATTCGCTATAACATTAATATATCCCTCCGTACTGTGAAATAGTGCATCAAAGCCCTGATATGCAGTCAAATGAGGTGGAACAGTCATCATTAAATCAGGATCTACTATAGATAAAACAGGAAAAGTTCTATCATATCCAAAGCCTATTTTCTCATTACTAACATCATTTGTGATTACAGTCCAGGGATCAGCTTCAGTTCCCGTACCTGCAGTTGTTGTTATTGCAACCACTGGCAAAGGATTATTTGGTACTGGTTTTGCTTTGCCTGAGCCTCCCCCAATGTAATCCCAATAGTCGCCCTCATTCGTAGCCATAACCGCGATTGATTTTGCAGAATCTATACTACTTCCTCCACCAAGACCTATTACAAAATCACAGCCGCTATCCTTTGCAAGCTTAGCGCCCTCCATGACATGTGGCTTAATAGGATTAGGTAATATTTTATCAAATAAAATATACTCTACATTTGCCTTTTTGAGCTGCTCTTCAAGTCTACCAAGATATCTATATTTTTTCATAGCTGTACCTGCAGAGGTAACAATCAATGCCTTCTTGCCTGGTAAATCCTGCTTATATAAATTTGACAGCTGTCCCTTACCAAACAATATTCTTGTTGGAATATAATAATTAAAACTCATAAACGAATCCTCCCTTTAAATATGTATAACTCTATCTATATGACTTTACATATAGAATAATTATACCCATATAAGTCATCTCAGAATCATGAGCCTCTAGATTACCTATAAAAATAAAAGTTTTTTACTTTCCATAGTATGCCCTTAGATACATTTCCTTGATTTCACTCATCAAAGGATATCTTGGATTTGCACCTGTGCACTGATCATCAAATGCCTGTTCGACCATATCATCTAGTGTTGCAAGGAATTTTATCTCATCAACTCCAGCAGCTTGAATAGTCTTCGGTATCGCTATTTTGGCTTTCAATTCATCAATCTTTATGAGGAGCTTTTGGAATTTTTCTTCATTATTTTCGCCATTAATTCCAATAAAGGAAGCAATTTCTGCATATCTCTTCAATATCTCAGGATATTTGTATTGTGGGAAGGTACCCATTTTGATTGGAGCCTCTGCTATATTAAACTTCATAACCTCGTTTATAAGAAGAGCATTAGCAACACCGTGTGGTATGTGGTGATATGATCCAAGTTTATGAGCCATTGAGTGGCAAACACCTAGGAACGCATTCGCAAAAGCCATACCAGCCATTGTTGAAGCATCCGCCATTTTTTCTCTTGCAACGGGGTCCTTTGCACCATTTTCATATGCTGATGGCAAATATTCAAATATATTTTTAGCAGCCTGCAAAGCAAGACCATTTGTATAGTCTGATGAAAGCATTGACGCATAAGCTTCAATTGCATGAGTCAATGCATCTATACCTGAAGCTGATGTCAAGCCCTTTGGCATATTCATCATCAAGTCTGCATCAACTATAGCCATTTTAGGCATTAGCTCATAGTCCGCAAGAGGATATTTTACTCCGGTCAGTTCATCTGTGATAACTGCAAAAGGTGTTACCTCTGAACCCGTACCAGCTGTTGTCGGAACTGCAACAAAGTATGCCTTTTCACCCATTTTAGGGAATTTATACACTCTTTTTCTAATATCCATAAATCTCATTGCAAGGTCCTGAAAATCAACCTCAGGGTGCTCATACATAGTCCACATGATCTTACCTGCGTCCATTGCAGAACCGCCACCAATTGCAATAATAACATCTGGTTTAAATTGTCTCATAGCCTCTGCACCCAGCTTTGCACATGCAAGAGTTGGGTCTGGAGCTACATCAAAGAATGTGTGATGCAGGATATTCATATCATCTAATAAGTCAGTAACAGCCTTTGTGTATCCATTATTATATAAGAAGGAATCGGTAACTATAAATGCTCTTTGTTTATTCAATTCATATTTTAGTTCTCTTAATGCAACACCTAAGCAACCCTTTTTAAAGTAAACCTTTTCTGGTACTCTAAACCAAAGCATATTTTCTCTCCTCTCGGCAACGGTCTTAATATTGATAAGATGCTTAACTCCGACATTTTCCGAAACGGAATTACCGCCCCATGATCCACAACCAAGAGTTAGTGATGGAGCCAATTTGAAGTTATAAAGGTCACCGATTCCACCCTGGGAAGCTGGAGTATTTATAATAATTCTGCAGGTTTTCATTGCTGCAGCGAATTTATCAATTTTTTCTCTGTGATTTACAGCATCAACATATAAAGATGAAGTGTGTCCAAATCCACCATCTACTACTAGCTTTTCAGCCTTTGCAATTGCCTCCTCGAAGGTTTTGGCCTTGTACATTGCAAGTACTGGAGAAAGCTTTTCATGTGAGAATGCTTCTGATAGCTCAACAGATTCAACCTCTCCAATTAACACTTTTGCATCGACTGGAACTTCGAAACCTGCTAGTTTTGCAATAGTGAAGGCAGTTTGACCAACTATTTTCGCATTTAACGCACCATTTACAATAATAACTTCTCTAACCTTCTGAGTTTCATCTTTATTTAATAAATATGCGCCACGAAGAGCGAATTCTTTTTTAACCTCATTATAAACCTTATCTAAAACAATAACCGATTGCTCAGATGCACAAATCATACCATTATCAAAGGTTTTAGAAAGTAAAATTGAACTAATTGCAGTTTCTAAATCTGCACTATCATCAATTATTGCTGGTGTATTGCCAGGTCCAACTCCAATCGCTGGCTTCCCTGAAGAGTATGCCGCTCTGACCATATTTGGCCCACCAGTTGCTAGGATTAGATTTGCTTCCTTCATTACCCTCTCAGAAAGCTCTATAGTTGGCTCATCAATCCAGCCAATAATTCCTTTTGGTGCTCCTGCTGCCACTGCCGCATCAAGAATTATATTTGCAGCTTCAATAGTAGATTTTTTTGCTCTTGGATGGGGAGAGAAAATAATACCATTTCTGGTTTTTAAAGCTAACAATGCTTTGAAAATTGCTGTAGATGTTGGATTAGTAGTCGGTACGATAGCTGCAATAAGTCCAATAGGTTCTGCAATTTTAGTAATTCCAAATGCTTCATCTCTTTCTAATACTCCACAGGTTTGCGTATCCTTATATGCATTATAAATATACTCAGAGGCATAGTGATTTTTAATTACTTTATCTTCTATAACACCCATTCCTGTTTCAGCGTGAGCCATCTTTGCAAGATGAATTCTCTTTTTATTTGCAGCTAATGCTGCTGCCAAAAATATCTTATCTACCTGCTCCTGTGTATAAGTTGCAAAGACTTGCTGTGCCTGCTTTACCTCAGCTATTTTTTCCAATAAAGTATCTATGCTGTTTACTACCAAATTCTTCTTTGTCATGATTAATCATCCTCCATTTGATAAAGTAAAATCTATGTGCCATTTTTTTATACTTAAACTTACTTTGTTTCACATGTTAAGTTTGCTATTATTGTTATTTTTTTAACAATCTATCTTTAAAAAAATAAGCCCTTCTTCATAGAAAAATAAATATGACTTAAAATTCAAGTATGTTAATTATTTAACAATTTAATTGTAACTCATTGTTAAATAATTGTCAATATCCTATCGAATATAATTTTGGCTATATTTATTAATTTTTTAAAATAATATAGCTATGTAAATTAATATCAATGGAGTCTCTTATATTTATTCATAATATAGTTCTGTTATTTCATCAGCAGCCTGCTCCAATATTCTCAGCTCCTGAGCCAAATGTAAAATAGTATACCTTGGCCTAATTTCCTTTGCATGCAAAATACTACTTCTGAATACTTCCTTTTCTATTCCCAAATCTTTTGGATTGTAGCAGCAACCTGCGCTTTTTAAAAGATTTATGATATCTTTTGGATCAGGCGTAACAAAATCTATTCTATATTTGGCCTTTACGATATCATAAATTCGGCTTATCACAACAGTTCCTACCCCAACCGAATTACCGTGTAGTGGGTGCTTAATACCCTTTGCTATAGCATCTATCTCCCAATAATGAGATAAGTGATGCTCAGCTCCTGACGCAGGTCTTGAGTTCCCCACCATTCCCATGACCACACCAGAAAGAATGAGTGCTTCCATAAGATATGATATTGCTTGAGCGTCTCTATTGGCTATCCCTTGTGCATTATCTACACATTTCTTTATTGCGCACCTAACAATTTCAACACAAGTCTCACAATGGTACTCGTCATTAATATTTTTGGAAAGTTGCCAATCCGAGAGAGCTGTATACTTACCCAATATATCTCCGAATCCCGCACAAATCATTCCTTTTGGCGCTTCCTTAATGATATCCATATCGGCTAAAATGGCATATGGGTATACTGCTTCATAGGTTTTTTTAAAGCCATTTATTATTAAAGGTGATACTGTGGAGGCGTAGCCATCCATAGATGGAGCAGTTGCTACAATTATATAAGGAATATCAAACTTATAGCTTATAATTCTTGATATATCATTTATTGTTCCCGACCCGACTGCAATTATCATTGCTACATCATTTTCGATTTCTACCACCAGTCTACCAATTGCCTCTTCATTTGGAATAAGATTTGTTTTGCTTTCAAACACATGTGCTGCAAGTATGAATCCCTCGTTCTCAAGAGTTTGAAAAACCTTTTTACCATATACCTGATAAGTATTTGCATCTGCAATAACAAATATCTTCTTATCCTTATACTCCTTTAAAAGGTCTGGTAATTCTCTGTAAATTTCTGAGCCTATGGATATTTTCTTTATATCCACGCTATGCTTTTTCCCACAATTGCAATCAAAGGAGTACCCTGCTAGTTCGCTAATTTTTATATCATTAATATTAATCAAATTTGTGTACCTCCAATATTTTAAGTAATATTACTATAGCTATATAGTAATATATTTTATCACACTAGAATTGCACATGCCAATACCACAAATATGCACTGATTTAATTCACATACTGCTCCAAGTATATCTCCTGTAGCACCACCAATTTTGCGGCTTAAGCCTTTCACAAACAAAAAGGCACTTATGGGTGGCAAAACCAAAACAATCCATATTTTATAGTCAAACGTCAACAAACTAATCACGATATAGATAATTAATCCCCAAAACAATTCTTTTCTGCCACAATAATCAATGAAGGATTTGCCCAAGCCCTCTCCCTGCCTGGCATATTTAGACACAGATGCTCCAATAATAGAACCTACCCTGCCAGCAACAGGCATAAGCAATATTATACGTAAAAAATATGCACTATTTATTTGGGATAGAGCCACATAATCCAAGAGAAGAACACTTACAACAGCTAGCACTGAATTTGTTCCAACTCGGCTATCTCTCATGATTTCTAAAATCCGCTCTTTTGAGCGATTCGAAAAAATTCCATCAAAAGTATCACCTAGACCATCTAAATGAAGTCCTCCAGTTAATATTATGTACAACACTACGACAATGGCAGCGACCATAGACCTTGGAAATATAAAAAGCAGCCCATAGGAAGCTGTTGCCAAGATTGCTCCTATGATTAGCCCAATAAATGGTGCAAAAACCAACCCTTTGCCGAAGTCCTCATCATTTGCAGCAAGTTTCAATTTAATGGGAATGCTTGTGAAAAACTGCAGCATCAGAACTAATCGTTTTATTGCTTTCAATTGTTATTCCACCTTTCATATCAGCTTTTCAACTGTGACTCTAGACAACTATACTGTACTCTACTTTACCTTCATAGATATCCCTGAAACACAGAAATAAACCTCATCAGCTGCTTTTGCAAGTATCTGATTCATCCTTCCGGCAATATCTCTAAAGTCCCTACCTATAGTTGATGGCGGAACAACGCCAAGTCCTACTTCATTCGTTACAAGAATAAACGGAACTTCTGCCACTTTTGATATACTTATCAATCTCCCAATCTGTTGCTCTATCATGTACTCGATTTCTTCAACCTTGTCTCTTGTTAGGTTGTCCCAATCAAAACATTGATCTAGCATAAGATTTGTAATCATTATTGTAATACAGTCTAGCATAACCGCATCTTTATCACGTATTATGGTAGCCAATGCAACATCTAAGTTTTTGTACTCCTCAAGCGTCTCCCACTGTGCAGGTCTCTGCGCTCTATGTTTTGCTATCCTCTGTTTCATTTCATCATCAATTGGCTTTGAGGTAGCAACATAAAGTACATTTTCCCCAAACTCTTTTGCTTTATCTTCAGCAAAGGTGCTCTTCCCGCTACGCGCACCACCTGTTACTAGTATTAGCTTTGTCATAATGTTTACCCTTCCTTAATTTGAAAATTAAAGTACCTCATGAAGCTGAGCTGAGTTTATTACAGCTACAGCAGACTTCTTTAGTTGATTATATATTTCAACAGCTTTACCTTCGGTAAAATCCCTTGTTTCCGGTGAGTCATCTTCAATAATTACGAGTTTTTTTGCATATCTTGCAGCTTCAAGGTTCCGCAAATTTTGATTTCCGAATGGCATATTACACAATATAACCATATCCGAATTTTTAATAAATGCAATATTTTCATTATTGCGCTGATCAGATATTTCACTAAATGGCTTTTCAACCAAGTGCTCAATCCCGAAAACCTCTGCGCTACCAATATCACTATCTCCATGTGAGAAAACCCCAGCGGATATATTATACCCCTGCTCGTATAGCTGCCTTAAAACGCCTGATGCAGAGCCTCCTCCGCCGAGAACATGTATTTTCTCAGACTTTTTCTGAGAATTGTGCTTATGAATATATATATCCAGTAAGTCCGTAATTCTATTTCTGTAAACAAGTGCATTTATACCATAAACTCGCGATAGGTTTTCAGAAGTGAGAACTTCCTCGGGACTACCGTCAGCAACTATTTCGCCTTCATTCATCAAAACGAGCCTCGTACAGTATCTAGCAGCAATTTTGAGGTCATGTATAGCTGCTATTATAGTGATCCCCTGGCTTGATCGCTCCTTTGAATACTTAAAAATTTGTTCCTGATACGTAATATCTAGACTTGCTGTAGGCTCATCCAGCAATATCACCTCTGTCTCTTGCGTTAATGTCTTGGCAAACAGCACCCTTTGCCTCTCACCACCCGACATTTCAGTAATTGGGCAATTCTCCAGCTTGCTTGTGTCGGTATATTCCATGTTTTTTTTAGCAATACTATAGTCTTCCTTGCTCTCGCGTTGTAATCTTTTCAGATATGGATATCTTCCCATCAGAACTATCTCTATGGCAGGGAAAGGAAAACTTATTGCTGTATTTTGGTGCATAAGTGATACCTCTGTAGCCAGGTTTTTGTCACTTAGTTCTTGTATAGATCTGTCTTTTACTTTTATTTCCCCATCAGTCTTGTTTATGCCGTTAATACATTTGAGAAGTGTTGTTTTCCCTGCTCCATTTGGTCCAATCAGTCCCACAAATTCACCAGTTTTCACACTTAGGCTAATATTCTTAAGTATTTTATTATCATTGATTTCGAAACTTAAGTTATGTATTTCAATAATATTATCTGTGTTCAAAGGACCATTCCTCCTTCTTTTTTGGATCTAAGAAGAAGGTAAAGAAAATAAGGTGCTCCAAGTAGAGCTGTAATTATACCTACCCCAAGCTCAAATGGTATTACTACCACTCTAGAAATAAGATCGCATACCACAAGGAATATAGCTCCTCCTATTGCACTCGTGGGTAACAATATCTTATGATTTGGGCCAACTATCAACCTCATAATATGTGGTACAATGAGTCCAACAAAGCTGATTGCACCACTAACACATACAGCACTAGCTGTGGCAATAGAAATAAGAATTAATAATATTGTTCTTGTTCTTCCTGCATTTAATCCCACTGATTTGGCCTCTTCCTCACCCATTAAAAGCACATTTAGATCTCTGGAGAACACAAACATAAGTGCAACACTTATTATTATCGGCAAAAACACGAGCTGAACGTGCTCCCAACGTCGACCATCAAGTCCCCCTGTCGACCAGAAGAGAAATTCCTTTACCTGATAATCATATGAGAGAGTAAGTACAATATTTGTTAATGCTCCTAAAAATGTGCTGATTGCAATACCAGATAATATAAGAGTAAGTACCGGAACTTTCCCCTTCCGATATGAAAGCATATACACTATAAATATGGCTAAAAATGCACCCGCAAAAGCAAATAGTGGCATGAAAAATATGCTAACAGCGGCTAATCCGAGCTTAATTACTAAAACTGCTCCCAAGCCTGCGCCACTTGATATGCCTAGCAGTCCAGGGTCAGCCATTGGATTTCGGAACATACCTTGCATTACTGTTCCTGACGCTGCAAGTGCAGTTCCTGCAAGAGCAGCTACTAGTACTCTTGGAAATCTAACTAAGAATATTATAGGCTCCTGTCCCTCAATGAAAGTAGAATTGGGCAGGAGACCAATATTTTTAAGTATAATTCTTAAGGTGTCAAAGAATGGTACATACACTGCGCCAATAGCAGTCCCCGCCACCATTACAACCAGCAATGTCACAATCATTGCTGGTATTATACCAAATCTGTGTATCATTAATTTTATAGATGAAGTTGCCTTTGTCACTTTAACCTCCAAAAACCAATTGCGCAAATTTATTGTCTCAATAGCACTCAAAACGATTGAGTTCAGTATACTATTTAAACAATTCAGGATATGCCGCTTTTGCCATATCTTCAATGGCAAGAACTGAATATTGAGAGGTTGTGCTAAGATGATTATATGGTATCGAAATCAATTTATTATTCTTTACGGCTTTCACTCCAACTAACGACTTGTCATCTTTTATAGACTTGGACAAGGAGTCAAAGCTCACTTTGCTGTCATAGTACCAAGCTGGCAAGCTTATGATGTCTGGATTGTACTTTATTACCATCTCTTTTGATAGCTTTGGCCATCCCTCTAGACCATCCTTTGATACTGGGTTAATTAGCCCTGCCCTAGTAACTACATCATCAAAATTTGTTCCTTTGCCACTAGTTGAGTTCATTTCACTGTAGTCTAAAACAGAAAGCTTTTGTTCTTCCTTTAAGTTTGCAAGCTTATCAGAAACCACCTTTAGCTTTGCATCCATCCAGCTAATTGTCTCTTCTGCCTTTGTATTCTCGCCAATAATATTTCCTAATAATTTAAGCATTTCCTTTTGTTGGTCAACATTAGATGGCACATTTAATACAAATACTGTCAGTTTTGCATCTCGCAGCTGTTTAATTAAATCCGGCTCTGTCCACGTGTCTACAAGCACTAAATCAGGCTGTAGAGCAATAATTTTTTCAGCATTTGCATCCAGTCTCACTCCAACTCCTTTTGCTGCCTCTGCTACATTTGATACGTTGACATCGTCTACATAGAAGGTCATAGCAGCAAGTGCACTTTTATCCACTAAGGACAGTAACATTTCGCAAGTTCCCAATGGTAAACTCACTATTTTTGCAGGTTTATTTGCAATAGTGACCGATGTGCCAGCTGCATCCTTTAGCGTTAATGGATAAGCTATTGTGGTTGATATAGCCTCTCCAATGCTAACTTCGCTAGAAGTAACTACCGCTTGTGAAGAATTTGCTGATTGGCTATTTTTATTACCACCACACCCAGCGAACATACCTATAATAAAAATACCTGCAAGTAATACCGATAATTTTTTAATTTTTGAAATTCTTAATGTTCTTTTCATTTTGTTTTGTTCCTCCTTGATATATTATGTGATAAGTTTACCCAAAAAACCCTCAAACAATAAATGTTTAAGGGTTTATAATTCTTATATAGGACAAATTCAATTGTCCCACACCCCCCTATCTCTCGTAGAGTCATTAGGAACAGCTAAATAATAACTTCCCATTTTTGAATGGGCTATTTCCCACCAGAATCGGGCTTTATTACTTATTTGTACCTTAGTGCAAAAATACAGACAGGTATTCTGACTCAGGTATCATCACTCTCTAACCCTTCCCAGTGTAAAACCAGTGGTTAATTTTAGAGAACTTCTCCAACACAGCGGCGGGACCGTGCAGGCTTAAACCTGCTTCCCATAATCTGTAGTTTTTATATTTAGTTTCTTTGCGCTTTATTTGTTAACGGCATTTCACTTATTATAATAGTATAATAACAGGTAAATGGCAATTTTTATAGCAAATTCGTAACAATTGTTGTACTTCCTTGTGAAGTTACTATTCATCCAGCATCAATTTGTTCTTTAACTTTTTTAGTTTCTTTATTTGCTCCCGCTCAATATCTGTAATACTCCGGGTTGGTGTTGGCATATCTTCTGGCAATGTGCCTCCAACTCTCTGTATTGTGCTTCGCACTTCACTTCCAACTATAAAGTGCGCTTCATTAGCTTCATCAGCAGTTGATATTCTGTCCTTTTTTAGTTTTTCTTCTGTTTGAGATATTCGAAAAAGGTTGGCAATTAGTTCTGTGCTGCTCATAAAATCGAGAATTTTATCATTATCTTTGAGACCTTTTTTGTTATGGATACCTGCAACAGTGAGTCCACCATAAAGTCCCATATAACCCGCATTTTGAAAGGTTGCATATTCGCCATTAGTAATAACTCCTGCATTGTGTGCTGCCTCTGCAAGCATTTGATTCCATTGCTTTATATCACCACGCACAACAAGCCGCTTATTTTCTTCATCAAGTTGATTGAAATAGTCTGCAACCTCTTGTCTCCTAGTTTGAATTGCGAAATAGGTCTGGCCGAGGGCAATTACTTCTTTTCGAGGGTCACCATTTTGCACGATTAAATAGCAAGCATATCGAGTTAGTTTGTAGTCAATGGTATTTCGTTTTCCACCTTTTCCTATTTCTATCATTTTGCTGACCTCAGCAAAATGATCATGAGTATCATATCCGCTATTTTTACACGCAAGGATAGCTTTATCAATTACCTTTCCAAAATTTCGCCATTGTGTATATTCAAGCAAAGATGCAAGTTCTCTTGCGTACCAGAAATCACCACCATCTTCAGCAATGTGCTTTATTTTCTCAAAACTTGCATATTCTTTGGCATTTAAATTTGGCATAACAATACACCTCTCATGTAACCTTATTTCCCTCATGCTTAATTTTACTTCAAAATCACTTTGAGGAAGCTATTCCCTGGAAATACATTTTCAATATCAAATATATCTGCAATAGTACTTGCAAGATCCGAAAAAGTCTTTCTTGTCCCCAAATTTACATCCTTCTTTATATTGTGTCCACACAAAATAACTGGAACATACTCTCTTGAGTGATCGGTACTAGGTGTAGTTGGATCACAGCCGTGGTCAGCCGTGATAATTAGCAGATCATCCTCTCGCATTGCAGACATTATCTCTGGCAGTCTGTTGTCAAACTCCTCAAGCGCCTGTTTGTAACCTTCTACATTATTTCTATGACCAAAGAGCATATCAAAATCCACTAAATTTGTGAAAATAATACCTCTGTTCTGTTTCTTCATATATTTCAATGTAACATCGACACCATTCATATTACTTTTGGTGTGCTCTGCTTCCGTGATTCCTTTTTTTGAGAATATATCTTCAATTTTGCCCACTGCAATAACATCCAGACCTTTTTGCTTCATTTTATCCAAAATAGTATCTGTTGTGGGTTCAGCAGCAAAATCCCTTCTGTTTGTAGTACGTGCAAAGCTACCAGTCTGTCCCAAGAAAGGCCTGGCTATAACACGACCAACCATACTCTCACCCTGAAGCATATCTCTTGCAATCTGGCATATTCTATATTGCTCATCTATTGGAACAATCTCTTCATGAGCAGCTATCTGGAAAACGCTGTCAGCTGATGTATATACTATGAGCTTGCCTGTCTTCATGTGCTCCTCACCATACTCTTTAATTATCTCTGTCCCTGCTGCTACACAATTTGCAAGCACGCCTCTTCCTGTTAGCTTCTCAAACTTCTCCAAAACATCGCTTGAAAAGCCCTGAGGATATGTTGGAAATGGGTACTTGAGCTGAATTCCTGCCATCTCCCAGTGCCCAGTAATGGTATCCTTTCCCTTTGACACCTCTGCCATTCTCCCATAGCTGCCTTCTATATTTTTGGGCAAAGGCAGATAGTCAATCCCATCTATCTTTCCCATTCCAAGACTACTCAGATTTGGTATATCAATACCACCACTAACTTTCACAATATTTCCGAGTGTATTACTTCCTATATCTCCATAATCACCTGCATCGGGAAGTTCACCAACGCCTACACTGTCCAATACTATTAAAATAACTCTATTTATATCCGACATGGTATTTTCTCCTTGTTCTTTAAAATTAATATGTACAACATTTACCGTCAAAACAATCTGGTACTAAAAAATACAAATGGATCTAATCTATTTAGCTTACGATAGCTCTGTTACCTTATCACATTTGAGATATTTAAAAGTTGGTAATACATTATTATATTAATACCAATTTACCATAGTTTCAAACTAAATAAACAAAGTTCTTGGACTTAATGAGATTTTTTACCACGTCTGAATCTTGATAAGATACAAAACGGGACAGCCTTTTTTGCTAATGATGGTGGCATTAGCAAAAAAGCTATCCCTCGTATATCCATTTTTTATATTTATTATAGCAAACAATGCTTCATATTTACCACTATCCTTTTAAATTAATAATCATTTTTTCTCCGACGATAGCATGTCGACAATCTCCTTTAATGTGTCAACTTCTCCAATATTACCAGGGGAAATTATATACGGCATTTTGGGAAACTTACTTTCTTCTCCCGTCATCCATACTGGTATGCCCGGTTTTATTTGTCCCATAACGAGCGCTTTCTTTACTTTAAGTGCTTTTGTTCCGACATCACTGGAAGTAATTCCACCTTTGGCTATAATGAAATTGGGACGAATACTTAATTTGCCGATAATACTAGTAAACGCATCTGAAATTTTAACAGAAACCTCCAGTTGTTTGTCCTCATCGTCCGTGTCAAGGTCAAAACGATCTCTATTAGTGTATACAACCACGGTCTTTCCGCTTTTAATGTGTTTTTCAGCTTCTGATATTACGCGGATAACTTCGCCCTGCAAACCATTTTCCTTCAAAATTAAATGTTGATTAAATTCAATAAATTCCAAAGGTTCTTTGCAACCTTTCAGAGCCTCAAACTGTTGGGTCGTCTTATTTACATGGGAGCCTATCAAAACAATACCGCCGTTTTCATTTTCTTTTTCTATGAGCTTTTCCTTTAAAAGCAACGGAATATCACTTACTCCACCTAAAACCTTTGTTACAGTTGCAGCGCTTCTGAAGATAAACTCCTTATTTTGCAGAACAGCACTTATATAGGCAAGAACAAAAATCTTAACATCTACATCATCAATTGCATTGACAATCACTTTATTGAAATTCTCAACTGCCATCAACTGTGATGTAATCTTTTCTATATTCTCTTTTCTGATATCTACAAGAGATATATATGTGCAACTTTCCTTTATAAATTGCCCTGAAGTCTTTTCATCAACATATTCGCCAAGGTGGGAGCTATTATATCCAAAACTTTTATCCCTTGCAAACTCTGCTTGTCCAGCAGGAGTAAGAAAATCCCCTTCTTTAACATAGTGCACATTATCAATCGTAAATCTGCCACCTTCTTTAAAGAAAGGAATAATAATTTCTCCGTCAAAGCGTTTTTCCGATTCTTTTTCAATACTTCTCTTAAGAGCAGCAGTTTCAATAGGATAATGACCCCTCATTGTCGAGTCACTTCTGCTAATAAGGATGTAATCCTTACCCGTCTTCTTAGCAACCTCTGATAATGTAGCTCCAATTTCGGAGTGTACTTTTATGGTTTCTTCCTTTGAAAATCCGCGTGAGTTTGTCAGAATAAAAAAGATACTATTTTCTTCATTAAAACCCGATTTTATCGCTTCCTCATCCCAGCTTGTATATACCGAAACGTCATGGACTGTCTGTACGCCCGTGGGATCATCATCTAGAACCATTATTTTTCTATTTAATCTAGCTAGCGAATTTTTTAATTCTTCATCTATTCTTTTAACATCGACTTCTTTATATCTTTTAAATACATCAAGTGAAAGCTTTTCCATTTAATTACCTTCAAAAAGAATGCTTCTTGCTTTTTCAACACCCCTGCGAGGGCTTGTTAAAACAGGCTTCTTTATATCCTTCAGTTCAGGCAATAAAACAGTCATACTTCCTTGTGCAAGTACAATCACATCACATTCGGCTTCCGCTTTCTTGACAATTTCGAGAACAAGAGCATTATGCTTTTCGCGATTTTTCTCCCTTATAAGTACATCTAATGCTCCGTCGACCAAATATTCTACAACTTCAACATCCTTGCCTGTCTCTGCTGCTTTTGAGCGAACCAAATTGCAGCTAGGTTTCATTGTACTTTTTACAGTAGCCACAACACCTATTTTTCTTCCTAGCTCAACAGCCTTCTCCGCCATAGCCTCATCAACCTTCAAAACTGGTACAGAAACCAGTTTTGCCGCAATGTCTGCCGCTTCACCCACTGAAGAACATTGGTTAAAAATTAAGTCAGCTCCGTTATGAGCTGCAGCCTCAAAATACTTGCACATTCTGCTAATAATCTGCTCATTGATCCCACCGTTTTGCATAACATCATGCAACAGGCTATCGTCAACAATGTTAAATACCTTAGCCTCTGGAATAATTTCTGAAAAAAGCTCCATAAGTTCTGAATGCGAAACTAAACTTGTGTGAATAACATATATTTTTTTCATTTTCTATCACCCGTAAATAACCTTTATTTTGTAATGTTATTGGAAATGCAATTAATTTGAACAAGTACCCCTACATATAATATCTGGAGATTAATTTTCTTAACAATATATTTGCAGCTTTTGCATCATTTTTGACGTCTTTTGAAACCGCTTCTATACTAATAGTCTCATTATATCCCGCCTCACTCAGCTTCTTGATAAACCCAGAATAATCTTCTTCTCGCTCATCCATCGGAAATTTTCTTTCAAATGGACGAGCAATATGGATATGAGCAAGCATATCCATATTTTCAATTATGGAAGAGTACGGCTCTCCGTTTACTTTAAAATGGGCAAAATCTATCATTGAGCGGAACCCTTTTCTTCCCACCTTCCGGCAAAAGCTAGCGCTTTGTTCAAAAGTGTTTATTAAATTGGTCTCAATCCTGTTAAGTGGTTCCATTAACACAGATATTCCATATTGATCCATATGATTCATTATGATATGCAATGATTCAGCAAGTTGCAATAATGTATCACTTAACGAATATGGTGGGAACCTCATGGATCTTGATCGCGGAGATCCAAAAACTACTGATTTAACATGTAAATCATTCGCCCTAGTTGCCGCCACCTTTATATATTCAACCAATTTGTTTTTATCATATTCATCACCCACTACGCTGATGTCAGGACGCATTAATGAACATACAACCTCACATTTCACGGGCGAATCGGATATTGTTTTTACAAGTTTCTGGTATTCTTGCTCATCAACAGACATAATTGTTGCCATAGGCAACTCTATATACTCAAATCCAGCTTCCGCAATCTCATTTAAATGAGATACACCGAACCTATCATCTGTGGATGCGATCATATTTGTACATATACCCAGTTTCAAAGCAGTATCTCCTTATTCTTATTAAAAAAGCCATTCTATGACATTTCCGTTTATAGCCAGCCACAGAGTTTTGCCAATAATCTGGAATATTCAATATAGTTATTCCATGACACATCAGGAGGAACACCATGGTCACAACCAGGTATGTAGCCGCCCTCTTTGAGCATGGCAGGAACTATTTTCATGACATGTTCCTCCATAGACTTTCCACCTTGAGCAATCAAGCGTTTGTCTATTCCCTGTAGGTATGCCATCTTTTTGCCGTATTTCCTTCTATATTCCACTATGTCACAGTGTGCTGCCACCTCTATAGGACTGCAACAATTAACGCCTGCTTCTATCCATAATGGAATTAATTCATCAATAAATCCGTCACTGTCTATTTCTACCAACGGACAACCATTCTTCTTTATACATGGTATCCATTTGTCATAAGCTGGCAGGATAAACTCCCTGACCATTGCAGGAGAAATCATAGAGTGAGCCTTATATGCCATGTCTTCACTTATGAAGCAACTATCCAACTGGATATTAGGTAAAACAGTATTTAACATTTTCAACATATATTCGGTCCAGAATTCTACCATTTCATGTACAAAATCAGGATCTTCTATCATAAGTATACATAGATTCTCAAATCCACACCATTCCCTGAGCTGCCAGAAGACCCCATTCATAGACAATATTTCAACTAAATTACGATTCTTTAATTTCCTACACATTTCATTAAAATCAGACGGTAGTCTCCCTGGTTCATTAGGGTTAAATCGTTTTTTCATTTCTTGCCAATCTTCCTTGGTCTCAACAGGAAACTTATGCCACTTTCTGGTTACAAAATCTTTCGGAGATTTAAGATATGACATATCAAATTTATCCGAAATTTCGGTAATTGCTCCAAGCCAATCTCTAACTATATAATGGTTGCCCTTATGCTCAAGTATCTTAGGCTCAAATTCAGGAATTAAGTCTAACGACACTGGTAGCTTATGCCTCTCAAGTATTGCATCTATACTGATCCCTATACTTTCAGCCAATACAACTCGATAGTCCCTGTCCGCAGGCAGCCCTTGCTTTCTCCATTCTACTAGCGTTGACTCCCTCGCCAAACCCAAATACATCGGAATTTTATCCGGGTTTCCAAACAATAACGTCTCTTTATACCGTTTTCTTAATGTCATTATATGATAATACCTCCATTTTCAAAAATTACTACTCTTTTACCGCACCAAGAGTAATTCCCCTAGTAAAATAACTTTGAAAGCAAAGAAAAACAATAATCATCGGTATCGCTGCCAAGCTTGCTCCAGTTATTTTAAAAGCAAGATTGGGTACATTTTCAGTCTGCAGTGAAGCAATACCGAGTTGCAATGTCTTTAAAGAATCTTTGCTGAGCATAATCAACTGCCATAAATAGTCGTTCCACATTCTTACAAACACCAATATGAATAACGCACCTATTCCCGCTTTAGCCATCGGTATTATTATCCGCAGATATACTGTCCACTCGCTGGCACCGTCAATTTTTGCAGATTCTCTTAATGCATTAGGCAGAGAGTCGAAGAACTGTTTTAAAATAAATACTCCGAAAGGAAGTGCAACGTTTGGTATAATAACGCCCAGCCTAGTATTAATAAGGTTAAAATTCTGCATTATTTTGAAAAGTGGGATAATATATACATCTTTAGGAATCATCAATGTTGATATAAAGATAACAAATATAACTTTATTTCCATAAAAATCCAGCTTAGCAAAAGCATATGCTGCTAGCGAACTAATAAAAACCACAAGTACTGTTGTTAAAACTGAAATAAACACACTGTTAAACGCCCAAGATATAACGTTTTGAGATGATAATAATTGTACATAGTTGTCAAACGATGGATGTTGTGGTATCCATTCTGGAGGCATACGGGTTATACTATTTGAACTCTTCAAAGAATTCGAAAACATCCAATATAAAGGAAATATATTAATTAGAGCAAAAAACAAAACAACAATATTTGACACTATATCCAGTTTGTCTCTTTTAATTTTTTGGCTTTTTAAGGCCATATTAATTTTCAAATGTATCACCCCTCCTAAAACTAATTTTTGGCCTTTAATCGTGTCATTGCTATAATTGATAAAAGAGAAACTATAACGAACATCATCATACCTATTGCTGATGCTTTTCCCATATTATTCATAACGAATGCCTCCTGGTAGCACAAATACATCATAGTAGTCGTAGCATAATTAGGACCACCCGCAGTCATCAAATGTACTGCAAGGAAAACCTTTATTACATCAATAAAACATAAGATTACAAAATAAAATGTAGTAGGACTGACAAGAGGAATTATTATAAACCTGATGACCATAAATCTTGATGCTCCATCAATTTCAGCAGCTTCAAACTGTTCTTGAGGAATTCCAATTATTGCAGCAAGGTACAATATAACAGCCTCCCCTAAATTAAACAGCCACATGACAACGATAAGAATATATAATGCAACTGTCGAATTTCCCATGATATTGACGTTTTGAATTCCTATGGAATTCAAAACGTGACTCACAAGACCCATAGCCGGATTCACCATCCACAACCAGGTAATGCTAAATGCCACCATCGTAATCATGACAGGTAAATAGTAACAGCCTCTAATAAAAGACATGTATTTGGATGTTTTATCAAAAACCGCAGTTGAAATAAATAACCCAAAAACAACCGATAATGTCGTTACTATTAAAACAAACTGGAGATTATTTAGAACAGCTTTTATAAAGATGGAATCCTTAAAAAGCTCTATATAATTTCTGAAACCGACGAAGGTCTTCGTTACAAAGCCAACGTTGTAAAAGCTTAGCCTGAGGCCTTCAAAAACTGGATAAACCATAAATACAAGAAATAATAACATTTGAGGTAATATAAACAAATAACCATCTTTTTGTTTCAAAAATTCTTTTTTTAATTTCGCTTTATATATCATATTATGCTCCATTATCATACTATTCATCTGCAGTATCGGCGTATTATCAATACCACAGATGGATATAGTATAATTCTTCAACTAAGATTACTTTTTGCCATTTAATAGGACTGAATTTGCAACACCGTCTTTTAAAATCGCATTTGCATTTTTAGCATAAGAATCCAATGCCTGCTGTGCAGTTTTCTGACCGGTCATAAATGCTTGCAATTCAGGAAAAAGTGATGCTCTCAATTTAAGGTATCCCGGTGCCTTCTGAGAAAAGCTGACAGAAAATTCTGCAGACTCTGCGATTTTTACTTTTAATGGATCTAAAAGCTTCTGTGCAACTGATTTTCTGAGCGGCAACATAGACATTGAAGCATCTACATATGGTTCATTGGTATAGAATTTTACAAATTGCTTTGCTGTTTGTGTCTGTAGTTCATTTCCAGAATCAAACACCACTGACCCCATAGCATAGGCATAACACATAGGATCACCTGCACTTGGTAGGAACGCCATCTGTATGTTAAATGGTTCCTGGATCGATTTGGCTTTCAATCCATTATTCAATGCATCGTAATTGACATTATTAAAAATACTTACTGCAGTCTTCTTATTTAAAAATAACTGATATACATCAAGAACGTTTAACGACTCAGCTCCAGGAGCAAGTAGTCCTTCATCCTTCAAGCTTTTGATAAATTCCAGTGCTTTAACACCATTAGCGTCATTTATTGTGACTTGTGTACCATCTTTATTAAATAATTTTGCACCAAACATTTCTAGAAGTAAAATATTATAAGTATCTCCCTGTGTACTGCCACAGTAAAATGCAAATGGATAAACACCATCCAATTTTTTTACCGCCCTCAACGCATCTTTAAATTCATCTGGCGTCCATCTAACAATAGTGTTAGCACCGCCTTTAGGTATAAGTGCTTCTGCTCCCGCTTGTTTAAAAAGATCAACATTCAATGCCATATGCCCTGTTTCAGTATAATACGGGAACATATAAATATTTCCATTTGCGGTTACTCCATCCCATATACTGGCAGGAATGTCTTGTTTATCTGCATCTGTTATAACATCGTTCAATGGTACTATCAAACCATTATGGACGTAATCAAACATTGTAAAATCAGCACCAACGTATATATCTGGTTGTGTGTGGGATTGGATAGCAATACTTAACTTTGCATCCCTGTCAGCTCCGGGAACAGATTCTACATTTACAGTCACATTGCTGTTTTCTTTTACAAAGTCTTTACCCGCAAACTTGTAGAAGTCTCCATAATTTGCCCCTGCCACTGTTGGGTCATAGACACCTTTCCAATCTGGTGCAGTCCATAAAGTAATTTTCACGGGCTCTTGTGACTGTTTTGTATCTTTTGAACCAACCTGCGTTTTCTCTCCCGTATCCTTTGTTGTTGAATTTGTTGTACACCCGTACATACTCAATGTAGTAGAAACCATCAACACTAACAGAACCAATGACAGAATTTTTCTTGCTTTTGACATTTAAATTTCCTCCCATATAGTTTATTTTGTTACGTTCCTCAAATATATAACAATTGGAAATAGTAACCGTTAGTTAGCCTTACACATAAAACCAAGTATAATTTAATTTAATTTATTTCAATCCAACTTCCTTTACTGGAGGACTCATATATGGCATTTATAATCGCAATCGCCTTTCGGCCCTCTTCACCGCTTACCAGCGGATCCCTATTTTGTTTCACTGCTGCAATAACGTCCTCATATTGCTTTTTGTGGGATCGCATATCAAGATCTTCAGGTCTCGATACAGCAGCATCACTTAAGTCCTCTTTTTTAAGAAGCTCATCAAATTTTGGAATAATCCCATCTTTTAGCTTGTAAAAATCTAATTTATCATTTTTGATGGATATTGTACCCTTCTCCCCATATATGTTAAGCTCCGAATATAACCCTGGGTAAGCAATTGTGGTACCTTCAATCATTCCAATGGCACCGCTTTCAAATTTCATTATTGCAATTCCTGTATCTTCTACTTCAATTGATTTGTGATAAAGTGTTTCGCAGACTCCACTTACAGATTTCACATCTCCCATTATATATTGCAATAAATCTATATAATGTATAGATTGATTCATCAAGGCACCGCCACCATTTGCAGAAGTTCCTCGCCAAGCATGCACTGTGTAGTAATCTAAATCTCTATACCATATTGTCCTAGATGTAGCCATCAGTAACTTACCAAACCGACCCTCAGCAATTGCTTCTTTAAGTATTTGGATGACGGTGTCAAATCTGTGCTGAGAAATCACACTTAATTTTACTCCAAACTTTCTGCATTCATTGATCATGCAGTCTGCTCTATTCAATGCAATATCCATGGGTTTTTCAATTATTACATGCTTTCTGGCCTGAGCTGCATCTATAACTACCTGATAGTGTAGAGCAGGAGGTACACACACGGACACTATATCAATAGTCTCATATTCTAGCATCTTCCTATAGTCATTATATTGATGGCAGCCATACAATTTATTCAATTCACCTGTTAGTAATAAATTGGGGTCTGCAACGGCTACAAGTTCAACACCATTCAGTTCGTTAATGAGTTTGGCATGTAACCCGCCGATAGTTCCACAGCCGACCAAACCAATTCTAATATTTTCCATCTTTATGCACCTCGTTTTTAATGGATCTAAACTACAAAAGAGCCTACTTCTTTATATATCTCCAGAATATTTTCAAAAGATGTGTCATTTTGTATAAGATTTGAAGGCGCAAGTATAAGTCCGCCGTCTTTTCCACATAGTTCGATTCTATCCGCTACTTCACGTCGGACATCTTCCACTGAACCATAAGGTAATGTTTTTTGTATTGATATGCTCCCGTGCAGTGTAATTTTATCTCCGTATTTCTCTTTTATCTTTACTACGTCCATACATTCCGGTTGGACGGGATTAATTATATCTACACCTATCTCAATTAGGTCAGGTATAACTTCTTCTATATTGCCATCACTGTGATAAAATACAAGCACATCCTTCTTCTCTTTTTTAAATTTGGCAATCATGTCGGCAAATATCGGTTTGTCAATTTCTCTCCATGCATTTACATTGACCATCAATCTATCCTGCATTGCTATGTCACCTATTAAAGACACAATATCAACTCCAGCTCTTATCATACGGATACCCTTTTCCGTTTCATAGGAGGCAATCTTTAATAAAAATTCTTTTGCAAATTCAGGTTCAATTAACATATCACATAGAAAGTTTTCCAAGCCTCTCATTTGCCAGCAAAGCTTGAAAGGATAATTAAGGAGTCCTCTCAAAGCATATTTACCTTGATAGTTGTCCACTTTTTTCTTAATGGTTTCAACCGAATCAAAAACATTCATATCAGGCCAGTTAAAGGAATCCAGATCCATAGTATTAGAGAAGGGTCCTCTTATCCATTCATCATAAAGTCCATCCGATGAAGGTTTTTGTATAATTCCCCAAGCATTTTCATAAGTGCCGTCGTCATGAAATATATACTTGCCTCCGCTGTTTTCAGATTGCCCCTTGAGAATCCCATTTGCTGCTTTATCAAAACGAGGATGATGCTCACCTATAGTGATCTTGCGTATATCAATGCCAAGTTTTTGATAAAGCTGCTCAATATTCTCCAATCCTAAATATTTAATCAATTTATTCGAAACATCCATACGTATGGAATAGTCAACAGGTATCCTGTCTGTAGTTTCATGTGCAACGGCCTTTAAGACTCGTTCCTTTGAAGACATTGTCATCATGGTGATACACTCCACTCATATAAAATATATTCTATATGTTCTCTTTTTTTATTTCTTCAAGCATAGTAAATAAAGCATTAGCTGCAGCCTTAAACCCTGTGGGACCATCACTGAAGGTGCTTCCCTCACCAGAAGGATCGATATGTCCTGCATAATCGGCAATATGCGGCTCTAAGACAAGGAAACCTTCATAGTTGCTTTTGTATAAATCTGTTAGGACTTTTTTAACTTCACCGTCGCCCTCGCCGACAACTGTAACTTTCTGGTTTGTATATAAAGCGTCTTTTACATGCATATGGACAACATACTTCTTAAGCAACTCCCATGCTTCGGGGTATGGAGCCTGTCCTACCTGCACAAAATTCGCAGGGTCAAAAGCTGCCTTAAAGTTGTTGCAAAAAAGATTTCTCATAATGATCTCGCAGCGCACGGCATTGTTCCCATAAACAGGTTTTTCATTTTCATGAATTAGGATAAATTCCCTTTTTACTGCTAATTTTAACATTATTTCAAGGCGTCTCAATACCTCATCTGTATGTTTATAGTAATCTTCACCCTCTGGAATTATGAAGCTGAACATCCTGATTTTCTTAGTTTCCAGAATATCTGCATAATCCATTATACGATTGAATTCTTTAAGGTGCTCTTCAAAATCATCATGAATACTTACCTTACCAATCGCAGAGCCCATGGCTGAGATAATAGCTCCATTGGCATCAAGTTGCTTCTTTATTTTCTTAATCGATTCAACACTATGTTGAGCAATCGGGACTTTATCTACCCTCCTGATTTCAAGAGCCTTTATACCTAGACTGCCGAGTACTTCCAACTGTTTTTGAAGATCAGGTGCAATTTCGTCTCCAAATCCAGAAAAAATAAATTTACTCATTTACATTTCCTCCCCACGTATAATTTGTTCTACAGGCTAAACATTTCGATTACACAATAATTTAACTACATTTAATGAAATGCTCTTAATTTAAATTTTACTAGTTTTTTAAAAAAACTAAATAGCTAATTGTTTTATTTTAGTATCAATTTGTTCTTTAATAATATCCTGTATAACTATTTGTACTTTAACTCATATAGAAATTATATTTTTGTTGGATTTGTTACACTTTAGTTTGATATTTCTTGGAAATACTAATAGATTTGAGCCTAAGTCACAACTCATTAAAGAAGAATATTCAGAGAAGTATTGACTTTCAAAACCATAATAGGACTAGTGATATAATCTACAAATAGATTACTCGACTCCGTCAAATGTGAGATATGGTATATACTTACACATTTCTTGTAAAATTGATAGATACCTTCCATGAATACCTGATACATGGTGGATATATGGGCCATTAATCAATTTTTTCTCCCATTTAGTCCAATTATCAGTTTCAATCCATACATATGTACCGGTAGTTCTTGGACCTTGTATACCTTTCGCTTGTCCTGCAAAAAGTTTATAATTCCCTCTGTCACCATCAAATCTGGCAAGTGTAATGTCACCATCTTCTATTTCCCAATTGGCTCGTCCATCTATTAACTCTGCCTGTGAAGATCTCTTTTTTAATGAATATGGGAAAGACCCGCAGTGCCATATCAGCTCAGCATTATCATTCTCAGGATGTCTCATTGTATATTCGCCGAAGAAAGTAGTTGCCTTCCCTCTTGCTGCAGCAGTAAGAAGTGCAGATGTGATCGCTCCATTAATATCTGCTTCACAGGTTGCAGGAACCCCCATGTCCGTCAGCTCAGCTATGGCAAAGCAAGGTAAAACACCTAAGGAAGCTGGCATAACAGTCCAACACTCGATTGCTATGGCTGAACACTTATTAATTAATACCAATTCCTTAACTGCCAGTATCAACGCTGCAATTTTGATTAAATCGTTCACATCAGTCTGTGAGCAGTTAATTCTGTTTTTAATATCGTTAGCAGTAAACTCAACGTTTGAAATCTGCTTTTCCATAATTTCATTCATTTTCTGCTTAACAATTTCAATATTGATAGGTACTATTTCAATGCCAAACTTCTCCATTAATTCACTTTCATTATACATAACACTAGTAAAAGGTTTAGGTCTGGAATTAATTTGGCCAATTCTAAGGTTCTTAAAAGCTTTAACTGCAACTGCAACTGATAAAAAATTAAAAAAACCTTCTTCAAAAACTTTTTCTGTTAATCTGCAATTTTCAATATAAGTAAATTTAATACCGTATCTCATCAAAATCCGACTGCTAGCAAATAGACCACATTGAGTATCGGTGGCCCTACTACCATCATCACCTATATTTTTATCTCTTGGCCCCCAAAGCAATACTGGCTTTTTTAGAATACTGCATAGTTTTCCAACTGCCTCCTCACACCCAAAGTTACAATGTATTATAAATAATGCATCTACATTTTCTTTTTCCAGCCTCTCGGCAATCGTAAACACATGCGAGATATCATACATTATTCCTTCTTCATTAAGCCAATCGATATTTAATATTTCTACACTATCATCCTTTAGTTGATTTACATATTCCAATATTTCGTTTTTATTTTGAAGCGCATCCTCAATAGTAAAAGCACCTTTTCGGTTGGAAGAAATTCCTCGTCTCGTCGGTATTATTCCAACTCTTAACTTATGGTTCTTAATCATAAATACATCCCCCCAGTTAAAATCTATTTTTATTCTAAATCATAATTTAATACATAAATGATTTTTCCATTTATTAAAATATTTATATTTTTGTTCGATATTCCAAGGGTGTTAAACCCACAATCTTTTTAAAAACGCGGCTCAAATAGTGACAATTATTATATCCTACCATCTCTGCGATTTTATAAGCCTTATAATCTGTGTTTCTCAATAAATTCTTGGCTTGCTCTATCCGCATTCTAGTAATATAGTCACTACAACCTATATTCATATGTTCGCTGAAAAGCATGCTGAAATAAGAACGGCTGAGATTAACGTAATCCGCCACATCCTGAGTTGACAAATCCTTATTATAGTTCTTCTCAATATAATCCTTTGCTTTAAGTATAGTTAAGTGATAATTATCGTTAACATGATCATACTCGGGATTCAAATTTTCCTTTGCTTGCTGGTAGCTGTCACGCAATCCTGCAATTCCATGGTTAATTAATCCTAAAGATATATTAAACCGTATATTAAGATATTTATATAACATTTCAATTAATCTGTTCTTGGTTTCATTTAACTTTTCTTTTATATAAGTCTCAGTAATATCCTTTTTGATAGATAATACTATACAGAATTCTCCAAACCTCGTATCAATACAGTAACCATCAAAATGATCCGTAATAATCTCCTCGGTAATATTTATAATAGAGATGTTAATCATTGCTATATCTTTTTCATCTAATATTTTCAACTCATGAAAATCTTGAATTTTAATTATCATACAGCAATTTGATGATAAATCAAAACATATTCTAAGAAAGTCCCTTGTACGATAAAACTCCTCTTCGCTAATAGAATCATCATTATTAATAACATCATTAAAGAATCGTCTTCTCATTACTGGTATGTTTTTTCGTATTTGATATTCTATCTGCTTTTTTTCTTCTATGTTTTTACTTGTCTCTTCTATTTTGTCTCTTATTGTATTTAAAATTTTCAACAGTTGTTCGGAGGACATTTTATATTTTAATATATAATCCTCTGCCCCTAGTTTCATTGCTTCTTTTACAAAATCAAATTCATTATAATTACTAAGTACAATAAACTTTGGTATTTTTGATAATTCTTTTGCTTTCTCAATTAATATGAGACCATCCATTATAGGCATTTTAATATCAGTAATCACAACGTCGGGACTATATTCCTTAATTTTATCCAAAGCCTCTTTGCCGTTAACTGCCTCTCCCACTAATTCCAATCCATGCTGCTGCCAATCAATAATTGACTTCATACCGACTCTTACAATCATTTCATCATCTACAATTAAAACTTTCAATCCTTCTCCACCTCCTCAATAATCTTAAACTCACTGTTTATAAAGCTTAACATCCTCTATAGGTAGTTTTACAATAACATTCGTATATTCACTCACCTTGCTTTCTATATCAATACCATATTCAGTACCACAAATCAGCTTGATTCGTCTATTGACGTTAGCTAATCCGACTTCTTTAAATTTAGAAACATCAATATGTTCAACTTTGTTTTTCAGTATTGCCTTTATTTTATCATTTGTAATACCTACTCCATCATCCATTATCTCTATATAAATATTATTCTGTTGTTTAAACAGCTTTATACCGAGAATCTGCGTGAGTCAGTATGAAAACAGCTTTAACCCTTGATATATAAGACCCACAAAAAGTTTAACTTTTCACCCAAAAGGTGAAGCAAATATATACAAAAAGTGCCCTCCGAGTTGTATAATTA
>DATCID010000121.1:0-8857 GCA_036507975.1 Ruminiclostridium sp.
AATATACGTAATTTACAAGGGATAGTTCTGCAAATTTGAGCCAATATGATGGAATTGTAGAAGAAAATAGGATGAAAACCACAGAATAATGAAAATAATAGTATAAAAGTCATCCATAACATCATTAATTCACCCATATAATGTAAAATAAAATATGGCGTGCTTAATAGAATTTTTAAAAATAAGTTTTCGGAGCAAAATCATAATATATATTTATTTAATATAACATCCCAAAAACCTGACTGCTTTTTTGACTGCTTATAGGATTTATTCAATAAGTATTTGCTATAACCTAATATAATAAAGAAAGCTTGAAACGTGCATTATATATGACTTACAGCAACTACTCATAACAACATATCCCTAAAAGCTCCTGGTGTAAATCCAGTATACTTTTTAAATAGTTTGGAGAAGTATTTTATATTGCAGTAGCCCACACTGTAGCTTACTTCGGATACTGTCATATTCTTCTCCTTTAATAGTTGCTTTGCCTTGTAAATCCTTATTCTAATCATGTAATCTATGAAATTTTCACCCGATTCTTTTTTAAACTCCCTACTAAAATACTCAGGGCTGAATTTAAAATGTTCAGCAACAGATTCAAGATTAATATCCTTATTAAAATTTGATGATATGTATTTAATGGCTTCGCTAACAATGCTCCTACCAGTTTTATCTCTGGATGCAGTTATGGCATTAAAGCTTTTTGCAAGTTTATCTGCAAAAAATAATATAATTGATTCTATGCTTGTAACATTGTTAACTTGGTTACAAAGTGTAAGTTCATCTCCTAAAATATCTTCAGAAACTAATTTAAACTGGTTCAATATTTTATAAATCAAAATAATTAACTGGTAATTTAGCTTCTTAAGATCTTCAATATCTATGCTGAGGGAGTTGAAATATTGGTTATATACGTCGGAAATAAGTTTAACTGCACAATCAAGGTCATTCCTTTCAAAGAACAAGAGCAGTTGTTGCTCGAGTTTAAATCCAATAAATATATTGTTAGGAGCAGTCTTAATTTTATTGGATGCAAATACTTTATCGTTGGAATTAATGAGCTTTTGCCCAAGAGCCCTTTGAGCGGAAGCATATGACTCAGCTAACTTATCTAGTTCGGTAACAACTGTTCCAATACCAACTGAGATTGGAACATTAAGTATTCTATTTATTGAATCAATTGAATCCATACACAAACTCATGAAGTTATTTCCTTCTAGAGCAGTAAGTCTAGGGTCAAAATTAATTAAAAAGCCCTCGCCGTCTTGTATGTTAAATGAGTAAACAATGAAACCTGCCTCTGTAAAATATTCTTCCATAATATTTTGTATACTAAACTTTATTAATTCTCTATCTTGTGTTGACATTTCCTTGACAAAACTTACATAATCATCAATTCTTGCAACCACTACTAAAAACTCAGTAAATTCTATTATTATATCAAGTTCATGTATGCTATTTAGTATATATTCTTTATCGGACAAAACCCCAGTAGCGATTTCTGTAAGTAAATGTCTTCTAAGCAGTTTAACATCCTGTCTTGACTTTATTTTCATAGTGCTAAGCTTATCAAGCTGCTTCTTACTCAATTCAATAGATGTTATTGCAGCATTAATACATGAATGTAGTTCATATTCGTTAATTGGCTTTAACAGATATGAAAAGGCACCATTCATTATTGCTTTCTGTGCATACTCAAAATAATCATATCCGCTTAAAATAATATAAACTACAGTATATCCATTTTCTCTAAGCTTTGAGAGGAGAGAAATACCATCCATAATCGGCATTTTTATGTCAGCAATAATTATGTCAGGTTTAAACTTTATATTTTTTTCATATGCATCTACTCCATCCTCTGCTTCTATGATCTCGCTGAATTCATAACTGGCAAGGCTACTTTTTAAAGTTCGTATTATGTGCTGTTCATCGTCAGCTATAAGTATTTTCACGCTAATACCTCCTGTTTATCAGTTTCTAGAGGAAGTGAAATTTTTACTGTTGTAACCTGACTAGGTTCGCTGGTTAATCGTAAACCATACTGGTTTCCAAAGTAAAACTTTATTCTGATATTTACGTTAAAGATGCCTATTCGTTCAGTAATATCTTTTTGAAATTCTGGATTCTGCATTAAAATGTGATTTATATTTTCTAGTTGTTCTTTTTCAATTCCTTTGCCATTGTCGGAGACATAAATATTATAGCCCCACTCGCTTGCTTTTGCTATTATATGTAGTTCCCCACCACTTTTAATATTTTCGAACCCATGATTTATACAATTTTCAACAATTGGCTGAAGGGTTAGTCTGGGTATATTAACATTCATCATATCCATATCAATATCGTAAAACACCTTGAATTTATCTTTGAATCTTTCAAGCATAATGCTTAAATACTTATCTGTATGCTCAAGTTCATCTGACAGCTTGACTAAATGCTTTCCCCGACTCAAACTATATCTAAACATATCTGAAAGATTTTGAATCATGAATGAAGAATTTTTAGTATCTCCATTATTAATTTCATCCTTTACCAATGCAAGGGTATTATATAAAAAATGTGGATTGATTTGACTTTCAAGAGACTCTAGCTGTGCTTGCTTTTTTATGAGATTGGACTGATATTTTTCTGTAATCAAGGTGTTTATATCTGCAAGCATTATGTTAAACCCTGATTCTATTTGAGCAAATTCATCATTTCCCTTTATATGTACAAATGAGGTAAAATCTCCTTCTCTAATCCTTGTGAAGGCTTTAAGCAGTTTCTTCAAAGATTTCGTTATTATGTTTGAAATAAAGAAGGACAGTATAAGGATAAAAATGATAACTACAATAAGCAACGTACTATTTATTTGTTTTATAAAGCTACTTTTTTCATATAGGGTTGCAGTAGGAATGATAGAAACTAGCTGCCAACCTGTTGATTTTGAAGTGGTATAATTGGCAAGTATTTCTCCTTCAGGACTATTAAGCTTTACTGTACCAGATCCTCTTAGTGGTTTGATAATGTCCAAAGATATTGGGTTTTTGTCTTGAGTATTCATGTAAATTACTTCTCCACCAGAGCCTATAACAGCCAATGTTTCTGATGGGTCTGGTTCAAAGTCGTTGATATCACTCCAAAAATTGTCACAATATACTTCAAAAATTATTATTCCGAGCGGATCTGAACTACCAGGCATTTTCAGAGTACGACAAACGGAAATAGTTTTTTGCTTTGGTAGATTTCCGGTGTTTTCCACATATTCTCGATAATGAGGTTCACGTATAAATGCCCCGCCATTCTTTTTTATAGTCGTAGCAAACCATGGCAAATCATTATAAAAACCAGTCTTATTGGTAAGCATTTGTGAATCCATATGGAATTTGACCTGACCAGCAGCATCAATAAGTGTTAGACCGTTTATTTTTTTATTCCCTTGTAAAACACTTAAGGCATAACTATTAAGTCTAGCGTGACTTTGGAAATACGTGTCGCTAAACTGAAATGAAGGTTCTCTTAGCACATATTGGATATCTTCAAGAATGAAAAAAGCAGAATAAGACTGATCAAGCAGAATATCTACCTTTCTATCTATGTTAGTAATTATTCTAGTATTTAATTTTTGCTTATAGTCTATAAAATCCTTCTCTATTACTCTAGATGCGGCAATATACGAGATAATGCTGAAAGCTGATACTGTAAGAGTTATCACGATGACATATATAAAAAACAATTTATATCTGAGTTTACTTGTTAGATGTCGGTAAATACCTATGACAAAATTTCGGATAGACTGGAAAAATATCATACTTCACCTCGAAAAACTGTATCTTTAGTTAACATTCTAACATATATGCATTATAATTTGTGAAAAGTCAAAAAATTATCCCTAGTGTCAAAAAGGTATACCTATTAAAAATTCTAAAGTGAAGATATACTCATAAGTATGGTGGCCACCCAAAAATAATATTAATTTAGGAGGAAATAAATGTTTAAAAAAGTTATTAGCTTAACTATAGTGCTAGCTATGGTTTCAACATTAATGATTGGCTGTGGAAACAAATCTACTGCTGAGGAAACGAAAACAGCAGAAACTACAGTAGCTACAAGCACTCAAGCCGCTGTAGACACGCAAGCGGAAAAAAATAATGAAGAATTCAAAATTAACATATCAGGCTGGTTCTTAGATGAGACTGTAAATACATGGTCCTCATACAAGGATTTACTTAACAAAAAATATAAAGAAAAGTACCCAAATGCTACAGTTGTACTCGACAACTTACCTGGCGAAAAATATATGGAGGTAATCAAGGCTAAGTTGGCTTCAAATTCTGCGGATGAATTGATTTTCCATCAATATAATACATTGTTTTCAAAGGCTGGATACTTGATGGATGTTTCAGATCAACCATTTGTTTCAAATCTTTTGGATGGTACAAAATCACTTGTTTCATATCAGGGCAAGGTTTACGGCGCACCACAGGCTATGCAAACATTTGGAGCATTCTATAACAAGAAGATATTTGCAGATAATCAGATAGAAATCCCTAAAAATTGGTCTGAGTTTTTAGCCGTTTGTGAAAAACTAAAAGCTAAGGGCATTACTCCTTTAGGCGCTGGTTTTAAGGATTCTTGGGTAGCAATGCATACATTCCAGAATATTTTTATGCCAAATTTTATACTTGACAAAAATCCTAACTTTCTTGCTGACCTTTATAACGGAAAAGTAAAAATAAATAGTCCTGAAATGAAGGGAGCTATCACAAAATTTGCTGACCTTGCTACAAATGGGTATTTCCAAAAATCCATGTTTAGTACAGATTGGATGACTTCAGGTACTGAATTTGCGAATGGAAAGTATGCAATGTTGATTCAGGGACAATGGCTGCCAGGTATGCTTGACTCATCATTTAAGGGTACCGTTACATCAAAGGATTGTGGCTATTTCCCAATTGCTGGTGAGAGCGGAAAACCTATAATTGCTCTGGGCATTGATCATATCCTTTCTGTAAATGCAAACGTACAAGACAAACAGAGAGCTCTAGATTTATTCAATATTATGATATCCGAAGAAGGTCTTTCTACGTCAACTATAGATACGTCTTTCCCAGGAATCAAATCCAATGTAAAGCATACTATTGCTGCACTTAGCGATGTTCAGAATGCTCTTGCTACAAACGCTACATGTGTACCTGGATATAGTTTTATGCCACCTTCTGTATATGAAACTGAAATGACTCAGATACTTCAAAAGGCATTAGCTGGTAAGGGTATATCAGATGCAGACCTTGACAAGGCAGACAAGACTTATGAAACAGATAAGGCTTTAGCAGCTCAACCTTAATAAAAACTCTATAGAAACGAATTTATTAGTTTGCAAAATAACTAGTAATGTGGCTGTGGTAATAAAACTACAGCCACATTACAGTAAAAAAAGGTGTAATATATGATAATTAAATATGAAAAGAAACAATTCCTTACAAGAGTTGCATTTGTACTACCTGCATTTATAATATTTTCAGCTTTAGTGATTCTTCCATTTTTAATGGGAGTATATTATTCCTTTACTGATTGGGACGGTATTTCTGTTTCGAAGTTCATTGGATTTGATAATTTTACAAGACTTTTTCAAGATTCCAATTTTATTAAAGCTGGAATGAATACATTTATTTTGTGTATCATTAATATATTACTCTCGAATCCTTTGGCTATCTTGATTGCGATGCTACTTAGCAAGCCATTGAGATTTAGGGGAACACTGAGGGCTGCATTCTATATGCCAAATGTTCTAAGCTACATAGTCATATCTGTACTGTGGACGCTTATTCTCAGATATGAGGGTGTTTTGAATGCTATTCTTGATACTATAGGTCTAGGCGGGTTGAAAATGGACTGGATAGGTGATATGAGTACGGCATTACCATCTGTTATATTTATTACGATATGGGTGAGTACCGGTACAAGTATTATTATTTATCTTGCAGGACTGAATTCTATACCTGGAGAGCTTTACGAGTCAGCTATGGTGGACGGAGTCAATTCTTGGACGAAATTTAGATATATAACATTTCCACTGCTGATGCCTTCTATTACCATATGTACTTTTCTTGGGTTAACAGCAAATCTAAAAATGTTTGATATACCTTATATAATGACTCAGGGTGGGCCTGCATATTCTACTTCGACAATTGCTCTGGTTATATATGATTATGCATTCAAAGGGATGCTCTATGGATATGCTACTGCTGCAGGTATAGTATTCTTAGTGTTGATACTGATTTTATCTCTTTTCCAACTTAATATTACCAGAAAAAGAGAGGTGGAGTACTAATGAATAAACCAGCATCCAAGAGAAAATCAAGTACTGTTATTTTAGAAATTGCCCTGTTCATAGTGGCAGCACTTATTGTGTTTCCTATAATACTTTTATTTATTACAACATTTAAGGAAGCAAAGGATTTGTACAATCCTTTTAGCATACCAAACTTTGGAAACTTTGAAAATTACATTAAAGTTTTCAAAACGGTTAACGTGCCTCTTGCCTTTGGTAACACAATTATTATTACTGTTTCAACTATTGTGATTAATATTCTGATAAGCTCTATGGCAGGATATGCTATCAGCCGTAGTAAAGAAAAAGCTATAAAACTGTTGTTTTTCTATTTTGTATTTGGACTTATTATTCCGTTCCAATCAAGCATGATTATTACCTTTAAATTGGGTATGACACTTCATTTGATAAATACTAGAACATTTTTAATTCTTCAGTATATTGCTGGTGGTTGTGCATATGCCATAATGCTGTATGTAGGGTTTACTAAGAATATACCAAAGGAGCTTGAAGAGGCAGCAAGTATAGATGGTTATGGCCCGTTCAGCATATTCTTTAAAATAGTATTTCCACTGCTTAGACCTGCAACATTAACTTTAGCTACAATCACAGTATTTTGGTATTGGAATGATTTTTCTGGTCCATTAATATATTTGAATGATAAAGCTAAAAGTACAATAATGTACTCCATATTTATGTTTCAACTAGACCAACGTTCAACTGCGGTTGGGCCTGTATATACTCTTTGCTTCCTTTCAATCATTCCAGTTTTTTTGTTCTTTATTATTGCACAAAAATATTTGGTAGAGGGTTTGGTGGCAGGAGCAGTTAAAGGTTGAGCAAAAATGTACTAAAGCATTGTGCTGTTTCGTACTAAAGCTGAAGTAATATAATGAAATAAGACTTTAGAAAGGTAATTACAATATGTGCAAACAATATGAAGTAGCAGCATACTATTTCCCTAACTATCACATTGATCCACGAAATATGAAGTGGCATGGTAAGGAATGGACTGAGTGGGAACTTGTAAAAAGAGCTGAACCAAGGTTTGAGGGTCATCGGCAGCCTAGAATTCCGTTATGGGGTTATGAGGACGAGGCAGATCCTGAAGTGATGGAGAAAAAGATAAGTGCTGCAGCCGATCATGGCTTAACCTCTTTTATCTTTGATTGGTATTGGCATGAGGAAGGTCCTTATCTCCAAAGATGCCTTGAGGAAGGTTTTCTTAAGGCAAAAAATAATGATAGACTTAAATTCGCGCTAATGTGGGCGAACCATGACTGGGTTGATATTCATCCCGCCACAAGAGAAAGATCATATGCGACATTAGCTTATGGCAAAGTTTCTGAAAAAGCTTTTATCGAAGCAACCGATCATATGATTATGAATTATTTCAACCATCCCTCATACTGGAGAGTAAACGGAGCATTGTATTTTTCTGTTTATGAACTGATGAGTCTCATAATTGGACTAGGTGGGATAGATGAAACCAGGCGGGTACTAAATGATTTTCGTAACAGGGTTAAGGCAGCAGGTCTCGGAGAGCTCCACTTGAATGCAGTAGTATGGGGTGTGCAGATTCTTCCCGGTGAAAAAAGAATCAGTAATCCAGACGAAATGCTTGAAATTTTAGATATCGATAGTGTAACTTCCTATGTTTGGATACACCATGTTGAGCTTCAGAATTTTCCAAAGACTGATTATGCATGGGTAAGGGATGAGTTGGCCAAAGATTATGAAAAGTTTACGAAACAATACAAAATACCATACTTTCCAAATGTGACAATGGGATGGGATGCAAGTCCGCGAACGATTCAATCGGATACATATGATAATTTAGGCTATCCGTTTATGTCAACACTTGACGGGAATACACCGGAGGAATTTGAGAAAGCGTTGTCAATGGCAAAAGAGTTTCTCGATAAAGGACAGACGAATCCCAAAATTCTTACAATCAATGCTTGGAATGAATGGACTGAAGGGAGCTACCTTGAACCTGATACAGTGTATGGATTGAGATATTTGGAGGCAATTAAAAGGGTTTTTGAATAGGATTTTAATGGTTCAGATTTGTGTTGAAATACGATAGGAATGTTAAATATCTTATATATAATTTTGAATAACCATAAGCTATAATGAGTAAATAAAGTTAATGCTTATTTTTTGGAGGGTTATATGGTAAACAATCAGGATATTATATTTGATAAGTTTTATGGTGCCTGGACAGGCATGATAGCCGGAAACAATAATGGACTGTTTTTTGAGAACAAATATGGAGCGGAACCATTTAATGAGCCTGTGAATGGAATACTTACTTCAATAGACAGGTACAAACATACAACGTGGGCCTTTAATGTGTATGATGTACTTCTCAGGTATGGCGCCATGACAGATGATGATACTCTGATGGAGTGGTTGCTGGTTGAAGAAATAGTTAAGCTTAAGCGCTTACCTACAGCCACGGAATTAGGAAAAGTATGGGTGGATAACCTAAACTACAGGAACTATGGTGAAGGCAGGTTTGCAATAGAACAGTTTGAA
>DATCID010000122.1:0-9590 GCA_036507975.1 Ruminiclostridium sp.
TTTGGCATATCCAAATTTAGTTTGCTGGTAATAAATGAATGTCATCATTGGAATAAACTTAGGTTATTTTTGTAATAATTCTAGAGTGTTTTGGCTTAACTTTTTTATTCAGTTTTTTCATAGCTAACTTTACACAATCAATTTTAATTTGTATAGGAACATATAGAAAACCACTGAGTCTCTCAAAGGTTACATGATATATAATATGTCTTGAGTATGGAAACGTTCTGTTTAGGTGTAAAATCAAGAAAAAAATAATGAGCGCCTATCACTACACTAGACGCTCATCTGAAAGGGAAAATATAAAATTATAGGGGGATATATAAATAGTATTAACAAAATAATTATAAAGTAATCATAAGATTAAAATATATTTAGAAGTATCACCCAAGTTTTCTAAACCTAAAAATGAGTTCATAATATAAGTTGCAGGAAGAAGACCACCCAAAGAGCCTAAGAGGCACAGGAAGCATTGCTGCAGGGAACATAATCCCACTAAGCATCACTGTAGGTAGAAATATGGCCTGGGAAAACATCATCCCTACGGACTGGCTCCTAGCAGCCACACCTATAAATATTCCAATTGCAATACTAGAAAATAGAAGAATAAATAGAGCTAAAAAGTATGCAGGGAAGCTTTTCGGATAAGCAGCCCCAAAAAACAAAGGTGCGGTAATAAATATAATAATTGAAACAATCAACAGATGTAAAAAGGCACTAAGAGAATGAATAAAGAGAACTGCCCATCCTGGTATTCCACAAACTAGGTAAGCTCGCAGCACATCAGTTTCCCTCATCTTCACAATTGGAGCAGGTATACCCATTACAGCTCCCATTGTCACTGAAAATATGACCATGGTGGCAGATAGAGTTTGCCGACTCAAGGGATTTGTAGAAGAAAACACCGCCCCCATAACAAAGTAGAATATAAGGGGGACAAGGTAATAAGTCATTAGAGTACCTCGCTCACGGATGTCCATTTTAAGCTGGACTAAAAGATGTTTTAAGAAAGCCTTCATTGATGGGCACCCCCTTCAATAAGTTCAAGAAACCTTTCTTCCAAAGAAGGTCGCTCAACTCGCAGGTCTTCAACTGAATCTCCTGATTTTTGAACTTCCTTTAAAAGTTCCATAACCGCTTCAGCGGTATCACGGCATAACCATACTCCATATTCTTCCGTTTGCTTTAAGAAATGTGCATACCCCATATCTCTACCAGGCAGCAAGCAGTTCCTTTTTGTACGCAGGGTAATCCGAGTTTCTGATTGACCGGCTGAGGTAATCTGGGCGGGAGTTCCACATGACGCGATGCGCCCCTTTATAATAATTGCAATACGATCACAAAGAGACTCTGCTTCAGCCATGTCATGAGTGGCCAGTATGATGGTGACTCCGGCTGCTTTTAATTCTCGGATGGAAGCATGAAATCGGGCTCTGCCTTCCACATCTAAACCTGCAGTTGGCTCGTCAAGTATAACCACAGCTGGATCGCAAGCTAAAGACAGGGCAAGATGAAGTCGCCTTTTTTGACCTGTTGACATTTCATGGTATTGTTTCTTGCTTTGGTAATCAATCCCGAAACGAGTAAGTATATCAAAGCGTGGCGATAAACCATGCCATGAACAGATAAGTGCCATAGCTTCCTTTGGGCGTATAACATCTGGTAGTGAGGAAGCTTGCAGCTGCACGCCTAGTACCTGACGTAGCTTTCTCCCATCTACTTGAGGGTTGAAACCTTTCACACTCATTGTGCCTTCGTCAGATCGGCACATGCCTTCTAAACATTCCAAAGTGGTAGTTTTACCAGCTCCGTTTGGGCCAAGTAGTCCGAAAACCTCACCTTTTTTTACCTTTTACCTAATAGCTCTAAAGCTTCCTTTGCCAGAACTATTACATCAGGTGGTACATTCTGAACTTCATTTAACTCTTCTTTTGTATACCAATATAGTAAATTAGATTCGCCCTCTAAGGGATTTAAATGATAGGAGTCAGTAGTTGCGTAGTAATTAAGGTCAATGTGATAATGCTCAGGGTTTACTTCGCAGAGAATCATATGCATGGGTTTTAATAAAGGCTTTTCGAGGGAAGCTTTAAAGGAATTACTAAGGGGACCATCAAGATTTGAATTATAAAGATTTATTATTAAGCCGGATTCTTCTTGGGCTTCTCTAATGCAAGCCTCTTCAGGTAATTCATTAGCTTCAATATGTCCACCTAAGGGAAGCATTTTGTTATATTTTTTATGCAAATGTAATAATACTTTATCTTTATGAACTATGTATATGGATGCTGTAAAGTGCTTTTGAATTGTCATTTTTCTCTCCTGTTGATCATTTTTTATCGTACAAGTAGTAATAATGAATTTAAGCTCTATTAAATATTAATTATAACATCTCAAGGAATATTTTGAAATATATGGGTTAAAATATTAACAAAAACTGATCCAACTTTTTTAGGGGTCTAATCTCATAGGAAGCGATTGGAAATCAGCTCCTTGCTAAAAATCTGATAGGTATTAGTTCATTTTGATATTTTTATATGCTCTTTCCAGTAAAGCAAGAATAATTACAGCATATATTATCATTTATTCAAGTTTACTTTAAATAAATAAGCAAATTAAAAGAGCCTACATCTTTTACTATCTAGTAAAATAAGATATAGGCTTTGTTTAGATTTAGTAGGCGCTCTGATCAATATAGGATTACAAGGACTAGTTAATTTCATTATCTCTATTTAAAATATATTTTTGGGTTAACTACATGGAATGATCCATCTTTATCCCATGCAATCTCGCTAAAAGATAAATTGTATTTGTTTTCATTTGCAATTTTTACAATCTACCACTTTATATAAATTGTTTTATGGGGTATCCAAATAAAAATATGCAGTAGCTGAAACATCATCTTGACGCAAAAAATTACACCACGATTTAGAGTCAATTGCCGGATCCTCCAATTCTGTCTCACAAGTGTTATTCAGTAAGCCAGTAAATTTTCCGGCTTCATCAACACTTATAATCTTGAATTTAGCTCCTCTTTCCTTAATCTTTAAAAGTGTTTCCTTAAATGCTCCTCCGATTTGTTGAATGACTACTTTACAATCATTATGGAAATAAATCGGATCAGGAATATGAAAACGGTAAAAGGTACTTATTCCTATAGCTAAGTCATTTATTAGACAACCCTGATATCTATGAGAGAAAACTCCTTGTCCCCAGGCTGTGCCTATATAATCTTCTGTTCCAGTGCCAACAAGTGTAGGATGCTCAATATCTCCATCTATAAAAACCTTTACTTCTCCTTCTCCCCACCAACTGTCGCGAAATAATGGGTTAGAAATAACACCAATATTAGCACCAATAAAACGACCATCGCCAATAACCTTAGGCATGATTTCAAAGTCCTTTCCAAGGGTAGTAGGATTTTGGCGATTATAGCAAGTATGAAAATACATTATTTCCTCATTGTTTAAAGGTTGTAATGAATAATTGATGTCATAAAATAAATGTACAAGATTAACCTTTGATTCATTCTTTACTTTAATAACAGCCTTTTTCAAAAAAGGCATGGGAATATATGTATTAAATGATCTTCCTTCAGGACTTGAAAACAATTCGTTTTCAAAAGGTACGATAGAGCCTAATGTAGCACAGAAGAAGTCTCCTAAAGGGGCAGAAACTGCGGGGGTACTTGCTCCATCCCAGAACATTTCTATCCTCAAAGATTTTAATACTTCAGGGGAACGGTCACTTACAGTCATCCAAATTCTATTTACAATACCGCTTCCTTCAATATCAAGAAGAGTTTTAGTTTCTCCTGAAATAAAATTTTCAAAAGCATGACCTTTAATGCCATTGTTATCAATTGCACCTTTGCCTTTAGCACCTGTTATATTTTCAAAACTTGACCAATGTGTTTCTATTTTTTTCTTTTTATTATATAAATTCATATTTAAACTCCTCAATTACATTTATTTAAGAAAAAAAGGGACTGTTACACAGTTTAATGGTGTAATAGTCACTTTGTAATCAACTTAAAATCTAAACATACGTCTATCTTTACTCTGAAATTCCACTTATTTCTTTGTAGCTTTTTTCCAAGTAGTATATTGTGTGTTTACATCAGTAAGAATCTTCTGCATTCCAGCAGCATCTAGCTTAGCGATATATTTTGGAATATTGACCTTTGGATCAATAGCTCCAACCTCAATACTTGGATCAAATTCTTTTGTTACGTTAACACAGGCAGCTTCTTCATTCTTTATAGCATCATCTGTGTAAACAAAACCTGCATCTGCTACTGGTTGAGCAGAATCATTGAAAGCCTTGAAAGCGGCCCACTTATTTGGATCTTCAGTTGAAAACAAATATGATTTAAATTGATCTCCAAACATCCATGGTGTGCCCGGGTTATAACCAGATTTAGTACCATTAGTAGTAGCTGGTGCAAAGTCTATTACTCCTGGACTCTTTACAACATAATGAGTTCCTTCTATACCATAGTCGATTAAGTTTATTAACTTAACATCTGAGTACATCTTATCAACGAACTCTAAAACTCTAGCTGGATCTTTAGCAGATTTAGTAACTGACATCATACAACCCATTGTATCAGCTGTACGCATAAACGGGGTCCCTATTGTAGTTTGTTTCCAAGTAGTTCCAGTAGCAATTGATAATTCCACATCAGCACCTGGCTTTAATGAACCAAAGGCAACAAAGTTCTTACCAGCTTTTCTAAATGGAGTAACATCTGTAAATGTAGCAGCCTCCTTTGGGGTGTAACCCGCAGTATACCAAGCTCTTACTGTATCAGCTAACTTTTGATAATTAGGATTTGCTGGAGTAGCTACAAATTTGTCGTCTGTAGAATCGTGAGGTAATACAACTAAATTGCTGGCTTGAGGGTCATCATTTTGAGTACCGAAGCCAATGATACCAGTATTGGGTTCAACTGGAAATATTGAAGGCTCTGCAGCCTTTATTGTCTTAAGCATTGGTGTGATATCATCAAGACCTTTTACATTTTTAGTTGCATCTTCTAACTTGTAATTGGTAACATAGGTTTGATTGAAAAGATAACCTATCTGGGTAGCCTTTTCTTTATTTACTGGAAATGAATAATTCTTGCCATCTATTTTGCTGTATTCCCAGAAACCACCCTTTAAAGTAGCAACAGCATTTGGTGCATACTTTGGAGCTAGAGTAGTGATATCAACAACTGCTCCCTTTCTAACATCATCAACAATCAATGAACCCCAAGCAAGTGCTGTCATTAATAAATCAACTTTTTCGCCAGTAGCAAGATTGGTGGTCATTTTTGCTTGATATGAACCCCAATCATAGCAATGGGTAACAAGCTGAACATTGATGTCCTTCAACATAGAAGTTGCTGCCGCATCCACCTTAGAGCTATCAGCCAGTGGCCCGCCGCCAATATAGTACCAATCTAACTGATAAGGTGTCTTAGCAGTTGTAACCGGTGTAACTTTCTTTGCTGCACAGCCTGAAAGTATTGTAGTTGTTGTCATAACTACAGCTACGATTACAGCTAATTTTTTGTTAAGTTTGTTCATTTGAAAATCCTCCTTTTATATATTATTTATGCTAATCAAAAATTTGGTTTTAGTCTTTTTAGAACCTGAAATAATAATTTAATAACTCTTCCCTTTTTTATTATCTTGCTTTAGAACGTAATTTATTCATTCACATTTTTTATAACAGGCTTTCAACTACTAATGAATCCTATAATAATTTTTGTTTAGAAATATTAATTTAGTTTATGAAACGTTTTACTTGCATTATATTACTTGAATATTCTAAAGTCAAATGGTTATTAATATTTTAAATGTAGTAAAATGAATTAAATATATATAGCAAAACAGCTGTTATATGATGAAAATTATGCTTAAGTAAGGACGTAAGTAAATCTTTTTTACCATTATCTACTATAAAGAAGATTATTCAAAGGTTTACCTATTAGATTTGTAAAGAAATATAAACAATTGTTTTTTATTATATTAAATGATATAATAGATTTGAAACGATACAATGGGCAAGGTGGTATTAGAATGGCATCAACAATAAAAGATGTGGCCAAACTCACGGGTTTGTCAATCGGAACAATTTCTAAGGTTATAAATGGTGGAGCTGTTCTAGAGATAAATAGAATTTTAATAGAAAAAGCTATAAAAGAGTTAGATTTTAAAGTTAATGAAACGGCTAGAAGTTTAAAGACAAACAGATCTAAAACTATTGGGATAATATTACCTTCTTTAGAAAATTATTTTTGTACAAGTGTTGTAGCTTATGTTGAACAATACCTTTCAAAGCATGGATATGGTACTATTATTTGTAATTACAGAGAAGACCCAGAGGTGGAAAAAGAAAAATTGAATTTTCTTGTAAATAAGATGGTGGATGGGGTAGTTATAATTCCTTCTGGAAAAGTCAAGGATGAAATAATTAATATACTAAATAGAGATGTACCTGTAGTTTTAATAGATAGACTGATAAAAGGTATTAATTGTGATGCAGTTTTAGTTGATAATTTTAATGCTTCATATAATGCTGTGGAACAATTAATTACCAGAGGCCACAAAAGGACAGCAATCATTTGTGGCCCCAAAGACGTTTATACATCTGATGAAAGATTAAAAGGTTACCTTGCTGTACATGAGAATTATAATTTAGAGGTAGATAATAATTTAATTAAGTTTGGGGATTATTATCTTAAAAGTGGTTATGATTTATGTCTCCAATTAATAGAAATGGAGAATCCGCCAACTTCCATATTTGTTACCAATTACGATATGACATTGGGTGTTATCACTGCTTTAAATGAGAAAAACATAAAGCTTTCAGAGGAAATTTCAGTTATAGGATTTGATAACATTGGAATGTCAAAAATAGTTAAACCATCCTTGTCAATTGTTATTCAGCCAATGGAACAAATTGGAGAAGCAGTGGCTCATCTTATTTTAAAGCGAATTAAGGGAGATAAGACTAATTATCCTAATGTTACAAGATTAAAAGCAGAACTAGTCATGAAGGATTCTGTATCAAACGTTAATTATTAATAATTAAATTGGCTAGTATATAACTTAAATGAAACGTTATAATCTTAACTACTAATTTAAAAAATATAATTATGAGGAGGAATAGTAATGCAGGTTAAAGTAAATAAAAGTTTACCTAAAATTGGAATAAGACCAATAATTGATGGAAGGCGTAATGGGGTTAGAGAGTTTTTAGAAGATCAAACTATGAATATGGCAAAGTCACTAGAAAAATTAATTAAAGAGAATTTAAGATATCCAAGTGGGGAAGTAGTAGAGTGCGTTATCGCAGATTCTACTATTGGTGGTGTTTTGGAAGCAGCAAGTTGTGCTGAAAAATTTGCAAAAGAGGGTGTTGGAGTTACTATAAGTGTTACCCCTTGCTGGTGTTATGGATCAGAAACTATAGATATGGATCCTTTTACCCCAAAAGCAATATGGGGGTTTAATGCAACAGAAAGGCCAGGTGCAGTTTACCTTGCAGCAGCTCTTGCTGGGCATAATCAAAAGGGCTTGCCTGCCTTTGGAATTTATGGACGGGATGTTCAAGAAAAAGATAATACGGAAATACCTGAGGATGTTAAAATAAAGCTATTACAGTTTGCAAAAGCTGGACTCACCGTAGCCTTAATGAGAGGAAAGTCTTACCTAGCTCAAGGAAGTGTATCCATGGGAATTGCAGGTTCAATAGTTGATGCTAACTTCTTTCAAAAGTATTTAGGCATGAGAAATGAATATGTAGATATGTCTGAATATACAAGAAGAATTGAAGAGGAAATATATGACAAAGAAGAGTATGAAAAAGCAATGAGTTGGGTTAAAGAAAACTGCAGTGAAGGTAAAGATTATTACAGTGGCGATAAGATGGAGAAGACTAGAGCAGAACTAGATAAAGATTGGGAAACTGTAGTAAAGATGACTCTTATATCAAGAGATCTTATGATTGGAAATCCAAAACTTAAAGAATTAGGGTTTGAAGAAGAGGCTCAGGGACATAATGCAATTGCGTCAGGGTTCCAAGGACAGAGACAATGGACGGATCATTCTCCTAATGGAGATTTTATGGAGGCAATACTTAATTCTTCCTTTGATTGGAATGGAATAAGAGAGGCTTTTATAGTTGCTACTGAAAATGATTCCTTAAATGGAGTATCTATGTTGCTTGGACATTTATTAACAGGCACTGCTCAGATATTTTCAGATGTAAGGACTTATTGGAGTCCTGAAGCTGTGAAGAGAGTAACCGGTAAAGAGTTAACTGGACTTGCAGCAAATGGAATCATACATCTTATAAATTCAGGATCTACTACCCTAGATGCTACAGGAAAACAAACTGAAGATGGGAAACCTGTTATGAAGCAATTCTGGAACGTTACGGGTGAAGATGTTAAGAAATGTTTAGAGGCAACTGCTTGGTGCCCAGCTAACAGAGGGTATTTTAGAGGCGGGGGATTTTCATCAAAATTCGTATCAGAAGGAAATATGCCTGTAACTATGTGTAGAATTAATATAATTGATGGATTAGGACCAATACTTCAAATAGCTGAAGGATACACAGTTGAACTTGAAGAAGATGTACACAAAATATTGGATTCACGTACAGATCCAGCTTGGCCAACAACTTGGTTCGCACCAATACTAACAGGTAAAGATGCATTTACAGATGTATATTCAGTTATGAACAATTGGGGAGCAAATCATGGAGCAATTAGTTTTGGACATATAGGGGCTGATTTAATAACCTTAGCTTCAATGCTTAGAATTCCAGTTGCTATGCACAATGTAAGTGAAGATAGAATATTTAGACCAACTGCTTGGGGTGCCTTTGGAACAAAGGATAAAGAAAGTGCAGACTTTAGAGCTTGCGAAAACTTTGGACCATTGTATGGTAGAAAATAAAGAGGTTTTAATACAACCATAGCTGAATTTATTGATTCGAAGATATAAATATTATATCTTGCTGAGCTGAGACAAAATAATGAGCGCCTATCACTACACTAGGCACTCATTTGAATGGGATAATATAAAATTATAGGGGGATATATAAATAGTATTAACAAAATAATCATAAAGTAATCATAAGAGTGAACTAAATCTAGAAGTATTTTTGGACCCTCTAATGTTAGTTTCTTAAGATAATTCAAGAATATAAAATGTGTTCGTGAAACGTACAATAATAAACAGTAATTTGGCAAGATATGTTCCCATATACTGGCCACGTGGAGTGTGTGGTCTTGATGTCATGTGTAACTTCTAAATAAAGGCTTGAAAAGGCTTAAATACAAGGGCTTCAGCAATATTACCACCTGCAGCATAGCCTTGCTCAGGTGGTAGTTAGCTATAGAAATTAAAATTCGTTTGTGTTTTTCGGCTTGAGGAAACACATCTACAGGCTAAAAAGGGCTTGAGATAGCAGTCCGTCGTATGAGGAAACATGTCTACTTGATTTTTAGAAGAAAAGTTACAGTTTTGAGGGTATCGTCGTACAGGGAAACATGTCTATTGGATTTACAGAGATATGCACGAGAATAGTGG
>DATCID010000123.1:0-3518 GCA_036507975.1 Ruminiclostridium sp.
ATGCAACCTCAGATTTCCATCATGGTCCCTTTGCCATGATTCAGAAGGATATGCCTGTTATTGTTTATGCACCAGAGGGACCAACGCTTAAGGACTTAACAGAAATGATTGTGAAGCTCAAAGGAAGTCAGGCTGAAATAATTGTAGTGTCAAACAATAAAGAGACTCTAGATATGGGTGATTGCTCAATTAGAATACCACAAACAAATAATGATATGATATCGTCATTTTATAATGTTGTTATAGCACAAATGTTTGCATGTAGTTTATCACTCTTAAAAGGCCTTAATCCAGATGCACCACGTGGATTGAATAAAATTACAATAACTAAATAGGTTCTTTATAAGATTTAATAAAATATTTACTTGTGGAGGAGATAATAATGGACACGCTTTATATTAATACCAACCCAAAGATTCTACCCGTTCTTGACAAGAATTTTAAATCCGCTGCTTTATATAACAGGGCTTTCCGTCAGGAAGTTGCCAAATCAGGCCGAGGAATACAGCTTGCAATTGCTCTTGAACGCGGGGATGGTCTAATCTCCACCTATAAGATGCAAATTTTTGAAGAAAGTAGCGTATTGGCTAACTCGAACTGTTTTTATGTTGAAAGAATTGTTAAAACACTTCTTTGGGCTAGAGGTGGATGGAAAGTAACTATAGGTGGATCAAAAAAAGTTGGTGAATTTATTCAAAAAGCTTATGCTTTAGGTGGAACAAGGGAATTTGATGCAAAATTTATGAGTAGAGTATATGAGAAGCCTTTTACTGTTGAGGTGACTGAATCTGATAAGGTTCCTGTGGCAAAGGAAGAAACCAAGCCTGCAGGAAGAAATTTAGATGGTTGTCGTATTGGTTTTGATGCTGGTGGAAGTGATAGAAAAGTGTCTGCTGTGATTGACGGAGAAGCTGTATATAGTGAAGAAGTCATATGGCACCCAAAGACACAAAGTGATCCTGAATATCATTATAAAGGTATTCTTGAGTCAATGAAGTCTGCTGCAGCACATTTACCTAGGGTAGATGCAATCGGCGTTAGTTCTGCAGGTATTTATGTTGATAACAGAACCATGGTAGCATCCTTGTTTATCAAGGTTTCAGATGAATTATTTGATGAAAAAGTTAAGGATATATTTTTGAATATTGCAAAGGAAATGGGAGATGTGCCCATTGAAGTTGCAAATGACGGAGATGTAACTGCATTATCAGGAGCTATGGATTTAGAAGATAATAATGTACTGGGTATTGCAATGGGAACCAGTGAAGCTGGTGGATATGTTGATGGAAACGGTAATATTACAGGATGGTTGAATGAGCTTGCTTTCGTTCCAGTGGATTACAATTTTGATGCAATGGTAGACGAGTGGTCTGGTGATTATGGATGTGGTGTTAAATATTTTTCTCAGGATGCGGTTATAAAATTGGCTCCGACTGCTGGAATCAAGCTTGATGAGAAGCTTACACCAGCAGAGAAGTTAAAGGTAGTTCAGGATCTTCATGCGCAAGGAGATCCACGAGCAAGTCAGATATTTGAAACTATTGGATGTTATCTAGGATATGCTATAGCGCATTATGCAGACTTTTATGATATAAAGCATGCATTGATTCTAGGACGGGTGACCTCAGGAGAAGGTGGCAATATCATTATTGAAGCAGCACGAAAAGTTCTAAAAGTGGAATTCGCAGAGCTAGCAGAAACGATAAAAATACACCTGCCGGATGAATCCAATAGAAGAGTTGGTCAGTCTATTGCAGCTGCAAGTCTGGTTAAGTTAAAGTAAATATAATGATTGAAAGAAAAATCTAGATTATTACTGGAAAATCATTAAAGAAAGAGGGTTAATTTATTGAAGTATATTAAAGGTGCAAAAATTATTACCGAGACACAGGTGTTAAAGAACTATGTGTTAGGTTTTGAAGAAAAATTTAGCTGGATAATTCCACTTGATGAATTCAATATAGAAGAGGCGGAAATTATTAATGCAGAAGGCTTGTTCATAGCGCCGGGACTTATTGATGTTCACATTCATGGGAGTGGTGGAAAAGATACCATGGATGGAACTGAAGAAGCTTTGAAAGCAATAAGCAGTACTATTGTCAAAAATGGTGTGACAGCATTCTTAGCTACAACGATGACTATGGAATGGGGTAAAGTATCCAATGCGCTGGATCAGATCAGAAAAAGTATGGTTGGAGAAATGCCAGGGGCACAGCTTATGGGAGCACACATGGAAGGTCCTTTCATTAATATTCAGTTTAAAGGGGCACAAAATTCGGAGTATATAATACCTCCGAGTTGGGATCTCGTAAAGGCATATAAGGATGTGATTAAATTAGTCACTCTGGCTCCTGAATTGCCAGGGTCAGAAGAACTTATTAAGGAATTGAAAAAAAATAATATAGTAGTTTCCATGGGCCATTCTGCTGCTTCCTATGATGAAGCAGTAAAAGGTGTTGATGCTGGAGTTTCCCATTGCACACATTTATTCAATGCTATGACGGGTGTGCACCATAGAAATCCTGGAGTAGCCAGTGTGGCACTAGCAACGAATGTTTACTGTGAATTAATTGCAGATATGATACATGTACATCCTGGACTTTATAAACTAGTTAAAAAAGCTAAAGGCATAGACAGAATTACATTGATTACGGATTGCATTGAAGCCGGAGGCATGGTTGACGGAACATATTCTTTGGGAGGGCAGCCAGTGATCGTAAAGAACGGAGCAGCGCGACTTGAAGATGGTACGTTGGCTGGAAGTATTCTGAATCTGAATAAGGGCTTATTTAATTTCTATAAGAATACAAATACAGAGTTGTTTGAAGTATTTAGGATGGCTTCTATAAATCCTGCTAAAGAACTTGGAATAGATAGTAAAAAAGGCTCCATCGCACCAGACAAGGATGCGGACTTCTTTTTAATGGATGATGAATTTAATGTAAAAGCAACATACATTAAAGGTAAGCGTATATTTTAAATATAATTATTAAAGAATGAAGCTGTTGGTACACTTAAGTATCAGCAGTTTTGGGGAATTGCAAAAAAAATCCTGCTTGTAAATACGCTGTCAAGTAGTAAAGTTAAACTGAATACTGATATAAAACTTTAAGTGTATCAAGAATATTAAAAATCGCAATTGATGCAAAAATGATAAAGCGAATGATCCTAATGCTGCTCCTAGATATTTAAAATATGTGCCATATTGGGCTTGAATTTTAACTTGCTGGTAACTTGCAGTTTTTACTAAAAGGAGCCACTAACGCAGATGAAGTTTTATAATAGCGCTGAAAACACAACGTTTCAGCAACTTTTTTTATAAAAATTTAATTTGCAAATAATTTATTTACAAAATACGAGATGAATCTTGAGGTGGAAAAATGAACGATGAAGAAACTTATACTTTAGCACCAGAACTGAGTATATTTGATAAGTTCAATTCACAGAGAATATGAACGATATCAGAAAGCTCGGTGAGGTTAAACTTATCCAGCAACGACCTGAGATGAGCTTCGATA
>DATCID010000124.1:0-10094 GCA_036507975.1 Ruminiclostridium sp.
ACCTCTAATTATACAACTCGGAGGGCACTTTTTGTATATATTTGCTTCACCTTTTGGGTGAAAAGTTAAACTTTTTGTGGGTCTTATATATCAAGGGTTAAAGCTGTTTTCATACTGACTCACGCAGATTCTCGGTATATAGCTTCATTGGACTTGTCCTTGCAGGCTGCAGTCTTGCCATGTCTCTATCCTTTAGCATGAAAAGTAGAGCGGGAATAGCTGAAATTATTGGGATTGTATGTGTTGCCATGTTTCTGGGTCTGATTGCAATACATGTTTTGCTGTTCAGGGCTGTTTCAAAGGTATCGTATGAATTGACAACCAAGAACATTGAACTGGAAGGGAGCAAGAAGCAAGTAGAGGGGGCACTTAGAAAGCTGCACTTCTCTTATATGGAAACGGTTACTGCTGCGTCCGCCGCAATAGATGCGAGGGATTCTTATACAGCGGGGCATTCAAATAGAGTAGCAGATATTGCCTGCAAGGTAGGAAGGCAATTGGGATTAGATTACACTCATCTTAAATGTCTTGAATTGGCAGCGCTGCTTCATGATATAGGCAAAATAGGAATACCTGATGGGAAAGGGTATCCTGAGGGGTTAAAGGGAGACCAAATCCCTATTGGTGCATCCATAATAGCAATTGCCGATACCTATGATGCAATGACGTCAGACCGGCCATACCGAAGGGCATTGTCTCATGAATCTGCGGTAGGGGAACTGAAGAAACACAGTGGAACTCAGTTGAAAAAAGAGGTTGTTGAGGCTTTCCTAAGATTAAATATTTCTTAAAAGGAAAACTGAAAAATCTGATGAAGGGAGACATGAAGGAAGATTTGGGTTTACAATCAACGAGTACTTGTGCATATTGGAACAAAGGAAGTCTTTGCTAGAATTTAAGAATAAGGTTTCCAAATTTATTGATAAAAACCTCTAGATTATAATATACAAAGAAGAAGCATGAAGATAAAATATAAGAATAGCAGTTAGCGATATATTAATATGATTTTTGGGAGGCGATGTAAGTGGTTGAAGTTAAGGTGAATCCAGGCGTATGCCGATTTAATACCATAATAAAAGTGGATTCAGAAGATATGCAGAATGCAGTAATTGAAATTGTTACGGAATGTCCCAATATAAAGCCTTTAGAACAGGAATTGAAGGAAGTTGATGGTTACGAGGAATGCTTTGCAAAGCTAGGAGACTCAAAGGTATATGAATTAGCAAAGAAGTATTGTAAACATCCTGCTTGCCCAGTTCCTTCTGCTATTATTAAAGGAATAGAAGTAGCTTGTGGATTGGCTCTACCTAAAGATGTTGAAATAAAAATCTCAAAGGTTTAGTTGTTTGGAGAAAATAAACCCTGTAAGGATGACTCCCTACAGGGTTTAAACTATTAATCATGATTTGCTGTTTATAACATACCGTTCTGCCATAATCCCTGCTACAGCTCCATCTGATGCAGCTGTAACTATCTGACGAATTTGCTTTGTTATTACATCACCTGCAACAAATACGCCAGGGATATTGGTTTTGGTATCTTCTGATGCGACAATGTATCCAATTTCATCTATTTCAACCTGCCCACTGAACATACCGGTTATCGGGTCTGTACCAATATACACAAAAGCGCCCTCTGTTGGTAACTCAGTCAATTCCCCGGTTTTTATATTTTCTAGTATCACACTTGTCAGTGCATGCCCTGAGCCGTTTACCTTTTTTACTATTGCATTGGTGATGATGTCAATTTTCTGATTGCTACGGGCTTCTTCAAGAGCCGTTTTTGTTGCCCTAAATTTATCAGATCGGTGAATTATAGTTATATGTGATGCAAATTTGGTGAGGTATACGGCTTCTTCAATGGCTGAACTACCTCCGCCAACGACGATTATTTTGCGATCCTGATACATAGCTCCATCACATGTCGCACAATAATGAACTCCTCGTCCTTTGAAATCTTCAGCACCCTCAGCAGGTAGCGGTCTAGACTGTGCGCCGGAGGCAATAATCACAGCTTTGGCATAGAAGTCAATATCTTCAGTACCAATGTGTTTAATATCTCCAATTAATTCAACCACGAAAATTTCTTTTAAATCTTCTATGACAGTACCAAAAGAAAGAGCCTGGTTACGCATGTTTTCAGTTATCTCTTTTCCTCTTACAACGCCTGGAGTTCCAGGATAATTTGCAACATGATATGTTGAACCTGTTTGCCCACCTGGAATGCTCTCATCAATGACAACAGTATTCATTTTTGCTCTGGAGGCATATATGGCGGCAGAAAGACCTGCAGCCCCTGCTCCTAATATAATTACATCGCAGTCAACACGCTTTATTATTCCTTTTGGAATAACATCTCCCAGTACTTCTTCAATAGCTTTTCTCACCTGTGGTTTGTTCATGAAGCCACTAAGTCTTTGCCCGACTTCTTTGCCATTTATAAAGAACAAAACTGTAGGGCTGCCTGTAACATTGATGCTTTTTGCAAATTCCTTATTTTTTTGTCTAAATATTTTGACAAATTTTATATGATCTCCATACTTTTCAACCATCTTTTCAAAGATTGGGGCAAGCACTTCACATGGGGGGCATTCATCCGAATAAAAATCCACAATAACTGGGATTTCACTCTTCAAAACAACAGCTTCAAATTCTTCACTATTAATGTGAAGTATTTTTTCACTCATTTTCAATCCATCCTTTCAAATACTTAGCATTAACTCACTTAGCAGGAAAATATGCGCATTTACTATTTATACAATCTTTATTCTTTCCATATTGTTTACACGTGTATGCTACCTTTTGTAAGCCATCAAAGTAGTTTGTAACCTGTATGAAAGATTCTATCGAGGTTATGGATTCACGCTTGCAACATCTTGGACCGCCATATTTACTGATTTCCAAAAGCGCATACCCAGTAGCCCTATTAGCTGCACCACGTTCACCCTCGGACATATGAGTTGCACCTTCTATAATTGATACTGCAATTCCGGCTCCAACACCAGCTCCACAATTGCCATAAAGACCACAACTACCACCTTTTATGTCTTTACCGCGTTTGATTGCCTCTTTTATTTTTGAAATATCTTTTCGCCCGATCAGATTCTGCCAGGCAGTAACCAAAACTGCGGGTACAATACTATGATATTCTGGTCCGTGCATATTCAGACCCGGCACTTCAAATACCAGTTGAGCAAGGACTAGCGGATTGTTCTCGTAACTTGCATATAGAAACTGCTCAACTTTTCCGAGAATATCAAAACTGTGACATAGATCACACACATAATGACCTTTTGAACAACTGACATAAGCTTCAAACTGTTGGCCGCAGATATTGCATACCATTTTTACTGATGAATCTCTAGAATACATGAGTTCCTGACCACATATTAAGCAACCTTCTGTTTTCTTAGGCTCACAGTTCGTGGTTGAATTAGCTTCTGCATTTTCTTCTTCTTCTTTGCAGCAGCAGGCTGAGAGTGCTTCTGGAACAGACTGACAACAGCCTTCTCCCAAAGTACCCTCTTCTGTATAGTCTGGGTTGTACCCGCAGTACTGATTTCCTAGGAGAGTATTTTTTTCTATAGCAGTATTCTCAGGTTGTGTATCACTTTCAATCATTGCATTAATATCATCAATATAATGGTTTACACCTATTTCCGTCAGTTCCTGAATAGATCTGCAGTCAGGAGAAAGGATATTTCCGTTATTCTGATTAGCTGCAACAACTCCACAGCCCCCGCCACAGATTACATCGTACTTGCAATCCTTGCATTTGGGTATGGTTTTTACATCTCTGATCTTCCAAGTATTTATTGCGTCTATGTTAAGGTTTACTTCAGGCCAAAAGGTTCCCAACAAATATTCTTCACGTCCGCAGCTCGCGGTACAACCATAAATATTGCCATAAAGATCAAAAACCCATTCGGTTTTGCAGGCAGGACAGGTATCGAAACTTGCCATATACATTTCACCTGTATCAACAATGTGACGTATACCTTTAAAATCAGGTCTATGAAATTTTGAAAGAACAGGGTGATCCTTGCTTAAAGAAGCAAACTTACCCCAGAGTTCTACCTGTGTCAAAAGGTGTTGAGGCTTGGCATAACATTCAAACAGCTCATAGTTTCTTCCGATTTGGGTTTTGAAAAGTTCAGGTGGCAAGTCAAGCCAACCTTTTTTATCAAGAAATTTTGCGAGATTAATCATATCTTCAATATTTTCTAGATCCACGACTGAACGCAAATTTACCGGCATTTTATTTTCTACTGCGGCCTCAATGCCTGCAATAATTCTGTCAAAGGTACCTTTTTTATTAGAGGTAGCTCTTCTACTATCATGTATATTTTTACTGCCGTCGAGAGTGAATTGGATTTCTTTTACCTTTACTTTTTTGAGAATATCTATATATTCTGTAAAGTCATATCCATTTGTAACGGCGGATAGCTCATAATTTTCAGCAACACATTTATCAATGATGTACTTAATAATACTTTTTTGTGCGGGAGAATTCACAAGGGGTTCTCCGCCAAATAAAGTTATAAATGGTTTTTGTGAACCTTGTGAGAAGTTTGTTCTGGTATAATCGAAAAAAGTATCCACAGTTTCTTTGGAAATCAAAGTTGGTCTGTCGTCGATACCATGCTGAAAACAATAAGTGCAGGATAGATTGCAGCCATATGTTGGAACGAGCATTAGCTGAACCTGTGATTGTGCTATTTCGTTATTAAAGTCTGTATAGGCGCTACTAATAGCGCTATCCTGATCATCTGAATTGTCATAGGCATATCCACGTTCTAAAAGATAAGCAGAAAAATCAGTAGCGGGTGCTTCTCCGTCAGTCAGTTTCTGGAGCATTTGATATTCATGCTCTCCCATGATATCAAAACTCCCTGAAATAGGATTCAAGATGGCATATTCCGATTTAATAGTGTTTTGTATGTTAACTGTGATATTATTTTTTGCTAGAATCATTTTAACCTCCATAATAATAGTACTAGAGGCGGCTTTTACTGCCGCCTCCATGAAACTTTAGTCGTGGCAGCCTGCTATAATTTTTGAGGATTTGGAGCAGCATTGTGCTATCGTAAAAGTGTTGCAACAGTTTTTTGTTTCTGACTTTTTTGTTACCTTTTTCATTTTTTCACCTCCTCTCAGATTTGTTTTGTTGCCATTATAGTAAGACTTATGAAATCATAACCATTTTTAATATATTCTCTTCGTTTTAAAACATTTATATTATTGAAGCCTGAAGACATAATACTATTTAAGTACTCATCTTCGGTGACAGCTCCACCAAAACACTGTGCCCAGGCTTCAGGATCAGTTTTGACTTCCAGGGGCAAAGGATCTTTCGTAACTGCATCGGAAATGGCAAACCTTCCTCCATTTTTCAATACCCTAAGTATTTCACTGTAAACTTTATCTTTATTTCTGGCATGATTTATGACACAGTTGCTCATAACGGCGTCAAATGCACCATCATTAAAAGGAAGATTTTCAATATTTCCTTTAATAAACCGAACATTTGATACACCAATTCCTTCTGCATTTGAATGGGCGCTATCAATCATAGCCTGTGTAATATCAAGTCCTACTACTGTTCCTTCAGGGCCTGCCTGCATAGCTGCTTGAATTGATTCATTTCCTTTTCCACAGCCTAAATCCAGGACATTTTCTCCTGACGTTATTTTTAGAAGATCAAGATTGCTACCACAACTTAAATTACAGCTGCTACTGTTTTCTTTAGTATATCTTGTTTGAATTTCATTAATCATTTTCAAGTCCTCCAATTGTTGATACCCCCTATGGGTATATAATATCACTTTGATACTTAGAATTCAAGATATAAAATTAAAATTTCAGTAATAATATTAGTGTTATATATATAATTATATTTAAAAGGGAAGGTGATTATTATATGACGCTTGAAGAATTATTAAACCATGAAGCTTCATCTATTGAAGATATGGAAAAATATTTTAAAACAAGGGGATTGAATCACGTGAAAAGGGAGGATCTTGATCGAATCATTGATAAATTTGGTTTGGTAGTTTTCAAGTTGAACTGCTTTTCTGAGGTATACAAGGTTGTGCTTGAAAGGGAAACATCAAAGCGAATGCATACTTGGACTTATATTATCGGGATAATGACTATACTTTATACGATAATGACTTTTATAATGTTGTTAAAAAATTAATACCAAAGGGCAACGAAATGGTAAAAAAGCACGATTAGTGTTATTATATTTAATTATTAAATGAATAAATAAATCATGAGAGGTGAATGGATTGACACACAAATTTGACATTAACAATAGGCACAAATTAGATAATGAGAAAAGGCGACAGGTGATGCCCCCATTTAAAACACTTGAAATGTTAGGGCTTACAGTTGGAGTAGATATAGCTGATATCGGATGTGGCATTGGATATTTTTCTATTCCCGCGGCAGAGCTTGTTGGGCCTGCTTCAAAGATATATGCTCTGGATATTTCAGTTGAAATGCTGGATGAAGTAGAAAAAAGAGCATTAGAAGCTGGGTTATCCAATATTCGCAATATCAAGGTGGATGAGTATGATTTAAAGTTGGAGGCTCATTCAGTTGGTTTTGCTTTTATGAGCAATGTGTTGCATGAAATTGAGGACAAGAAAAGGTATGTAAGTGAGATCTGTAGGATTCTTAAAAATGGAGGAAAGATTGCAATTATTGAATGGGAGAAGATTGAGGGAGAATCAGGTCCACCTATTGAACATAGAATTTCTTATATTGAGGTTTCTGAGCTGCTTTCCGAAAACGGATTTGAGAATATTGTGAAATATAGTATAGGCCAAGATTATTATGGAATTACTGCAATAAAAATTTAGAGTAGCCTCCTGTTAAACTTTTTACATTTGCATAACCTTTCATAGAAAGAAACATTACTCCGTAGATTGATAAGCAAACAATTTATAAACGTAGATATAATATAAAAAACTGCTGACAACGGATTCTCGCCAACAGCTTGATATAAGGGACTATATTCATAAAATTTATAGTTTCTACATAGCTTTTTTAATCATCTGTTCTAGTTCTTGAACTGACCTTAAACCGACCATTTGCTCTACAACCTTACCACTTTTAAACAATATAAGAGTAGGTATGCTCATTACGCTAAAATTTGAAGCTAATACCGATTCCTCATCCACATTCACCTTGCCGATTTTCAATGTGCCATCATATTTTTCGGCTAGCTGCTCGAGAATAGGTGCTACTGAACGGCAGGGACCACACCAGGGTGCCCAGAAGTCCACAAGAATAGGAACTGCCGAGTTCTCCACTTCCTGTATAAAATTATTATTGTTTACTTGAATAATGTTTTCAGTCGCCATATTAATTATTCTTCCTTTCTACTTGAAATTATTTTAAATTAGTAATATAATAACAATATACCCGACGGGGGTATATTCTTAAGGACTAGTATAAAATTGGTTTTATATCTTTTTAAGGTAAAGGTGTTAGCTATTGTATCACATGGAATGGCTTCTTTTATAAAAACTCAAGTGCTGGTGTATTAGGACACAGTGCATATGCAGAGCATGAAACTATGGAGCTTGAAACATACTCGAAGCATATTACTTTGTTTACAAATGATGCGGAGTTGGATATGAATAGAGACATGGCAGCTTATGGGAAAAGTATCATCGAATTTGTTAAATCACTAAAAAATAATGAGTAGTGGGTTTAAAAAGGGTGATTCAAATGAATAGAGGCTGGAGAAAATATTTATTTATAATAGCAATAATGTTTTTTACTTTAGGATTTTTTAATATTCTTTTTGCATGGTTTGGGTTCGTATGCTTAATACTACCATTTATTTTGCTTGCAAAGAATAAGAGAAAAACATGGTGCCAGGATTTCTGTCCAAGAGCAAATCTATTTGGTGTATTATTTCGCAACAGATCCTTGACCGGAAGGGCAGGACCAAACTGGCTTATTAAGGGAAAAGCAGAATGGTTCGTGCTTGTTTACTTTATCTTCAACTTGTTCGTACTCACTATGTCTACTTTTATGGTAATCTTGGGAAAAAGGGCACCGATTGACAAGATAAGGTTCTTAATCGCTTTTAAATTACCATGGAACATACCACAGTTACTTGATTTTGGTGTTTTTCCTGATTGGTCTGTGCATTTATCATTTAGGATTTACTCAATGATGTTTACAACAACCGTTCTCGGACTTTTACTTGCATGGATTTTCAGGCCAAGAACTTGGTGTACTGTATGTCCCATAAATACTGTTTCAGACTTAATACTTTATAAAAACAAGAAATGAGTATTTATTAGTATAAAGGAATATGGATTTCAAAAATAGTAACGCAAAAATAGTAACAGGCAAGGATTTACTTGTTGCAAGGTTATTGTCATGGTATCCTAAAGTGGCTATTGGTTCAGCAATACTTGAATCCTTGGTTGCCCACCGAGATAAGGATATATATGAATTCTTACTGGGCAAGATTGATATAAACTTTGGGTATACCACCAGCAGTTTTTTGTAGCTAGTGCAAAGTGAAAGATACACTTTAAGTGATTTATTCATAAGATATAACTATGTTTGACTTAACTTTTTAATACTTTGATATAAGGGAGAAATATAATGGAATGTGCATACTGCAAACAAACAATTCCGGAAGATGAATCATGTAATTATTTAGGAAAAATTTTGTGTGAGGACTGTTATATCCAGGCAGTAGAGCCGCATAGAACATGTGATGTAGCCGCAGTACATGCTGCAAAAACACATCGTGCTATGTCAGGGCAGACCGGAACTGACGGTCTTACTGATTTGCAAAAAATGATTTATGAATATGTTGTAAAAAATGGTAAAGCAACAAAACAACAATTATGCATTAACTTCAATTTAACGGCAATGGAAATGGATACACAGATGTCAATATTTAGACATTGCGAGCTACTTAAAGGACGAAAGATAGACGATAAAGTCTATATTGTTCCTTTTGAATTAGTATGAAAAAAAAGCTATTATCGTATTTTAGTTATGGTACGTTAATCATTGGTGCAGCTATTGGAATATATGCACTGGCTGATATTTATCTTATAAGAAGCAAGTTGCCTTCTGGTGTTTGCCCGGTTATGAGCAACAAGCCTCTAATTTATGTTGCAATTGCTTTGTGCTTTATTTCATTAATACTGTCTTTTTTTGAACCAAGGTCCAAAGAAAAAAGCTAGATAGTACTTGAAACATTTAGAGGAAGTCCTTCAAAAAATGAAATATTCATATAGGGAAACTGTAGCTGCCGCATCTCCGCTATTGATGCAAGGGAGATAGCTACCGACCGCAGGAAACTTGTAGGGAGATAACGGCCTGGTGATGTGTCATTTGACCAGAAGCCCATTGATGCAGATGGTAGCAGAGTTTGCAGGGATTGAAGCAACCACTTTTGCTTTGATGGACTATGAGGATGAGTTTAACGAAACGATGGCAGTATTTCGGGAAAAAGCAGATCAAGCAACTCAAATTGCACTGAACTTACCCGCATAGTGCCTGATGATTCCTGAAAACCTCTCCTCGGAGGTTGTGGGTAAAATTCATGATAAGGTTCCACTCTTTGAACTAGTTTTCCAAATAACTGAAGCGGCTTTTGGTAAACCAGAGCCTAATTATGAGCAGGCTAAAAGGAAGGTACAAAAGCCATATTGTATTCCGATGGTTATCTGAGATTGATCCTCAATCAACTGGTTTCTGCTGGTTTGGATGGTTGTCTCTTCACATAAAAATATTTAAAATGACACCTCAGTTCTGAACAATATGAGGTGTCATTTTAAGTTATATAATATTACAAGGAGACCACATTTGTAGGCAAAGCAAAGAATATTTGAATATATAGGGATTTACTATAATAGCCAAAGAAGGCACTCAGCATGATGCTGTTATAAATGGCTTTAGAGTATTAGATAAATGAAAACATTAATCCCCCAGCTATGCTGGGGCGAATAGAGTAAGCAGAAGTGATAATACGAACAATAAAGCCTCCTATGGTAAAATGATAAAGGTGTCGTAAGCCAATATCAAAATTAATAGGAGGCGGTCATAATA
>DATCID010000125.1:0-18648 GCA_036507975.1 Ruminiclostridium sp.
CCTACCAGCTCTCCGTCCTACGCTTAAACCTAAGGTCACCCTTTCGGTTCCAAGGAATGGATAGCGGTGGGCGGCTCACCCTTTCCGCACAGGATTTCCACCTGCTATATCTTAGGCGCTTTCTTGGCGCTCCACCATTCACTATTCACTAAGCCGTTGACTTTACTAATCCTTTGACCTTAACTAAGCCGTTGACTTTAATCTTAATCTTACCCATTAAATATATTATGACAGCTAAGTTGTAATTTTACCAGTACTTTCAGTAATTTTTTCAGTTTGAACAATCTTGAGCTTGTCTTTTTTGTACTGCGGTGTTTTATGAGTCTCGCTAGAAATAATACATTTCTTTGGGCAAGCCTCCACGCACGCATTACATATTACGCATCTGAACTGATCAATCTCCCAAGATTTCTCTTCTTTATTAACTACAATTGCATCAGCTGGGCACTTCCTCTGGCATATGCCACAGAAGATACACTTATCTATATCACAACCTGCGATCTGACCCCTTGTGTTTTTAAATGGCTCTCTCTTTTCAAAAGGGTACAATCTCGTTGCAGGTTTTGACACCAAATTTTTAAATATGTTCCCCATCATCTTAAACATATCTTTAACCTCCTTATCTCTCAGTACAGGATATACACGGGTCAATGGTCAAAATAAGCAATGGAACATCTGAAAGCTGACTTCCAGGTAGCATTTTCATCAATGAAGGGATATTTGCAAATGTAGGAGTTCTAAGTCTAAGTCTCTCCAAATTTTTAGTACCATTTGCTCTTAAATAATATAATACCTCTCCCCTTGGCTGCTCAACTCTGGAAATTACCTCTCCCTTTGGTGGCATTCCCTTTACAGGAACCAAATGCTCACCCTCAGGTATCTTGCTTATTGCCTGCTTAATAAGATCAATTGATTGATAAATCTCTTTAAGTCTGACATATGTTCTTGCATAGTTATCACCATCATTGTGTAGAACTGGTTCAAAATCTAGCTGCCCATATGCCGAATACCCAGTAGTTCTCAAATCCATGCTGATTCCACTGGCTCTGGCCATTGGACCAACTGCACAAAGCTCTATAGCATCAGCTTTAGTGAGTATCCCTCTGCCTACAAGTCTATGCTTAACCGTATAGTTATTTAAGAAAACAGATTCAACTTGCTCTAAATCATGCTTTATCTCATCAATTGTGAGGTTAATTTTTACCATTTGTTCTTTTGAAAGGTCACGTCTTGTACCGCCAATGGCATTAGCTGATATAACAACTCTTGCGCCAGCTGTTTCTTCCATTATATCCATAACCTTTTCTCTATCTCTCCACACCTGCATGAAAAGACTTTCAAAACCAAAGGCATCAGCCAAAAGTCCCAACCATAACAAATGGCTATGAATTCTGTGGAGCTCAGCCCAAATAACTCTTAAGAACTTTGCTCTGTCAGGAACCACAATATTCATTAGTTCTTCGATTCCCTGACAATAGGCCATAGCGTGCATTACACTACAAATTCCGCATACTCTCTCAACAATATATACATTCTGAGTAAAATCTTTGGTTTCAGTAAGTTTTTCAAGACCTCTATGCACATAGCCAATAGCAGGTATTGCTTCAACAATTTTTTCATCTTCCATAACGAGCCTGATATGAAGGGGTTCTGGAAGCACAGGATGCTGTGGTCCAAAAGGAATTATAGTTGAACTCATAATTACTTACCCCCTCTTTTTTCAACAGTTATTTGACGTCTGAGCATTGGTGAATCCAGTTCTTCTTCTGATAATAGCATATGTCCACCATAATCTATCGCTATATCAGTAACATTTACTCCAAACAATTCCTTAATCTCGTTTTCAACCAGCACTGCACATAAAAAGATCTTAGAAATGCTTGGAACAGCTTCGCCCTTATTGAAAGTAACTCTGTAATTCTTCATCACATAGTCTTTATCAAAGTGATAAATAATATCAATAGTCTCATCACCATTATCTGCGCATGTAGCAGTAATAAATCTATAACCCTCATACTTGCATTTTTGAGTCTCAGCAAGTAATTGATCAATTGCAATTCCCTCTAAATTTTCAATCATATTCCTCTGCCCTCGTTCTTCATTAATTCTGCCTTCTCGTCCAGTTTGCCAATTCCCTGAACTATTCCATCTATTATGGCCTCAGGTCTTGGGCAACATCCAGGAACATATACATCCACCGGAATTACATTATCTATGCCGCCGATTATATTATAACACTCTTTAAATATGCCCCCTGTGCTGGCACACGCTCCAATAGCTACAACAACCTTCGGATCTGGCATTTGGCTGTATATATTTTTTAATACATGTGCGCCTCTTTTATTAGCAGAACCTGTTACAAGCAAAATATCTGCGTGTTTGGGATTACCAACATTAACTATTCCCAATCGCTCAGCATCGTACAATGGAGTGAGGCATGCTAAAGTCTCAATATCGCACCCATTGCAGCTTGTACAGTCATAATGTATAACCCAGGGTGACTTTTTCCTTGATTTGCTTATTATACCCATACAATTCACCTTTCTTATTGTAGGATAGATTTTCTTAAAATATCCTGAAAATCTCCAACATATTTATTTATTCCAATTTTTAAGGAATTAGATACATCCAAACTATATTTACTAGTGCTGCTCCAATACCTGCAACCCAAGTTACTTTTACCATCCACTGCCAAGTTACTCTGGCACTAATATTATCTAAAACTATTTCAAAGAAATAGCAAATTAATGCTATTATAATACCTACCCACAAAGGTTGTGCAAAAAACAATGTAATTAAACCTAAAAGCAGTACCAAATCAAACCAATGTGTTAGTTCAATCAATGCTAACTGCGAACCTGAAAACTCAGTTGTCAAGCCCTTTATCAGCTCTTGGTGCCCATGATGTGAAGTTGCAAAGTCAAATGGAGACTTTCTTAACTTTATTGTCAAAACATACAAGAAGGATAAAAACACCAATGGCAGACTGTATAATAAAGGCTTATCATGTTGAAATACAGCTGAAATCATAAAGCTTCCTGTGGTTTTGTATACGCCTACTACCATTAAAAGTAGCACAGGTTCATACGCCATCATTTGCATAATTTCTCTCTGTGCACCAATTTTACTATATGGGGAACGAACACTCATTGCTCCCATTATTAGTGAAACAGCAGAAAAAGCAAGAACAAACATCAACATTAGTAAGTCCTGTTGCAAAACAAACATAACTAATGCACCTATTGCAAATAATAAATGCCCTAATACATACACCATCTGTGTTTGATTAACTGCAATCCCTTGTTTACCGATAAGCTTGAAGAAATCATAAAAAGGTTGAATTATCGGAGGGCCAAACCTATTTTGCATTCTAGCGGTTATCTTTCGGTCAATACCAGTCAATAACCCACCAAGCAAAGGAGCAGCTATTATGGCAATAAAAGCTATTAATAAATTGTTTATGCTCATAATCCAATCACCACCCCTAACATAATAACCATCAATGCGCCTGCAACAATATTAACCCATAAAGTGAGTTGCTTTTCTCCAAAAACAGATTCCATGTAATAATTTCTAACTACAACGCTTTCTATTTTGTCACCGGGGCCAATAAATTCAATACCCTTGTAATCATCATCAACATTGTTACCACATAAATATGGTGGCTTCATCCTGCTAGGCTTAATTCTATTAGTAAAGAAAGGTATAGTAACCATCAGAGCCAATATTATTATGAAGAACAGTATTGAAGCAAAGCTTCCGTAAACTGCTTCATCAGCCTTTTTAAGCAAAATCCCCATACCTGTTCCAACAAGCTCCTGTTTGTCAGCTATCTTAAATGATATTACCTGCGGTCTGATAAACTGATTGTACAATGGAACAATACCCATACTTGCAGCCATAACAAAAGTTATTAGCATAACTAATGCCGCTTTCATTGAGACTGTCAATTTTTCCAACGAATACTTCGGCTTATACGACATAGTCAAAATAATTCCAATCCATTTTGCCCAAAATACAACTGTTAAAGCACTACCAAGTATTATAAATAATAGCACCAAAGGCTGATGAACCGCGCTCTCTATCGCTAGCCATTTTGTAATAAGCACTCCAAAAGGTGGCAATAGCATAGAAATCATACCAATTACTGTTATAACAGTAGTAAATGGCATTATTTTGAACAAGCCCTGCATATCCTCAATATCACGACTTCCAATACCTTGTTCAATAGTTCCAACACAAAGGAATAAGAGCCCTTTTGAAACAGCATGGAAAACCATCAATAATATTGCAGCAGCAAGTGAAATTCTTGTTCCAATACCTGCGCAACAAATGATTAACCCTAAGTTTGCGATAGTTGAATACGCCAGAACCTTCTTTGCATTGCTTTGGCTTATGGCTATTGCAGAGGCGGCTACAAAAGTAAATCCACCAACTACAGCAACAAGCTGCCCTAAGATAGTTCCAGAGAATGCTGGTGAAATTCGCACTATCAAATACACGCCAGCTTTAACCATAGTACTTGAATGAAGTAATGCCGATACAGGAGTTGGTGCAACCATTGCTCCTAATAGCCAGCTTTGGAATGGAAACTGTGCTGACTTGGTAAAACCAGCCACACAAAGTAGTCCAAGCGCAACTGGCAACATGCCAGTAAATGCACCTTGCATTCCTGAAGCTGAAATAGCTTGAATTGAAAGCGTTTTTAAGCTGCAATTCACTAAAATTATTGCAATAATGAATGCCACGCCTCCAAGTGAATTGATCCACAAAGCTTTTAAACCGTTCTTAATAGCTATCTCTGTTCCATCATGGGAAATCAGCAGGAAGGAACAAAGTGTGGTTATCTCCCAGAATAAATACATCCAGGATAGATTGTCTGTCATCACTAGTGCATTCATTGCGCCTAAAAATACAAATAGTATCATAAAGAATCTAGGTTGGGTTGATACCTTTAATTTTAAGTGATGCTCATGTTCTTTCATATATCCAATGGCAAAAAATGTGATAATAGGTCCTATAATTGATACAAGCATTATCATTATTAATGATAAATTATCAATTACAAATGCTTTTTCCGGTTCATAAACCTTACCGAAAACACCAAAAATCTCAAATAAAGCCCATGGTATAAATTGTAAAACAGATAAAACAAATACTATTGCCTTCTTATGCTTTAAACCTACATATGCAATATAGCCAAACAGTAAAAGATCAAAACCCTTTATAAGCCAGCTAATTACTTCAAGTACACTCTCATCCATTTGAAAAACTATTTTCCCATCGGGAGAGTTTATCATAAGTGCAATTAATCCGCCAGCTACTGCAAAAAGAGAGAGAGTTGAAACACTCACTACAGCGGTACGCACCTTCTGATTTCTAATTGTAAAGCATAATGCTGCACTCAGTGCAGGCAACAGAATAGCTGCCAGTAATATATACCAATCCACAGCTAATTCTCCTTTCAAAATAGTTATTTAATCCCTCATATTTTTGAAAATCCTAAAAAGCAAATTTCTAATCAATCATAATTATAATAAAATATGACTTTTATCGACTTTGCTCTCACATTATCTTCCGCTTATCATTCTACAATAATTTTAAACAAAATACAATAGAAGCCCGTATTTAAAGCTTTTGATACAGAAAATTTGAACATTGTATACAATAATTTGCTATATGCTGTACTTGAACTGTTATTAGAGCTCAGAATGTATTTTGTTCTTTTATCCCGTCTATTGCTTTAATCCTGGGAAAGAAATATAATTATTGTTAATTGTACTTTAAATAGATTTATATGTATAAATTTATTATAATAGTTAGTTCTTATTTATCGGAGGATATGCGATGGAGCTATGGGGTAAGTATCAAAGTGCTATCAAAAAGCTTGTATTAATTATAATTATATTTGCAACTATATACTTTTCAATAACATATTTATTACCGTTTTTTGCACCCTTTGTTATTGCAATACTTGTTTCATATATAAATGAACCTGTAATTCGTCTCTTGGAGAAGTTAAAAATGTCGCGAAAGCTAGCTGCAATTATTTCACTTCTTGTCACGATGTCTGCTCTTGGGTTTGCGATAACTATTGGAATAATCAAAGTATTTGATGAACTAATTGTACTACAAAAAAATATAAATACCTATTCAAATGATATCACTACCCAAATAAACAGCCTGATTTACAATATAACAAATTTCTATAATGCGTTACCAGTGGAAATAACCGATACTATAACTAAGAATCTTGCATCACTTTCTGCTAAAATCACTATCCTAATTACAGCCGTTATTCAATACGCTATTAACACAGCTTCTTCAATTCCAAAGCTTACAGTATTTATTTTTGTAACTATATTAGGAACATATTTTATTAGTAGCGATAAGACGAAGATTTCCTTATTCTTTTTCAGGCAACTTCCATTTGCGTGGAGAAAGAATATGTCAGGTTTGAAAAAAGGTACAATAAAAGCCTTGATTGGTTACTTCAAAGCAATGCTGATATTAATGGGATTTACATTTATTGAGGTAAGTGTAGGTCTAGTTATCCTAAATGTGAAATATGCCATTCTCATAGCACTCATCGTCGGTATTGCAGAAGCCATACCAATTGTAGGCACAGGTGTAGTAATGATTCCATGGATTATGTGGCATGTTTTTAATGGTAATATGACTTTAGCCTTCGGTTTAGCTATTTTATATATTTTGGGAATATTGATAAGACAGATAATGGAGCCTAAAATAATAGGTAGCCAGATAGGCCTTCATCCTTTAGTTACGTTACTAGCGATGTATGTAGGTCTGAAATTTCTTGGAATTCTTGGAATGTTTATCGGGCCTATAAGCATAATTATTGTAAAAAACCTTCAGGATGCAGGGATCCTAAAGTTGTGGAACGACTGATAGTCTACCAATGACAACTCTGTCATTTCCACTGAAATCCTTGTAGGTTTCAATATCATGAAAGCCTTGCTGCATAAGTACTTTGACACTCTGCCCTTGGTTATAGCCTATTTCGAAGGCTAGATACCCTCCATTAATTAGATATCTTGGCGCGATAGCAATGATCTTTCTATAAAAATCCAAACCATCTTCCCCACCATCTAGCGCAAGAACGGGTTCGTGATTCCGCACCTCTTTTTGAAGCTCTGGCATTGTTTTAGTTTCAATATATGGAGGGTTACTCACAATTATGTCAAACCTTTGCTCACCATTAAGTGCCTCAAACAAATTACCCCAGCACAGTTCCAGCCTATTTTGAACACCGTTTCGCTCGCTGTTGACTTTAGCTATACAGAGGGCATCTCTAGAAACATCGCATGCCACAACCTTGATCTCAAGGCAATAGTGAGCTAGGCTTATCGCTATGCAACCTGAGCCAGTACACATGTCCAGTACGTTCACCTTACTCCTAGCAGTATTATCATCTGCATTTTCATCGGCTTCTTTCATCTGCTGCGATATGCTCATGGCATTTACAAGCTCAATACATTTTTCCACAAGTATCTCAGTATCCTGCCTTGGAATAAGAACAGCTGGGCTGACAACAAATGGGAGAGACATAAATTCAGTTTCCCCAACAAGATATGCAGTAGGCACATTGTTTGCACGTTGCTCAAGCATGTAGTCCAGCGCCTCTAATTCGACCTTATCCAGCTCTCTATCATCGTGAGAGTACAAGTATGCCCTACCGCATTTTAAAACATGACAAAGCACAACCCCGGCTTCAAGCACCGGGGTCTCAATATTAGCACTTTTTAAAATGTCTGTTGCATAACGTAAATACTCTTTAATACTCATAGCCCATTCACCATTCACTAAAAGTTTTGACCTTGATCTTGACCTTGATCTATTAATTCAGTCGGCGAAGCAGACTTTCCATAACTTTTCACTCTTCACCATTCACTATTCACTAAAGGTTTTGATTTTGACCTTAACTAGTCTCTTGATCTTCCAACTAGTCTTTTCCCCATTCATCGCTTCCATCCTCTATCGGAATCACCTCATTAAACGCTGCTATAGCAACCTCTATTTGGCTATCATCCGGCTCTCTTGTGGTGAAGGCCTGAAACATTAGTCCAGGTGCACTAAAAACTTTGAATAACCAATTGTTCTTCTTTACAGCAAACTTGATAATCTCAAGCGAAATGCCGGCTATTAAAGGCACTAAAACAATCCTTATTAAGGCATTTATAAAAACATTGTGCCAACCTGTAAATGAAAAAACTAAAATACTTATAATCATTATCGTAAAAAAGAGTGATGTGCCACAGCGCGGATGCTTAGTAGAATATTTTCTCACATTCTCTATAGTCATCTCATCTCCATGCTCGTAGCAATGAATTGTCTTGTGCTCGGCACCATGGTATTCCCATACTCTCTTCATTTCCTTCAGCATGGAAACAAGTGCCAGATATCCAATAAACAAACCTACTCTAAAAGCACCTTCTATCAGGTTCAAAATTATAACACCTGAAGAAGAGTCTCTATTTACAGGAATAAAGTTTGCTATAAAATTTGGGAGAAGAATAAACAAACCAACACTAAAAAATATGGACAATATTACCGAGAAATATATAGCAATATCAGCTAACTTATCTCCAAATTTTCTTTCTAGGAACTTTTCAAATTTTGAAGGCTCAGTTGTCTTTTCTCCATCCTCAAGGTCAATAAACTCCGCAGAATACATAAGTGCCTTCACACCTATAACCATTTGCTTGAAAAGATTTACTGCGCCTCTGATAATAGGGATTTTTGAAAGCTTGCCCTTAGGCTTTAGTGGTTGCTTCTCAATCAGTATTTCACCGTCTGGTTTTCTAATTGCCGTTGCTCTATACTGAGGTCCAATCATTAAAAGTCCTTCTAGTAATGCTTGACCACCAATTGTCGTCTTTTTCATTTTGCCTCCTATATTACTTCAAAGAGCATATATAGCTCCTATAAAATCAATTATATAGTTAAGTCTTTTAATAATCTAGTCGGCAAAGCCGATTTCCTTAACTATTCACCATTCACTACTAATAGTAATCAAACAAAAGACTGGGAAAATTCTTCCCAGTCTTTCAATGTCTTAATTATACATTATCAGCAGTATCAACAATACCATATTTCTTTTTAAACTTATCTACACGTCCACCAGTATCAATAAGTTTCTGCCTTCCTGTAAAGAAAGGATGACACTTTGAACAAATTTCAACGTGAAGGGATTTTTTTGTAGAACCAGTTATAAATGTCTCACCGCATGCACATTTAGCCACTGCTTCTGAATAATTTGGATGAATACCTTCCTTCATTGTTTTTCACCTTCTTTCAAACAAAATTGCGTTGTCCTCAATGAACAGCATGATTTATATATATTCAACGTACAAAATGTACTTAGTTGCTTATTAAAGAGGCAAGTGATATTTTAACATAAAAACAAAAATATCGCAATACCCTTTCTTTAATATACATTTTCTAACATTTTATATGATTTCTATGATTTCTATAATCAAGTTTTGATTTTATTTTAACCTTATGAGTTCTTATCTTGGAAAGATACATTTATACTCTTTACAAAATCGTCATTGGTTCTAGTCTGCATGAGCTTGTTTAGCATTATCTCTGTAACTTCAGCTGTACCCATATTGCTCATTGCTTTTCTAATAGCCCACACGCTTTCAAGTTCTCTCTGACTAAGCAGCAATTCTTCTCTACGGGTTCCTGACTTGTTAATATCAATAGCAGGGAAGATTCTCTTCTCAGATAGCTTTCTATCAAGGTGGAGCTCCATATTACCTGTACCCTTGAATTCTTCGAAAATAACATCATCCATTCTGCTTCCTGTCTCAATAAGTGCAGTTGCCATTATTGTCAAACTTCCGCCATGCTCAATCTTTCTTGCAGCTCCGAAGAATTTCTTTGGCTTATGCAATGCACCCGGATCCAAGCCTCCCGATAATGTCCTACCAGTTGGTGGAATAGTAAGATTGTATGCCCTAGCAAGTCTAGTTATACTATCAAGCAAAATTACTACATCTTTTTTCTGTTCCACAAGTCTCTGAGCTCGCTCTAAGACCATCTCGGCAACCTTAATATGGTGATCTGGAACCTCATCAAATGTAGAATATATAACATCTCCTTTTATAGATCGCTGCATATCAGTAACCTCTTCAGGTCGCTCATCAATAAGCAAAACAATCAGCTCTACCTCTGGATAGTTAATAGAAATAGCATTAGCTATTTTCTTTAAAAGTATAGTTTTACCTGCCTTTGGAGATGAAACAATCATTCCTCTTTGACCTTTGCCTATAGGAGAAATAAGATCTATAAGTCTAGTGGAAAACTCCCTTGGCACGGTCTCCATCGTAAGTCTACTCTCTGGATAAATTGGAGTCAGATATTCAAAAGGCACTCTTTTGGAGGCAATATCAGGTGTATCTCCATTGATTGATTGAACAAAAAGCAATGCCTGAAATTTCTCTCCCTCTTTTGGAATTCTGCCTTTGCCCCTGACCTTATCCCCTGTTTTAAGTCCAAATCTCCTTATTTGTGAAGGAGAAACATAAACATCACGTGGTCCGGATAAATAATTTTCACTTCTCAGAAATCCATAGCCATCAGGTAATACTTCAAGAACCCCTTCTACTGGGTCTTCGCTCTCAATTTTCTCATTACCTTGCTGTTGTGGTTGCATCTGAGATTGCTGTTGTGGCTGGGGTTGTATCTGTGATTGCTGTTGTGGCTGTGGCTGCAACTGCGGTTGCTGTTGTGGCTGTTGTGGCAGTATCTGCGGTTGCTGTTGTGGTTGAGGTTGTATCTGTGATTGCAGCTTCCTCGGATGTATATGTGGTTGTGTCTCTATTATTTGTGGCGTAGAATCCGTCAAAGGTTCGTTCGCAATTCTCTGGGGTCTTTCTGTAGTCCGAGTAGAATACAAATGAGGCTTTATCGGCCTAGGAGTATGTAATCTGCTTTGTGCTTTGATATCCACTGTCTCAGTAAGCTTTTGTTCAGCTAACTTTACTCCAAAATGTTTTAACCTCTCGGACACTTTCTCTGGCTTTTCATCTGGTTCATCAGCTTTTACATCAGCTTTCTCAACAGCTGGTTCATCAGCTTTTGATTTTAATTCCGGTGTATCAGAAACTTCCTTTTCACTACTGTCTGCTTGTATGTCCATCATCTTAGATGCGTTGCTAGGCCTTCCTCTTCGAGATTTCCTCATAACTGATACCTGAGCAACTTCTATATTCTCTTCTTCAGCAACTCTGGGCTCCTCTAGAACTGTCTGAACAACCTCATCATTAACTGCTGTCTCAGGTTGCGACTTTTCCCTGGAAATATCTTTTTCGCTCTTCTGGATATCCTCTTCTTTGGTATCACCAGTTCTTTCTGCCAATAAATCCATCAGCTCACTCTTTTTAAATTTGGATATATTTTTAATGCCCATCATTTTTGCAATATATCGCAAATCTTCTAGTGTTTTTGACTGTAAATTAATCTGGTCCATAGTTCACCACCTTATAAAAATGTTTTTGATTATTTTAATTAAGAAATTTTTTCGAAAAATCATTTTAGAAAAATCATCTTAGAAAATTCTTTTTAGAAAATCCTTTTATCGTTTACTTTTTTGTAGAGGAGCATTTCTGAACTTTCCACAAAATTCATTATATCAAAAGTGTAAATACATGTCAATCGTAGCGTTATATTCATTACATTGCAAGTATTTCCTTCATTACGTGCCTTTAATCATCTTTTTAATTAATAACTATATTTTGATTTCTTTTCAAATAAGACTATACTTACTTTCTGAAGTGTCTTTTTTAAATCATTATTTGAGGCAGCGAGTATAAACTCACTTCCAGAACACTGTGGACATTTGAGATGAATACCTTTTTTGAGCATCGAAACTATAATATCATTGCAGCCACAAACACAATACAAATGACCCTGTTCAGCAATATCATGTACCTTGTTGAGAGTGTCAATCATAACCTGAGTATTCACAAAATATTTTTCATATCCAAGTCCATCAATCATAACATCTAATTCTTTTTCAAAACTATCAATATACTCTCTGACCATATCATCTCTGCCTATAAAGCATTGCTTAATTCCTGTTATTGGGCATGTATATATTATAATTTCATCACTAATAAGATCTTCTCTGCCAATATTGTGAGTATGCTCAGAGCCGCAACCAATACACGGTACAGTCAATTTGTACTCATTTTTGCGTATTTTGAGTATCTCCAACCTTGCACCTTCACACCTGCATTTATGTACAACGCTGTCATGTAGAAAAAGTTTGAAAATGTTGATATTCGTAAAATCAAACGTTCCACAAGAGAAGCATTTATATGCTATTGTAACATCCATATCTATTAGTATTTTTCTCACCCCACCAATACTGTTAAATATTCGCTACAAAAATGAAAAGTCCTCTTTCATTTCATTATGTAGAACTTGTAACTTATATTAATAAAAATATCACATTTCCCCAATTATAATAACAGAAAGATAATTTTTATCATTAATCAAGTCTACTATTTTGCTATTATCGCCAGATAATATTTTTATTGTGGGGCGTAAACAAACTTCTGCGCTATTACTAATAATTAATCCAACCTCGCCATTGCTAAGCTTAACTGAACTTCCTACAGGATATGGATATACCTTTGAAGTAAATATTTTCACCAACTCTGGGTCAAATAGCTTTCCGCTATTTGCCATCATAAACTCTATCCCTTCTAATACTGTATAGGCCTTTCTATAAGGGCGATCAGAAGTTAAGGCATCGTAAACATCTGCAATAGATATTATCCTGCCAAATATAATTATTTTGTCCCCACAAAGTCCATTTGGATAGCCAGTGCCATCATAATGCTCATGATGCGATAATACAGAAACTGTAGTTCTCGCTGAAAGACTAGTACTTTTGCTTAAAATGTCATACCCTTCTTTACTATGAGTCTTCATAATCTCATACTCTTCATCAGATAATATTCCAGGCTTATTTAGAATATCTTTTCCAACAACTATTTTCCCTATATCATGAAGAAGAGCTGCTGTTCCAACTATAAGCATGTCATTTTTGTTTAGCTTTAGTTTATATGCGATTGCCAGAGAAATAATTGCAACATTTACAGAATGAAAATATGTATAATTATCAAACATTTTTAATTCTAACAGGTTCAAATGTAAATCTTTCTTAATGAACATCTCTTCAATTATTCCTGAAATTATTTCCTTAAGTCCATCAATCTCATCATATAAAAAACTTTCGTCCTTAGAGTGTAACGCTAATGCATTTATCAGTCTTTTAGAAATAGAAGTTTTTAACTCCTGAGAAACAAAATTTTCTTCATATTCTATACCAATTGATATCTGATCATCTATTAAAAGTCCTCTATAGCCAAGAAATTCAAGCTTGTTTATTACTGCTCTAGATAGTTGGGAATTAGCATTTACTAAAGCTACGCCTTGTTCATTGAATATGGTTTTGGCTACCTTCATTCCTTCTTCTACTAGATTAATTGAAATATATCTCACTTCTATCCCCCAGTTGATACTCCTGTAAAAAATCCATAATTCCTTAAAATTTATCTAAATGTATCTCTATTCCACATATTCTATATTTATTAGATATTAAAAAGCAAATATGTTTATGATTATATACTATAATCATAAATTTGACAAAGTATGAGCTTCTAATCCAGTTACTTAAATTAGAGGTTTTTGTATCCAGAGGGTGTACAATTCTTGTATTTCTTAAAATTTCTAATAAAGGATGACATACTCCCGAAGCCACATTCTAATGCGATCTCGGTTATTTTTTTCTGCGAATGCAATAGCTTTTCTGCTCTGTTGACTCTATAAAAGGACAGGTAGTCATTAAAAGTCATACCGGTAGTTTTTTTAAATAGTCTGCAAAAGTGCTGTACGCTGAGGTTTGAAACAGCAGCAGCTTTTTTCAGGCTCACATCTTCAAAATAAGAAGCATCTATTAAATTGAAAGTTTTTTCGAGCATTTGCCTTATAATCACATTTTTTCTATAATCATTTTTATTTATTTTATATAGATCATTTCTTTCAAGTACTACCAGCATCTTATATAAAAGTGATTTAATGCAATGATCATAAGCCCTCTCTCTAATTACTAATTCTTTTCTGATCTGTAGTAAACAATCAAGTAGTTGCTTTTCAGGTTCATTTACTGTTTTAATAGGATTATTAAATAGTATTGAGTTATTGAAACTGCATGAAGGGGTTTGTTTCCCCACCAGCTCAAACTTATCTAAAACACTTGAAGCATCAAATAAAAGAACGAAAATATCACATTTACTACCTTGATTAGAATATGTAGAATGTAGTTGTCCACTGCTTATGACTACCAGATCACCTGGAACGATTGGGAAAAAACGGTCATTTACCTGCTGAATAGCTGTTCCATTAGAAACATACAGAATCTCTACCTCATCATGCCAATGAGGATGAACTTCCATTACATGTTCAAAGGATGATGTAATAAGAATTTTTATCTTAAATTGTTGATCAGGCATTATAACTTTCTCACAAAACGGATTCATTTAAACTGGTTATCCCTTCTAGAATGTTACTAGATGCAAACTTTATGCTAATATTTGAAAAGCGCTTAGCAATATAAACAAGTATAATTACATTATAGCAAACTTTAAGGAGAATAAAAATATGAAACCTTTTAACAAGAAATTCACAGACATTAATGAATTTATTAACAACAAAAGGACTCCGAATTTTGAGAACCTTTTAAGCGTATTACGCAGAGAAAAGCCTTCCAGACCCACACTTTTTGAATTCTTTCTAAATGAGGAACTATACAATAGACTGACCTGCCATATTAAATACGACGCTCATGATGAGCTAACGCCATTAAAACGTACAATTGATGCTTTTAGAATTACAGGCTACGATTATGTAACAATGCATGGTACTGAGCTTAATTTTAAAACTAATCGCCATCAGGAAAAGCAGCAGGCATCAGTATCGATGAATGGAGGTGCAATTATCTCTGACCGAAAAACTTTTGAAAGTTATGAGTGGCCAGATCCTGACAATTGTGACTATTCAAGGCTTGAAAAGCTGGCTTCCTATCTGCCTAATGGAATGAAAATTATTGTGTATGGACCAGGTGGTGTGCTTGAAAATGTTACTTCGTTAGTGGGATATGAAAATCTGTGCTATATGATAATAGATGATCCTGAGCTTGTTCAGGATATTTTTGACGCAGTAGGTTCTATATTTATTAGATATTATGAAATATGTTCTAAATATGAGTCGGTAGGGGCATTGATTTCTAATGATGACTGGGGGTTCAATACTCAAACCATGCTTTCGGTGGAGGATATGAGGAAATATGTTATTCCATGGCATAAAAAAATAGCAGAAACTATACATCTTTCAAAAAAACCGGCGATATTACATTCCTGTGGTAAGTTGGACAGTGTTATCGATGATATTATTGATGGTATTAAGTATGATGCGAAGCATTCTTATGAAGATAAGATAAGGTCTGTTGAAAATGCATATGAAAAATATGGTGAAAGAATAGCTACCTTAGGAGGGTTAGACGTGGATTTTGTTTGCAGGTCTACGCCAGAAGAGGTTTATCTTCGTGCAGCTGCTATGTTGGAGAAGGCAAGCGTAAAAGGTGGGTATGCACTAGGGTCTGGTAATAGCATACCTTATTATGTACCTCAGGAGAATTACTTTGCAATGATAGCTGCAGCAGTTCTGGAATAATTTACATATGATCGAATATTCTTTTAATAAAAAACAAAAACACTACAGTCTCGAGACTGTAGTGTTTTTGTTTTTTGGAGCTGGCGGACGGAATCGAACCCCCGACCTGCTGATTACAAGTCAGCTGCTCTACCTGCTGAGCTACACCAGCACAATGGTGGGAACTGTAGGGCTCGAACCTACGACCCTCTGCTTGTAAGGCAGACGCTCTCCCAGCTGAGCTAAGCTCCCGCGTGCATTTGTATTATAAACTCTACCTTAATAAATGTCAACCATAGTTTTTATTAATTTTAGACACTTATATTTTCCGTTTTTAAAGAACTTCTCTAGTTTCTCTATTCTTCAAGGAGAAAATCAATAATATTCTGACACTTTATTCCATTTTGTGACTGTATAAAATTTCTGTCCATTGAAAGTACTGTCTTTTCATAGTTATCTTTAATTGATTGCAACGAACGCATTTCTCTATCATATACAGTATCAACTGCTACAGTTAAAGCAACCTGATAATACTTTTTAGTATCCTGCCTAGTTGCTACGAAATCAATTTCATAATCATTACATTTTCCGATGGAAACCTCATATTTGCGACGTAAAAGTTCGAAATAAACAATGTTTTCCAATATATGTCCATAATCTGCATCTCTATAGCCTAGAAGAGCGTTTCTTATCCCTATGTCAACAACATAATACTTTCCAAGAGTTTTTAGGAACTGCTTCCCTTTAACGTCATATCTTCTAACTTTATATATGATAAAAGCCTTCTCCAGCATGTTAAGGTAATTATCAACTGTATCACTGCTAGTTTTTCTGCCATCACTGTTGATGTAATCGCTTATACTCTTGGGAGATACGATACTTCCAATATTGTGAATAATAAATTTTACTATATTCTCCAATAATGAAATATCCTTAACTGAGTTCCTTTGAATCACATCTTTCATGATAACTGTGTTGTAAATTCCTGTTAGAAATGTATTGATGGTTGGTTCATTATTATTCAATTCTAAGATTCCCGGTAAGCCACCATATTTCAAATATTGGTCAAACTTGTCTTCTATTCGAAGCTGGCTATCAAAATTATTAAAATTAAGGAATTCCTTGAAAGACAATGGTAACATTCTGATTTCCACATACCGTCCTGATAATAAAGTGGAGAGCTCTGATGACAACAAGTAGGCATTGGATCCCGTAATATAAATATCCACATCATAGTCAACCATAAATGAGTTGATAGCTTTTTCCCAAGCACGAACCTGCTGTACCTCATCAAGAATAATGTACATCTTTGAATGAGGTTGTATCCTTTCACTCACATATTGGTAGAGTATTTTATAATCACTAATATGGTCGTATTTCATAGATTCAAAATTAATATGGATAATACTGTTTGAAGCTGTGCCGTTTTTTATAAGCTCACTCTCCAACAGATCCAAAAGCGTGGATTTACCACATCGACGCATACCGGTGATTACCTTAATTAATTTTTTATCTTTAAACTCCATTAATTGCGACATGTAGATATCACGATTTTTCATCCAACCACCACCTCTTATGGATAGTATACTCTCTTCACTTACATTGTCAAGTTATACGTCTACAGACGGAATAATTGGATTAATTATTTTTTTTTTAGTTGTACGTGATTTTAAATTTATAGAGTAAATATTAAATTTTAATATGTTTTTTTATCGGAAAAAATGTATAATTTATAATGTAAAGCGTAACTAATATAACCTACTTGTAATATTAGTATGCCAAATGATTTATAATTATTTTTTTGGAGGTAAAATTACATGATTCCAACACCACATATTAATGTAAGCGAGCAGGGTATTATCGCCGAAACTGTATTAATGCCAGGGGACCCACTTCGTGCTAAGTTTATAGCAGAAACTTATTTGGAAAACCCCGTTCAGTTCAACACAGTTAGAAACATGATTGGCTTTACCGGGACATATATGGGAAAGAAAATCTCCATTATGGGCTCTGGAATGGGGATGCCGTCCATCGGTATTTACTCTTATGAGCTAATACATTTCTATGGAGTTAAAAACATTATTAGACTTGGCTCCTGCGGTGCTATTCAGTCAAATGTAAAAATTAGAGATATTATTATTGGCATGTCAGCTTCTACAAACTCAAACTATGCTTCGCAATATGATTTACCTGGAACTTTTGCACCTACTGCATCCTGGGAACTCATGAAAAGAGCCGTAGAAATAGCTGAGCGCAAAGGTATTGAAATAAAGGTTGGAAATATTTTGTCCTCAGATATATTTTACGATGACAATGCAGCCTCTTGGGAGAAGTGGACCAAAATGGGCGTATTAGCAATTGAGATGGAAGCAGCTGCTCTGTATATGAATGCTGCACGTGCTGGCGTTAATGCACTATGTATCCTCACGGTTTCTGATTCGTTGTTATCACATGAGGCCACCACAGCAGATGAACGTCAAACTTCATTTACAAACATGATGGAGATTGCACTAGAATTAGCGTAAGCCATCAGTAGTGATATAGGAAAGCCAGTTCAGCGAGCTTCCTATATCACTACTCATTATTTTGAATTTGATCTTGACCTTGATCTTGATCTCTAAATTCTGTCGGCACTAGCCGACTACCATAACTATTCACTCTTCACCATTCACCATTCACTATCTTTTACCCTATCACTATTCACTATCTCATGACCTTGATCCTGATCTCTAAATTCTGTCGGCACAAGCCGACTACCATAACTATTCACCATTGTCGAGTAGGTGCACCTCGCGGTACTTACCCCTCACAGATCCGGACGTGCCCAATTAAGGCATCCGGCTCTTCACTCCGCCATTCACATAAATCTTAGCCATATATGTTTACATAGATTTTAGGTCT